>CAZPSM010000045.1:0-12625 GCA_964589125.1 uncultured Hyphomicrobiales bacterium | reverse complement strand
TATTTGGGTCAAAAGGATGTAAAGAAATAAAAGTTTCGGATTGTCCTCCGCCAGAATTTACAATGTTGATAATTTCTATACCCGATGAAGTTAAAATTCGCTCGGGTCCTTTGGGCAACTCGTGCAATGGAGGAACCAATTTGGGTCGGAATATATCAGAATAAGTACTCAATACTGCTTTTTCAACATCGAGAATAGCAGGTAATATATGTGTTTCGAATTGAGAAAATATGTAATTAGAGTACAGCAAGAATCCTATCAACAACAATGTCAATTTTCTCATTTTTCAGACCTCTAATGCAAAACAACAAATTAAATATATTTAGACTACAAATTTACTAAAAATAAAAGAGTAATAAAAGAATGATGAGATGGTGTTAGAATAAGAAAGCTCCTGAGTGGGGACTTGAACCCCAGACCCCCTGATTAACAGTCAGGTGCTCTAACCAGCTGAGCTACTCAGGAACAAATCAAAATACAAAATTAATAAAAAAAATTCATTTACAAATAGCTGACTTCTCCATATAACTAAACTTTTATTCTAATTTTATCGTTGTTATACAAGTCCTACTTCCATCGAATGTTGGAACTGTTTCGTTACCCAATAACTTCCCGTATTTTATGCTAATCTGAACATTAGTTCCACGAGGCAGCCACAATTCAAAGAATCCATTTTTTAAGGTGGTAATTTCTCCTTCATACAATAAATTTCCACTTTCGCCTTTTGCGGTAAGGAAAAATGCCTTTTCAGTTAATTCTCCTTGGCAACTCGATGGATAGTGTGTTTCGCAAGTATGAGTAGTATTGATATATGGAGCAATAGCAACATACACCAAACTATCGGGCAAGGTTTTTGTAACTTTTCTCCCATTAGGGAATTCAAATACTACTTCTTCGGTTGTTATAAAACTTGTAATTTTAGGAGCGGAAAATCGCCATTCATTTGCTAAAGCAACAGCTGATTTTGCATCCAAATCTGCTAAAGAATCAAAATACTTATCGTAGTCAATATCATTAGAGTTTGTGCATCCAAAAACTATCGGCACAATAGCAAGGAATAAAATAATAATATTTTTCATAGCAGCACCTAATATTTTAAAAACAAAAAAATTAAAATACACATAGATTGTCCTTTCCAAAGAAGAAAAAAACTCGCTTTACACTTATTTGACTTTAAATCCATTACTTTTCAAATTTTCCTTTGCCTTTGTAACAGACACTTTTTTCAATTCCATTCCACATATAGGACATTGCGCCGGCTTATCGGACATAACATTCCAATGCATCTGGTCTTGATATACATACCCGTCCATATTAACATCGATGTTATAGACATCAATTTCTCCCTCCCTTACTATTTCAATATTTTCGGAAGCATCGCTTTCAGTATTATTCTCAGAATGGCTCGAGTATCCGGAATGGCCAGCGTGACCCCCGTGTCCCATCATACCAGAACATCCAGCCCCAAGGATTGAACAAGAAGTTATTCCAAAAGCAGCTACCGACCCGATTAAAATCGAAACGGAAATAGAACCAAATTTTGATTTTTTCATCTTAATATCCTTTCATTATTTACTTAAAAGTAATACTTGAGAAACATTAATAGTTGGTGTTTTCATAGATAAGAAATAAATTCCCGATGGGAACATAGAAGCATCAAACTGAATCATATATTCACCTCCGGTGCGAATTCCATTAACAATAGTTTTTGCATAATTTCCTCGTGAATCAAATAATTCAATTTGAACATTTTGTTGGTTAGATAAATAATAACTAATGTTAGTAGTCGAATAAAATGGATTAGGATAAACTCGAAACAATACATTATCGTAAACCGATGGGTTATCGATGTTCAACACCATTTGCACTAAAATTCTAATGGGAATTGTTAATGGACCATGGTGTGGGTCACCAACGATAATGTTTGCTTCGTACGTTCCCACATTCAATTGGGTGGCATCAATTTGAACTGTTACTGTAACTGAATCATTGAGATTTATTATCCCCGATGTTTTATCTAATCTAATCCACGTTTCAGAAGCACTAAGTTGATAACTCAAACTTCCGGACGGACCTATATTCTTTATGTGTATTAGAATATCGCTCGTTGCGCCCACAGATACTGTATCGTAGAGTATTTGTGGATGTACAGATAAAGAAGCGAAAGCATTGACTTTCAAGAAAACCAAAGATGCCACAAGCAACATAAATCTCATCATTTTCCCCTCTTCAACATTTTTTCACCTTATTAATTAAGTTAAAATAACTGGTAAAGAAATTGAGAAAGTAGAACCTATATTCTTTTCGCTTTCCACCCAAATTTTACCCCCCAATCTTTCGACCATTTCTTTTGTGAAATATAAACCTAAACCTGAACCTTCTTCGCCACTAGTGCCAAGAACCGAAGGTAGTTTCAGGTGGGAAAACAAAGCATTTAAAGTCTGTTGGTTCATTCCAACGCCATTATCAGAAACTGAAATTATCATCTCTCGAAAATTTTTTGCTTTCTGTATTCGAGCTGCAACACAAACTTTCCCACCTGCATTTGTATATTTAATCGCATTGCTAATTAAATTTCTCAGAATGATTTTCAACAAATTAGCATCGGTTTTGATTTCGTAGTTCCAGGGAACATCATTCACAAGTTCAATTTGCTTTAAACTAGCACTGTGCCTATAAGTATCGAGAACTTCACTTACCAAGTTGTGCAGGTTTAAATTGACGTAATCGATACGATTAGAACTCATCTGGGATTTTGCCCAGAAAAGGAGATTATCCATGAAATCGTAGAGTTTTTTTGCACAAAAATTTAAACTTTTGCCAATTTCATATACATCATCTCTACTTAGTTCTTCGCCCTTGTCCATTAATATTTCGCTCATAGTTAGAAAGCCTGAAAATGGGCTTCTGAAATCATGAGAAATGATTGAAAAAAGTTTATCTTTCGTTTCATTTGCTTCTTTTAACTTTTGCTCCGAAACCTTTAACTGCCTAACAGTTTTAATTTGAAGGATGACCGATGTAAGAAACAAACCAACTAACAGAAATAATGTTCGATGAAACAGTAGCATCTGGGGTATGTCTGCAAACAACATATCGATAAAGCCAAGGTCTTTTTCGTTCATAAGAGGGTCGGGATGATATAATAGAGTATCAATAATTGCAGAAAGCACCCAAACTGCAATAAGAACCACTCCGTAAATATGAACATAATGAACTTTTAACCTGTGTTTCATAATATCTCCTTTACTTTAACAGTTAATGTGAAATTATTCCACCCAAAAAACCTGTAATAGAGACTAACAAAGCCACAGCAATCCCAACAATCCAATGATATTTCTTTATAGTCGGGATTTTCAAAACAATGGCCCATAGAAGAAGACAAGCGGCAATTACAAAACCAATGGTTTCGTGAATTTCCACTATCCACTCTTTGGCCCCACCTTCGAAATGTGATTCTTGATTCAAACCAGTTATAATTGCTACTATAGAAGTAACAAAAGCAATTATCACCAGTATTAGAATAGTCTGGTCATATTTTTTGTATCTAAAATTCAGGATGCTGAGGAAAAATGCTGTTATCGATATAGCAATTGGGAAGTGAATTATTTTGTTATGCAAGTGCTCAAAAATTGATTCCGAATTTACGATAATTTTTTGTTCCACCTTCTTGACTTCAGAATGTTGATGCTTCGTTGAGTCTTTTACAACAGAAACTGTATCTGACACACTCCGAAAACCTTCGGCATTTTCATCGTTTCGATGGCTTTCCTTGCTATGCCCAAATGCAACAGAGAAAGCCAATATGAAAAGAACTATTAGCAATGAACACATTTTCATAACCCACCTTTTAATTATTTAAAAATAATATAAACATTGTTTCTTATCCTTATTCAATAAAGGATGCACACCTGGTGCCGAAAAAGTTTTTAAACCAAGCAATTCCTATTTCACTTTGCTGTTCCATCCGTTATTAATTTATGTTTTTTAATTATATAAAATATTGCTGGATAAACTGTTAGTTCCATTATCATACTAGTTATAATTCCACCAACCATTGGAGCTGCGATTCTCTTCATCACATCAGTTCCAGTTCCAACACCAATGATAATTGGAAATAACCCAAGCAATGTAGTCATAACGGTCATCATCTTGGGCCTTATTCTTTTGACGGCTCCTTCGAATACTGCTTCGCGCAAGTCATTTATTGAGCGTAGGCGACCTTCCCGTTTGAACTTCTCATAAGATAAATCAAGATAGAGAAGCATTATAACCCCAGTCTCCGCGTCAATCCCTAACAAAGCAATAATTCCGACCCAAACAGCCACGCTTAAATTGTATCCTGCTAAATACAAATACCAAATAGCCCCAACCATTGAAAATGGCAATGCTAATAGAACAATGCCAGTTTTAATAACCGATTTAGTATTCATATATAGAAGCACAATCACTATCAGCAAAGTAAGTGGAACAACAACAGATAAATGCTTAGCTGCGCGCTCCATATATTCATATTGTCCCGACCATTTGATAGAATAGCCCGCGGGTAAACTCACTTGCTTTGCTACTATTTCTTTAGCCTTTTTAACATAAGAACCTATATCGGCGCCCGAAGCCAAATCGACATAAATCCATAAATTAGGCCGCACATTCTCCGACCTAATCATTGCCGGACCTTTCTTGATTTCGATTTGACCAAGTTGCTCAAGTGGAACGTTTCCACCATTGGGTAATGGCACAAGCACCCTTTTCAAAGCCTCGATATTTTCTCTGTAATCGCGCATATATCGAAGATTTACCGGATAACGTTCCAAACCCTCGACCGTTTTTGTGATTTCCATCCCACCAACAGCATACATAAATACATCTTGGACATCTCCTATTGTAAGTCCATAACGCGCTATTGCTGCTCGGTCGATTTTGAAATCGACATAATTCCCACCGAGTAATTTTTCTGCATAAGCAGAGCGTGTTCCCGGGATAGAACTCACAACTCTTTCGACAACCGTTCCCAAAGAGTCAAGAACTTCGAGGTCGGGCCCAGCAATTTTAATACCCACCGGTGTTTTTATCCCAGTCGAAAGCATATCAATTCTTGTTCGGATTGGCATTGTCCAAGCATTAGTTAAGCCGGGAATTTTAATTGCAGCATCCATTTCCTCGACAAGCTTTTCGGGGGTCATACCCTTTCTCCACTGCTCCTGCGGCTTTAATCTAATTGTTGTTTCAATCATTATCAATGGTGCTGGGTCGGTTGCAGTCTCAGCTCTTCCAATTTTTCCAAAAACAGATTCGACTTCTGGAAAGGACTTAATAATCTTATCGGTTTGTTGGAGTATTTCTCTTGCTTTAGTAATTGAGATACCTTGCTGAGTCGTCGGCATATACAACAAATCACCCTCATAAAGAGGGGGCATAAACTCGGAACCAAGTTTACTAAATAGGATTATTGTCGCCAAGATAATCCCCAAAGCAGCACCAACGACCCACCAACGCCGTTTCATTACAAAATCGACAACCGGATGATAAATCTTAATTAAAATTTTGGTCAAAGGATTTTCTTCTTCTTTTTTCATTCTTCCACGAACAAAATAACCCAATAAAATTGGAACAATAGTTACAGCTAATATTGCAGCACCACCCATAGCATAAGTTTTTGTAAATGCTAAGGGCTTAAACAATCTACCTTCCTGCTGTTCCAAAGTGAAAACTGGCAAAAAAGAAATTGTAATAACTAATAAAGAATAAAAAATAGAAGGACCAACTTCTTTTGCAGAATCGAGAATGATTTTCCAGTGTGGTCGTTGCTGTTCCGGTGGTTTGTCATACTCTTCTGAGAGGTGTTTTGCAGCATTTTCTACTAAGACAATCGAGGCGTCAACCATTGCCCCAATAGCAATTGCAATTCCACCCAACGACATAATATTTGCATTGATGCCCTGCAACTTCATAATCAAAAAGGAGAACAAGACCGCGGTTGGCAAAGTAAAAATTGCAACGAACGAACTTCGAATATGAAGTAAAAATGCTATAATCACCAAGGCAACAATTATCATTTCTTCTGTCAACTTTTCTTTTAAATTATCAATGGCTCGTTCAATCAATCCAGTTCTATCGTATGCAATTTCAATTCCAACGTCTTGGGGTAATGATTTCTTCAACTCTGCAAGTCTTTCTTTAACAGCGTTAATCGTTGTTAATGCGTTTTCGCCGTATCGAAGCAATACAATTCCTCCGACGACTTCGCCTTCCCCATTCCAATCTGCTAATCCACGTCGTAATTCGGGACCAATTATTACATCGGCAACATCTTCAAGATAAATTGGAGTTCCAGTAGCAGGTGAAACACCAATCGATACTTTCTTTAAATCTTCCACACTTTTTATATACCCCAATCCCCGAACCATAAATTCCATCTCGCCCATTTCCAAAAGACGCCCACCAACATCATTGTTACTCATCTGAATTGCCTCTTTTACCTTTTCCAGAGGAATATCGTAAGATGCCAGTTTAGTTGGGTCTATATTAACCTGATATTGTTTTATAAATCCACCAATACTCGCTACCTCCGAAACACCCGGGATGGACCGCAACTCGTATCTTAGAAAAAACTCCTGTATTGACCTAAGTTCTTGCAAATCTCTCTTATTCGATTTCAATACATATTGGAAAACCCAACCCAACCCAGTTGCATCCGGTCCTAATTGTGGATTAACTCCAGGAGGTAAGGTCCCTATTAAACCAGAAAGATATTCCAGTACACGACTCCTTGCCCAATAAATATCTGTCCCATCTTCAAAAATGATGTAAACCATTGAATAACCGAACATAGAATAGCCCCGAACATACTTTGCATGAGGAACTGCTAACAACTTCGTGGTAAGAGGATAAGTTACCTGGTCCTCAACTATTTTTGGACTTTGTCCGGGATAGTCTGCTATAACTATTACTTGAACATCGCTTAAATCGGGAATTGCATCAACCTTAGTATTTGTAAGAGCCCACAAACCACCAAGAATAATTGCTATTGTCAAAATTATGACAATGAACTTGTTGTTTATGCACCACTCAATCAGTTTTGCAACAATTCCTTCTTTTGGATTTCCGTCGTCAAACATTATATCCCCTCTCATTTCACCTTAAAACCGTGTTCTATCAAATTCTGCTTTGCCTTTTCCAGCGTAACCTCTTTAAGTTTCATCCCACAAATTGGGCAAGTTCCAGGTTCATCGGAAATAACATTCCAATCCATCGGGTCTTGGAAAACCTTACCATCTTTGTTTTTGTCTATGGCATTTAAATCTATTGCTCCTTTGCGAATTATTGATTCTTGTTTTTGCATAGATTCTTTTTTCTGCAATATTTGTTCTTCTTGTTTGTGACTTTTATGCTCATTTTCTGGGTTAGAATCCTTTTCAATTACATTGGTATGTGAATGTTCGGGAGAAATAAATTGGCTAATCGCCGCGCGCAGATTACTTTCTGAATCGATTAAAAATTGAGCAGAGGTAACTATTTCTGTCCCCTCGCTTAATCCAGATAACACCTGGTAATAACCTTGTGAATATCCTCCCAAGGTAACTTCCTGCGGTTTGAATTTTCCGCCTCCCAAAGCAACAATAACAATGTCTTTTTGCCCGCTACGAATAACTGCATTTTCGGGAACTACTGGTGTTATTCCTAAATCTCTCCCATAGATTGTAACATTAGCCAACATTGCCGGTTTGAGCACATCATTGGGATTCGATAGGTCAATCCTAACTTTTGCCGTTCGCGTTGTAGTATTAATAGTTGGATAGATAAAGTTTATTTTCCCTTTAAAAACCTTACCCGGCATAAAATTAAATCTAATTTCGGCGGGTGAACCTAAGGCAATTTTCGACAACTCGTATTCATATATATCTGCCGTAAGCCATAATATAGATAAATCAGAAATTTTGAGAAGAGGCATTCCGGGTGACACACTTTGACCTTCAAGAACATCTTTTGAAATTACAGTGCCGTTAGTTTTTGCATAAAGCGTTATATACGTTTTTAATTCCTGCGTCCGTATTAGCCTATCGATATCTGAACTCGATATTTCGAGTAACTGTAGTTTCTTGATGGCATTTTTAACCATTAAGTCACCACTTGTCAAGACATCTCGATTACTTGTAGCTATTATACTTTTTTTATAAGATAATGCCGTTAATAGTTCCTGTTGTGCCGATACAAGTTCCGGGGAATAAATATCCATCAACTTATCCCCTTTTTTAACCTTTTGTCCAGTATAATTGATATACAGTTTTTCTATCCAACCACTTACACGAGTTGTTACAAAGTAGTCTTTTGTTTCGTTTGTAGTTAAAATCCCATTAGTTACAACAACATTGGGTAGTCGTCTTTTTACAACTTTTTCAATTTTTACATTCATATTTTGGACAACCGTTGGGTCGATGGCAACAACTCCTTCGGCAGTTGCTTCGTCTTCGTAAACCGGAACGAAGTCCATTCCCATTGGGTCCTTCGTTGGATATGGCGAGGTGATGTTCGGGTCCATTGGAGAACGATAGAATAAAATTTTTCTTTCACCAGTTGTTTTTGCTCCAGTTCCTTGCTTTGGAACTAATTTCATACCGCAAATTGGGCAATTCCCGGGATGGTCTTGTATAACTTGCGGGTGCATACCACAAGTCCAAAGTTGTTTGCTTTCCGAAGTTGCTTCAACTTTGGTCTCGCTTTTTTTATATATCACAAAATAATATACTCCTGCCATTGAAAGCATTAGCAAGAACATTATCAAAAACAAAATTTTTTTCTTCATTTTATTCCCTCACTTTAATAAACTTTAATTAATTATTTTGGTTCCAGATTGAAACTCTACTTCTGTAATAGTTTTCCAGAAGTTTGCACGAAGCGAATAAAGGCTCGTCTCGATTTCGTAGTATTTCCTTTGTGTATTAAGCACATTCAGAATGTCAACTTTGCCTACTTGAAAGTTCTCGATATCGACTTCGAGGTTTTTTACGATTTGTGGAAGCAAAACTTCATATATTAGTTTTGCCCGCTTTTGTATTTCTTGTAACTCTGCCGACGCCTTAGCAAATTCAATATTCAGCATTTGCAGAGCCATTTGATATTCTTCGGAATACATTTTTTGCATTACTTTCGCTTCTTCGACCATAGAACTTTTTTTCCCGCCATAGTCGATAGGCAATTCAATGTCGAACATAAGCGAAACCATATCTATTCCAGAACCAACAGAGCCACTCAAAGCATCTCTTTGTAAATATTGCAGAGACAGTCCGAAATTTGGATAGAATTCGAAGTTGACAAAATTCTCGTAGGACTTGGACTTTTGCTCCGAAAGTATAATCTGCCGTAGATACGGATTATTTTCTTTCGCATACGAAAGCCAAATATCGGGATTCAGTTCAATGTTTGGAACGTGCCTCAATGAATCTGTTATAATTATACTATTTATCGGTCTCAACAGATACGCATTCAATACCGATACCAAAGATTTTTCCTTCGCTTCGAGTTCAATAATTCGTTCATTTAACATTGTAATATCGGTTTCGACTTGTATGGCATCCGATAGACTTGTCATTCCAACAGTAAACTTTGTTTGAACAATTTCCGAGATGTTGCGCAAAATTTCTATGTTCTTTTTCGCAAGTTTCAAAGCCTCTCGAATAAAACACAAATCATAATAATTCTTCGAAATCTCTTTGATTATTTCTAATTTTGCAAAAGCAATTTCTTGCTGGATAATCTCAACATCTTTTTGCTCGACAGCAGCACGAGCCTTCAATCGTCCCGGAAAAGGAAACATCTGTGTTACTCCAATAGCCTTTGCAGTCATTGGGTCTTCGCGAAAGGAAAATTTGCTCAAAGGTAAACTCATTGTTCCAATCGAGAGCACCGGATCCGAGAGATTCGAAACTTGTGGGATTCTCGTTTCGGCAGCCACTTGTTTCGATTGAAGCATTTTAATTTTTGGATTTACATTCAGGGCTATATCCACCAGAGAATCCAAACTGTTGCTCAATAAAGTATAAACACCAAAAAACGAAGCAAGCATTACTATCAGGATTTTCATCTTTCCACCTATCTGTTACTTATTCTTCTTTACTTCGAGATAGAATCATATTCAATTCATCGCACCACGTAAAATTCTGGCGCGGGTATTCAACGATTCGACCGATTTCTGTTCCACTTTCTGCCACAACCAAAGTTGGGACTCGCTCTATATTAAATCTTTCAGCAGTTTCCGATGGTTCACGTTTCCGGCGGTCAACACCAAATAAATATATGTTCGAATCGCTATTGCAAATTCGGCGCAATACAAGAATGATTTTAGGAAGTTCACTTTCGGTATCCGAACACCAAGAACCAGCAAAAATATAGAATTTATAATTACGCCAGTGTATTCTCGATTGCAAATCTTTGATTAACATACTATCGCAAGGATAATCATCAGTTCCAAGAAATTTCCATTGAGTTCGCTCGAACCATGTTTCGATTGGAACATTGCCTATTACATAATGCTCATCGTTCGTTGTTTGAGCATTTAAATTCAAACTTAAAAGTATTGATAAAACCACAAATACAATACATATTTTAAACATTCTAATCACCTTAATAAAATTATAAAGAATTACAAAAATACTTGTTTAGGGCAAAAACAGAATTTTATCCTACAAGGGAAGCAAAATAAATTGTGGTAAGTAATTTTGAAAGGAATTCTTTACTTGGAAAACGGATTTGACGAGGTAATTCCGAATACAACACCTCGGTTGGGTTGCCAATTAGTTTGTGCAAACTTAAATAAATAACAGGGGAGTTTAAAGGATGCACCTCTTTGATTTTTTCTGGCGAGAAATAGTCAATTGTTACATTGACAATAGAATAAGAACAGCATCGAGAGGTCAATTCGTTATGGTTTTTGTGTGTTGCAATATTTTCGGTAACAGTTCCTTGCTCAAACTCACTCGATTTTCGAGATTGTTCACAGCAGGAATGTTCTTCGGGCTCGCTTGCTTCAATATAGTTTACAGCTGAATCCGTATGCGAACAGAATCGGCATTCTTTATCAAACTCCTCGCTCAGTTTTTTAACAACTTCGGTTTTCTGTTTCGAAAAGCAATGATGAATAATGTAAGATGGACTAAAAAATACTAATAACAAGTATATGATATACAAACTAACTGCTATTTTTTTGAAATAACTCATCTTCTACCGCATTTCAAGTTGTAGAAACGAATGTATTTTCCCTTTATTATTCAACGTTATAACTTTTTAGTTAAACGATGCTTACTTAAAACACCAAAGAACAAGCAGACTCATTGTAATACTTTTGAATTTACAATTTAGGCCTTAAATTCAAGCAGTGGTAGGACGGAACCTACAATTTTAAACAAGGGATACATTCCCTGGTTTGTTTGACTTCTAAATTCTTCGCTCTATTTAGAATAGCAAGGCTTGTAATGTCTTTCTGAATCCCGACATATCGGTCAAAAAACCTAAATCAATGAATAATAAAAGACTTATAGCAACTTAGTATAATACTTACACAATCAACAACGGAATTTTTATATGGTGCCGAACGCTTTCGATTATAGTACCCAATACCAAGTCTTTTAGTAAAGAGTGCTTATGTTGCCCCATAATTAATAAATCGCATGCGTTTTGTTCGACAATTTCTGGAATGGCAGTTTTCGGATTACCGAACCCCAAGATTGGATTTGCGTTAAACCCATTTGAGCGAAGAGTAGTGATATATTGGTTTAACTGATTCATATCTTCTTCTCTTTCCTTGTCGAAGAATTGGTCGCCATAGACAATTGCACCAGTGCTTTCGACAATATGAATAAGATAATATGTTGCTTGTTTGCCACCGATAGATACCGCTTTATTGATTGCTTTCGCATCGCTCGACGTATAGTCAATAGCGATTGCAATTCGTTTGTAAGGAATATCGGGATAAATCTCCAATTCTGACGGTTGTTGGTGAATTCGTTTTTTAGATGTTTGGTATTGTCGTTTGAAAAATGGAACAACTGTAATATAGAGTAGCATTAGAAAACAAAAAATGCAAGCTGGGACAATCGTAAAACTTATTAAAAGTGGATTAGACGAATTTGTTACTAAATCGGCAAGGAAAGAAATAACAAATCTAATATTTAGTGAAACGATTATTGAAACAGCTATCCACGATAGGATTTGTTGCCAAATAGGAATCACAAACGACCCCATAGTTCTGACATCGCTAACAAAGTGAATTAAAGGCACGACAGCAAAGCCAAGTTGTAAACTCAATACTACTTGGCTCAGAATTAATAAGCCACCTGTGCTCGATTCTCCAAACAACCAAATTGTTATAAGTGCAGGAACAATCGCAATCAATCGTGTAATTAACCTTCTAATCCAAGGTCGAATTCGGATATTTAAATATCCTTCCATTACGACCTGTCCGGCAAGTGTTCCAGTGATAGTTGAACTTTGGCCAGCGGCAATCAATGCGATAGCGAATAATTTCGGCGCTAAATAATCACCGAGCAGCGGCTCCAAAAGGCGATGTGCCTCTTGTATTTCAGTAATTTGATAAAATCCATTTTTAAAAAAAACGGCAGACGATAGTATC
>CAZPSM010000044.1:12652-19855 GCA_964589125.1 uncultured Hyphomicrobiales bacterium | reverse complement strand
AACCAACTTTACATAGATATCAATCCACTCATTCCAATCGAGGAAAGAACTCATTTGATTTCTTATTGAGTTAACATCGAGTAAATAACTTTGCATTACTTTTTCCTGACTAATTCGCTCGGATTCTATGAATCGTTTACAAATTGCAAGGATTTGTGTAGGATTAACTGGCTTAGTTAAATAGTCGTCTATTTTTCTTCCAATAGCTTCTTCCATCAAGGTTTCAGCCTCGTTTTTTGTTACCATCACCACGGGTAAATAAGGATTTATATCCTTCAAAGTTGTTAGTGTTTCTATTCCACTCATACCAAGCATCATTTCGTCGAGAAAAATAAGGTCGTATCTCGTATTTCTTGCCATTTCGATACCATCTTCACCATTCGTCGCAGTGTCCACCTCGTAACCTTTTTGATTTAACAAAATAATATGTGAACGAAGTAGCTCAATTTCATCGTCAATCCAAAGAACCTTTCCTTTCTTTAATTCCATTTAACTTCCTTCATTTTTAATAAAAACTGAAAAACTTTTACAACTCTCAATTTATTATTATATTAGAATATTTGAGTTTAGATTTATTGTTAAAAATGTAATAAGTAAAAAGTAATATGAATTTCCAGAAATTTACTTTTAAATCGCAAGAAGCAATTCAAACCGCACAAGAAATTGCAAGGAACTATAATAACCAAACTCTTGAGCCAACACATCTTTTTGCGGCATTAGTCCAAGATGAAGAAGGGCTTGTAACTGAAGTCTTAAAAAAACTCGAGGTGAACTTAAAGAAACTGAAAATTCAGATTTTAGAACTTTTGGAGTCTTTGCCAAAAGTAACTGGATATGCCGATTTCTATTTAAGCCCTATTCTAAACGAGGTGTTTGATTATGCCTTCCGAGAAGCTAAAACAATGCACGACGAATTTGTAAGTGTTGAACATTTGTTTCTTGCTCTAATTTCTGTGCAATCACCAGTTGCCGACTTAATAAAAACTTATAAAGTAACTCGTGAAAATGTTTTGAAAATCCTAAAAGAAATTCGGGGAGGTCAAAAGGTTACAGACCAAAGTCCGGAGGAAAAATACCAAGCTTTGAGAAAATATGGACGCGTTCTTAATGATGAAGTTAGAGAAGGGAAACTGGACCCGGTTATAGGCCGAGAAGACGAGATTCGGCGAGTGCTACAAGTTCTTTCGCGAAGAACAAAAAACAATCCAGTGCTAATCGGAGAACCAGGTGTTGGGAAAACTGCTATCGTCGAAGGCATAGCACAGATGATTGTTTCGGGAGATGTTCCCGATAACTTGAAAAATAAAATAGTAGTAATGCTCGATATGGGTGCTTTGGTTGCGGGAACCACCTATCGTGGACAGTTTGAAGAAAGATTAAAGGCAGTAATCAAAGAAGTTACGGATTCGGATGGGCAAATTATACTCTTCATCGACGAAATACACACGCTTATTGGAGCAGGTGCTACACAAGGAAGCATGGATGCAGCGAATATACTAAAACCTGCACTTGCTCGTGGAGATTTGCGATGCATTGGTGCGACTACTTTGGACGAATATCAAAAATATATCGAGAAAGACCCCGCTCTTGAACGCCGTTTCCAAAAAGTATTTGTCGATGAACCAACAGTCGAAGAAACGATTTCTATACTTCGTGGTTTGAAAGAACGATACGAAGTTCATCATGGCATAAAAATTTCCGATTCTGCTATAGTTGCCGCCGCTGAACTTTCGAACAGATACATAAGTGATAGATTCCTTCCCGACAAAGCGATAGATTTAATTGATGAGGCTAGTAGTAAAATCAAATTGGAAATAGAATCGATGCCCGAAGAATTAGATTCAATTGAGCGTAAAATTCGACAGCTCGAAATCGAACGAGAAGCTCTCCTAGTAGAGTTAAAAAGCAAAGGCATTATCAAATAAAATTATGTGCGATGGAAGAATTATTTATTCCCTTCTGTATTGTAGAAAAAAGCGAATCCACCAGAAATTCACTTAAAAAAGTAATCGAGAGAATTTTTAAGAAATCCCCTATCTTCACTGTGGACGATGGAGTTGAATGTTGGGACTTGATTCAAAAATTTGGGGATTTGATGGTAGTAGTTGCTAATTTTATGGAAGACCAAATTCAAACTGAATTTCTTGTAAAAAATATCCGAAGCTCAAATGACCCTCAAATTCAAAACATATTTGTTATTTTTATCACTTCGGACTCAAATGCGGAACTTAATTTCAAGGCTTTAAAATCCGGAGCAGATGATTTTATCAACAAGCCTTTTTTGATTGATGAAGTTATTGCAAAATTCCAAAACGCTTATAGAACTTTACAACTTTATAAAACCATACGACTTCGCGATGAAACAATTAAGGAGTACAAAGAAGAACTTCGCCAAGATACCTTTCGAATGCGGGATTTAATCTATTTCCTTGAATGCCTCAAAATTCCTAGCGGTGCTGAGCGAATAAATAGGATTAGTAAAATGGCTCTTTGGATAGCAAAAGAATATGCACCCGAGGATACAAAACTACATAATCTAATCTTAGATGCCTCGAAACTATCGCTTGTAGGTCGATTGATTTTACCAGAAAGGAATATCCCCGAAATTCCAACGCAAGACGGTTACCTAAAAAACGAGAAGATGGAAAAAATTCCGATATTCTCGAGGGAAATTTTTTCGTTTTTTCGTGGTTTTGAAGATGTTGCCGAAGTGGTAGTTCACATCTACGAAAATTATGACGGAAGTGGTTTACCCGATAAATTGGAGAAAGGCAACATTCCGCTTGCTTCAAGAATTCTTCGTGTTGTTATAGATTTCGACGATTGGTACAATCAAAAGAAGTTCGAGACAAGTAAAATATTTCAGATAATTGAACAAGAAGTACGTAGAATATACGATTTTCGTGTCGTTGTTTTGCTCGACCAATATCTTGCCTATAAAGCTTCGATGCTGAAAGTCCCTTCCGAACGACCTATTGAAGCCGAAGAGTTGGGAAATGGATTAATACTTTCTCGAAGTATCATCACCGAATCTGGAATGAAGATTGCTGTCGCCGGCACATTATTAACCACAGAAATAGTGGAAAAAATACAGACTATTATTAAAACAGACCCAGTAATTGGGAAAATTTATATTAAAGTATAACAATGATACTATTAACTAAAATCGATGGAGAAAAAATTGTTATAAATGCCGACGAAATCGAAACAGTCGAAGTTGGGCACAACTCTGTCATTTCACTTCGTAGTGGACGAAAGTATATTGTAAAAGAATCATACGAACTTATAACTCAACTTGTAATCGATTTTAAAAAAAAGTGTCAGTCAACATTGGAAAACTTTGAAACTACTGGTGAACAAGATTAATTTATCGTTTTTTTTCTTTTTTCTGGTTCTACAATCGGCTTTCTCGCAATTACAAAATTTATTCTTGGTCGACACTACTTTGCCATCATCAAACTACTTTAAAACATTTTTTGAAAAGCAATATAATATTTACCAATTAGGCCATTTTTTCGATTTCCGAACAACCACAAGGTTAGGCGATTTTTTTATTTCTCATCAATATTTAGGTAACTTAATTGAAGGAGTTGAAGAAATATCTGGAAGAGATGATGAAAACTTTAAGTTTATTTACAGTAAAAATGTAAACAGGTTTGCAAATCTATTTGTCGAGGGAAATTATATTTTGAATTCCGATTCGAGGGCAATTGGAATAAATAAAGTTCAAAGGCTAAATGGGAATTTAGGTATTAATTTTTCGCTTCCTATTGTTGGGAATGTAATTGGTTCGTTGGGATATGAAAGAAACTCCCAAGTTCAATTAAATGCGAACGGGGTACGATACCGAGCCGATTGGAAACTCGAAAAAATCAGTTTTAGTGAATTCAACATACAGAATAGTTTAAATTTTGAGTTTTTAAATTTGATTGATGGCAGACGAAACAACGATGTAAGTATCGAAAGTAATTTGTCGGGCATTTTTCCCGATAAAAACTTTCTCTATCTTTCTGTAAGCTATAAGTCTATGAGACGCGATTTTGTTGTTTTTCCTTATTTCACAACTGGTTTCTTCGACACCCGATGGGAATGGAAATTTTTACCCTCATTAAATATATCATACAATATTCTCGAAAATTTACTTATTCGCTTTTCAACTGATATGAGGTCGTATAATGTTCAACGCTACTACAATAAATACGACCCGACAAATCCTTATTCTGCTGTAAGAAGAAATCTAATGGAGCAAACTTTCACTCTTAATTCGGAGTTAAACTACAACAATGCAATTTTCGAACCCTTATTTGGTTTTAGTTATTATTCACGGAATGAAGAAAGCTCGTTGACACAAAATTTTCAACTTCCCGAAAGTATGTTTGCTCAAATGGTTCAGTTCGAGGCTCAAAAAAATAATTATCAAAACCGCTTTACCCTATATGGAAACTTGGATTATAAATTTTCGAGAAGAAACACAATTTTTTTTACGACGAGTATAAGTATATTTCGCTATGATACACCTTCGACAATCAACGATGATGACCGCGATGAGTTGAACTCGATTACCAAACTGAGTTACTCGCACTCCTTCAACAAATCGTTAAGTATTAAAACCAACCTAGATTTGCTACTGAACCATCTTGTTTTTCTAAAATCTTCTCGAAGCAGTTTAAACAACTGGAATAGAATCCTTCGTTTGAGTATTAATCCCACATACAATAGTGACTTTCTCCGAATAAATCCTACTTTTGAGGTTCTAGCTAATTACACTGTATATGATTTCGAAAGCAAAAATGCTGGTGTGCAAAGTTATATTTTCCGTCAATTTTCTTATCGCGATAGTATTTTCCTTAATTTTAACAAGAGTTTTTACTTTTTCGCGAATATTATTTACAAGTTGATGGAACGCGGAACTCTTTATTGGAAAGAATTTTCGATGACGAAGGAAACATCAATTAATGAATTCTTTGGGAAAGGATTATTTTTTTCGAGGATAAATTCCATTGCCGAGTTTGGGATAGGTATGCGGATTTACAATATAGTTCAACAATCTTGGGGTGGATTCAAAACGGGTTTGCAATATGATTTTTATTCTTTATCGCCTGAGACAGAAATTAGGATTTTTTTGAGTGAAGATAAAACAATAATTTTGCAAGGGTGGTATGAGTTAAAATTTTGGAATTATAAAATTCAAAGTAAAACTTCGAATGTTTCACTGATAATTAACTACTCATTGTGAGAATGGAAGAGAATAAAATTGTTGTTAAAAAGGAATTTAACTCTGATAGAAAAGTTCTTTCTGAACTGGAAGGCATTTTTCAACAAATTCAAAATTCATTTCCATTTAGCCACGAAAAATTTCACAATATTCTTATTGCTACCACCGAGGCTGTAATAAATGCAATCCAACACGGCAACAAATTCGATTTAGACAAAAAGGTTTTCCTTTCCATAGAAGCATTCGATAAAAAAATTATCATTGTTGTCCAAGATGAAGGCAAGGGATTCGACCCTTCAAGTATCGAGGACCCTCGCACACCTGAAAACTTATTGAAGGAAGGGGGACGCGGCATTTTCATTATTCGTCAACTTGCCAATTCTGTTTCCATAAGTTCTGGAAAAAAAGGAACTGTTGTAGAGATGATATTTGATATTTAACGCTTAATATTATGATATTATGAAAGATTTTTCTTATGTTATCGATAGTATAGTGAATGATTTCTCGACACCATTTGTTGTCATAAATGGAACTTATGGAGTTGGCAAGACTTATTGTATCCAGCAATCAATTGAAAAAATATTGGATTCGGAAGAGCCTTTCTTTGTTTTCTACTGGCACCCTGAGGAAATAAACCATTTTACCCAGATTCCTCGAGTTATGCAAGTATTCTCAAATCCCAAATTTAACTTAAGTCTCAACCTTGGAGATTTAGAGTATTTTTTAAATCGCTATTGGGAATTATTAAATGAATTAACGGGGGTAGAAGAGAAAATAGCAAATACTTGCGAAGAAGCATATTTGCTCTGGAACTATTTTGAAGGTGAATACCTTGGTCTTTCGAAACTATATGAATTGAACAATTACAAAAGTAGAATTGATGAGTTAGTAGCAAAAAACTCCGATAAAAGAATACTTCTTCAACTACAAAATGTTATTATTGAATCTATCCTTGCTTCTATTGTGGATGTATCGCGCGACTTAATTCTCGACAACACCAAATTGCGAGTGTACTTCTTCTTCGACAACTTCGAAAATTATGCATACACAATGGATGAATGGATAATTAAATATTGGTTTAATTATCTTCAAAATAAAACATTGCTCGATTTTATTTCCTATAAAGTCGATTTTTCTTTCGGAAATTTATCGTTAGCAAAGTTATTCGATTCTAAAATTGTGGTGGCTTCCCGTTTTAAATTCCCAATCAAACGTTTTCAGAATGTTGAACCCAAAGATAAATTAAAAGTTATCGATATTACACCCTTAGCACTTTCTGAAACTAGCAGTTATCTTAAGTCGAAGAATGAAAGCGTAGGGCCCGATTTCGTTTTGGAGCAGACTTTTGGTATTCCTTTCAATTTAGAGTTGTTGGTTAGTAAATTTAATTCCAAAGCAGACGAGACCGTGGATAAAGATTATTCCCTAATGGTTTACAATAAAATAATAGAAAAATATCCCAGCAGTTTACATCGCACAATAGAATTGTTAAGCTGTTTCGATAGTTTCAGTGAAGATGCAATTCGTTGTTTATCGGAAAATTTGGACAATTACAATCAGATTTTTAAATATTTAGTTGTAGAAAATGAGCTATGCGAACAAGTTCCGGGTTCGAATGATATGCTGAGAATGCGAAGCCATTACAAGTATTATATCCAAAAACATTTAAGTTTAAATGATACTAAAAACTTCAAGAATTTTAAGGTAACTGCAGACCAATACTCTTCGATATATTCTGCTTTGGAGGAGTTCACTATGGCTGAAAGGAAGATTTTACGTAGCTTGGCGTATTTTAATGAGTTTGACTTCGGAGAAATCTTGCAAAAGTCTTTTGCCAAAGATTTTGTTGCGGTAAGGGAGTTTATTCTTGAACACCCCAATCTTTTTGAACAAAAAGGTAAATTGTTTGCCTTGAAAGAACCACTTCGTAGTAAACTCGATGAGTTAAATAAGATTGTGGACAATAAACGCTATAAATTAAAGAAGGA
>CAZPSM010000044.1:12386-12622 GCA_964589125.1 uncultured Hyphomicrobiales bacterium | reverse complement strand
GTAACAGAACAGAGAAATCGATGGCTATCCGAAATGGATAAACTCCATACCGAGTTACACGATTTGTCCAAAGAAATACTAATATTAGAAACAGAAGTAAGCCATAAGACTGCCGATTTGAAACAGATTCAACAAGAACTGATAGTAGCGGAAAATGATTTAATTGAATTGCGGAGTAAGCACCTGGAATTAGGGCAAAAATATACATGGAAACCCTTTGTAGCCTTGGTATTTTC
>CAZPSM010000044.1:11231-12358 GCA_964589125.1 uncultured Hyphomicrobiales bacterium | reverse complement strand
CTTGGAAATAATATCTACAACATTTTTGATGAAACTGTTGGGGGAAGCCCATTACAGGGTTTTGCTATCGCGTTTAAAATTTTCTCGGTGATTCTAATTGGGCTCTTCTTCTATCTTCTTATAGATACTTTTGGTTCGAAAGAAAAGAAGCAGAGATTTAAAATTATTTCGCAATCGATTAAAGAAGGAGAAGACAGAAAATACCAACTCCAGTTGCAAATGAGTCAAATTGGAACAGAAATTAGAAATTTAAAAGAAAAGCAAAACGAGCTGAGCAAATCTCAAAAAGATTGCCAAAATAAGTTGGAAGAGATTGAAAAAAATCTTGAAATTTGCTATTTCGATACAACAAAATAATACAAAATTCATTTTTACTCTCCTTTCTAATTCTGTTTTATATGCTATTATTTTATGAATTTTCTTTAATTTAGTTGTTTGTAAACCGAGATTAAATTGCAAATACGATTGTTTAATAACAAATAATAGGTTAATATGGGGTTTTTCAGTTATTTACGTTCCACGATTTTAAGCAAAGTAGTTATGGCAATCACTGGAGCAATTCTTGTTTTCTATGTAATTGTCCATACTGCCGGAAATTTGCTTATTTATCTTGGAAAGGATGCGATTAATTCCTATTCTGAATTTTTGCATAGCCTTGGTCCTGTTCTCTGGCTTATCCGAATAATTTTAATTATTGCTGTGATTCTTCATATAATTACTTCTATTAAACTTAAATTTGAGAATCTTAATGCAAAACCGACGCGTTACGCTGTAACTAACTATTTAAAGGCGAAATTTACTTCCCGAACAATGATTTGGACTGGGTTGATGATATTTGCTTTTGTTACCTATCACCTTTTGCGGGTAACGAATCCCGAACATGTCTATCCTGATTTTTACCAACCTCATAATGCTGTATCGTCAATGGTTTTAGAACGTCTTGACGTTTACAAGATGGTTGTCTTAGGTTTCAAAAATCCCGCGATTTCGCTTGTGTATATTGTTGCAGTTATTACTGTTGCATTCCATCTTGACCACGCAATTCAAAGTATGTTTCAAACTTTGGGATATAATGAAAAGCATTATTTTGGAACACTACAAAAATGTAGAACTACCCTTGCTATTAT
>CAZPSM010000044.1:3596-11185 GCA_964589125.1 uncultured Hyphomicrobiales bacterium | reverse complement strand
CAGTTTTGTTGGGTTTGGTTGGAGGTGATTTATGATACTCGATTCAAAAGTTCCTTCGGGTCCATTGCAAGAAAAATGGGACAAGCACCGTTTCGAGATGAAATTAGTTAGTCCAGCAAACAAAAGGAAATACAAAATCATAGTTGTTGGAACTGGTTTGGCAGGTGCATCCGCTGCTGCCTCGCTTGCAGAGTTAGGCTACAATGTTGAAGTTTTCACATATCACGATAGCCCTCGCAGAGCACATAGTATCGCTGCTCAAGGTGGTATAAATGCAGCAAAAAATTATCCCAACGATGGTGACAGTATCTGGCGACTTTTTTACGATACTGTTAAGGGTGGCGATTTCCGTTCTCGCGAAGCCAACGTGTACCGACTCGCCCAAGTTAGCAACAATATTATTGACCAGTGTGTTGCCCAAGGCGTTCCTTTCGCCCGCGAATATAGTGGCTATCTTTCTAATCGTTCCTTCGGGGGCGCACAGCTTTCTCGAACCTTTTACGCTCGAGGTCAAACAGGACAACAACTTCTCCTTGGTGCATATTCAGCACTGATGCGCCAAGTCGGGCTAAAAAACATCGTTCTTCATTGCCGTAAAGAAATGCTCGACCTTGTGGTTATCGATGGAGTGGCTCGCGGAATAATAACTCGGGACCTTCTTACTGGTAAGATTGAATCGTTTTCTGCCGACTCCGTTGTACTTGCTACTGGTGGCTATTCTAATGTCTTTTTCCTTTCTACTAATGCACAGGCTTGCAATGTAACTGCGACATATAGAGCATACAAGCGTGGCGCCTTTTTTGCTAATCCGGCATTTACCCAAATACACCCCACTTGCATCCCACAAAGCGGAGAACATCAGTCCAAACTAACTCTTATGTCGGAATCCCTTCGGAATGATGGACGGGTTTGGGTACCCAAGAATCATAACGATAAGCGAAAACCTACCGAAATCCCAGAAGACGAAAGAGATTATTATCTTGAGCGGATGTATCCCAGTTATGGTAACCTTGCCCCACGCGATATTGCTTCCCGTGCAGCCAAAAGAGTATGTGATGAAGGTCGCGGTGTAGGACCAACCGGTAAGGGCGTTTATCTTGATTTTTCCGATGCCATTAAAAGATTGGGCAGAAAAGTAATCGAGGAAAGATATGGTAATCTCTTCGAAATGTACGAAAGAATTATCGGAGAAGACCCTTATGAAACCCCAATGATGATTTATCCGGCACCTCATTACACTATGGGAGGGCTTTGGGTTGATTATAATCTTATGAGTAATCTTCCCGGCTTACACGTAATCGGCGAGGCGAATTTTTCTGACCATGGCGCTAATCGTCTTGGTGCTAGCGCTTTGATGCAAGGATTAGCCGATGGTTACTTCGTTTTACCATATACTATTGGACACTTTCTTGCAACAACAAAACTCGAGAAAGTGTCGACCGATAAACCTGAGTTTAAGCAAGCTGAGCAAGAAGTTACCAACAGAATAAAACAAATTATGTCTATCAAAGGGCAAAAGACCCCTACTCAATTTCATAGAGAACTTGGGAACATTATGTGGGAATATTGTGGAATGTCGCGAAATGAAGCAGGTTTAAAGAAAGCACTCGAACTGGTACCCAAATTAAGGGAAGAGTTCTGGCATAATTTAACAGTTACGGGGGAAGAAGGCGATTTAAATATTGTTTTAGAAAAAGCTTTACGCGTTGCAGACTTCCTTGAGTTTGCTGAATTAATGCTTTGGGACGCACTTGAGCGCGACGAGTCCTGTGGTGGGCATTTTCGCGAGGAACATCAATATCCTGATGGAGAAGCAAAACGTAACGATGAAAAATTCTGTCATGTTGCCGCGTGGGAATACACTGGGGTCGAAAATAAACCAATTCGCCACGTAGAACCTCTGGTTTTCGAAAATGTGGAACTTACTGTAAGGAGTTATAAATAATGAAACTTACATTGCATATATGGAGACAAAAAGATGCCAATTCAAAAGGCAAATTCGAAACTTACCATTTAGATAATGTTATCGAAGATATGTCTTTTCTCGAGATGTTGGACGTTCTGAACGAAAATTTGATTCTCGAGGGAAAAGAGCCAGTTGCTTTCGACCATGACTGTCGAGAAGGAATTTGCGGTGCTTGCTCTTTAACGATTAATGGTATTCCACACGGACCGGAAAAAGCAACGACTACTTGTCAACTACATATGCGAAAGTTTTCGGACGGAGATGAAATTTGGATTGAACCATTTAGAGCAAAGGCTTTCCCTATAATTAAAGATTTAATTGTGGATAGAACTGCCTTCGATAGAATTATTCAAGCAGGCGGTTTTATTAGTGTAAATACCGGTCAAGCACCCGAAGCAAACTCGATACTGGTATCTAAAAGCAACGCCGAAAAAGCAATGGATGCTGCGCAATGTATTGGTTGTGGAGCATGTGTAGCGGCTTGTCCAAATGGTGCGGCTATGCTATTTGTTGCCGCAAAAGTAAGTCATTTCGCATATCTACCGCAAGGTCAACCAGAACGGAAACGTCGTGTACTCTCAATGGTTAGGCAAATGCAGGAAGAGGGATTCGGCAACTGCACTAATTATTATGAGTGCGAAGCAGTTTGTCCAAAAGAAGTATCTGTTCGCTTCATTGCATTAATGAATCGAGATTATCTTAAAGCTTCGTTTTCGGAAGAAAAAGCAGAAGTCTTGCAAAGGTAAATTTACAATACCCAAATATTAAAAGCCATTGCAAAAATGCAGTGGCTTTTTTGTATTTTAGTATTTATATTTGTTGAATTTATAAGCAATATTTTCGATTGGATAGCGTTTCTTATGTTGTCTGTTAAACACTAAATTATGAAAAGGACAACCTTATTTGTTGTGGTTTTCTTGTATTTTATAGGTTGTAAACACTATGATAACTTTACAACATATTTTAATACATATTACAACTCGCAGCGTTTAATGAAAGAAGCCGAAGATGAATTTGAGTACCAAGACCAAAAACTTAAGAGTCAACCGACGATTGTGTACCCCGAAGCAAAACTTCAAATTGCGGACAATGTTCACCAAGGTCCACCACCATTTATGCAAGAATTCATCATCTCGCAAAGGCAGCTTCAGCCAGTAAAAGTAAAACTAGATTCTATTATAATAAAAGGTTCTAAAATTTTAGCCTATCATCCTAAAAGTAGTTTTGTTGAAGGTTCAATTTTTTTAATGGCAAAGTCCTATTTTTATAAAAATGAATGGCTACCTTCCCAAATCAAATGCAGTGAGTTGATTGACAAATTCCCCGATGGGGACTTATCGCCCGATGCCCATCTATTATTTGCAGAGAATCTATTGATACAAAAGAAATTTTTTTCAGGAAAAACAATTTTGTCCAGAACGGTTGATATCGCTTGGCAAAAGGGCAGATACGACATACTTGCTGAAGCTTTTCGGTTGCAAGCTGAATTAGCTCTTTACGAAGGAGATATCGAAGGGGCAATTCGACCTTATAAACAAGCGATTGCTCAATCAGATGATAATGAGTTAAACGCCCGTTGGCAATTCGATTTGGCTTCGATTTATTATAGACGTGGACAATTCGATAAGGCACTCGAAAATTATAGGAAAGTTCGTAGTTTTTCGCCAAATTATCTGACTACATTTTCCTCATATTATTATGAAGCGTTATGCCTTATCCGATTAGGTAAATTCGATGATGGAGAAAAAATTCTTGAGAAATTGAAAGAGGATAGAAAGTGGGAAGAATGGAAAGAATATACCTATTCAGGATTTATGCTTTCCTCTTTGCTAAAAAATGACTCTACTTCGTTCAGGAAACTTGAAAAATATACCGATTCTGCTTTTAAAACAACACCACCAATTACCGTTGTCTATTACGAAAAAGGATTAGTAGAATATAATAAAGGGAACTATAACGAGGCAAGAAAATACTTTGCACGTGCCCGAAATGTGAAAACTCCCGTAACATACGCAAGTGAACGGATGTTCAATTTGTTAAATAATTGGGAACAAAAATATAAATTTACTGAGCCTTTGCTTACACGTCTTAACAAAGGAGAAGAGATTGGCGATACGATGCGCTTATTCTTATCTTCCAACTTATATGAACTTGGCAGAACATTTGAACAACTTGGTTTCAAAGACTCATCATTGCATTATTATAAACTTGCTTACGAAATTTCACCACCAAACGATACAAATACCGCTCGATACTTATACTCTTATGCACGGATTTCGGCAAACAATAACTTGCTTATTTCCGACAGCCTAAAAGATTTGCTAATAGAAAAATATCCCCGAACAGAATATGGCAAAGAAATCTTAAAAGAATTTGGATATACTAGTTATTACTTAATCGACTCTACTGCCGAAATGTATCTTTCGGGGGTGCAGCTATTAAAAAATAAAGAATATGCCTTGGGATTGGAGCAACTCAAACGTTTATATCAACTATATCCAAATCATTCTTTCACGCCAAGAGCCATTTATAGAATTGGTGTTGCATATGAACGTGAATTGAAGCAATACGATAGCGCATTTGTCTATTACAAAAAACTCTTAGATGAATATCCTAAAAGTGAGTATGCAAAAGATGTGCAATTAAGCGTTACCTATTACCTTGCTGTCCAAAGTGGTAATCCGATACCCGACTCACTTCAAACGCCTGTATTACCACAACGACAATCACCACCAGTAAAAGGTTATGAAATTCCTCTTCCGCAAAGCCAGGCTCCGGGCATAGATAAGCAAGGTCAAGACGACAGTGACCAGTTTAATCCACTTGATTATTTCAAAGACCCGAGCAAAATAATAAAAGATGCAAAAGATTTGATTAATCCGGGGAATTTAGTTCCGAAGATTGAACTCCCTAAAAATCCTTTGGATGAATTTAAACCTAAAGCCGATAGCAGTAATGCTACTAAACCAGATATCGAGAAATTGGAACCGAAAAAATAAGACTAATAGTATGATTAGAGATGGCTTGAGTGATTTAATCAAAATTTTTTTTGAAGAAGTAAACGATGCCATTTTAATTGTTGATACAGAAAGTTGGAAATTAGTTGCAGCAAACCGGTATGCCAAACGGCTCTTTGGTTTCGACGATACTAATTTCGAGTCCTTCACCATACCCCAGTTTAAACGAATCCTTAAACTCGTCCAAAAAGAAAAAACGACTAATATTTTTTCGGAATTAACTCTCGATTCTGCCGATGGTGGAGAAATACTTGTCGATGTCTTTGCAAAAGTGGTCAATTTCGAAGGGAAAAATTTTGTTTTAGCAATCTGTAAGAACGTTTCTGAACAATATTTGATGAGTGAAAAATTAGTTCAAACCGATAAATTAGTTTTACTTGGCCAACTTAGCGCTTCTCTTGTTCACGAACTTCGAAACCCATTAGCAGCGGTTAATTTAAATTTACAGTTACTCCAAAGAAATTTGGAAAGCAACAAAGAATTGTCATCATATACCCAGACTGCTCTACAAGGTGTAGAACGGATTTCCAAAATAATCGATGTAACATTAAGTTTTTCGAGAGTTTCACAGCCACAGCTCGAAAAAATACACATCAATTCTCTTATTGGTATGACATTAGAACTAATTAATCACCTTTTAATGAAAAAAGATATTGAACTGTCTTTTGATTTCCAAAGCGATGTTGGGCTATTTTTAGCCGACGCTAAACAGGTTCAACAGATTTTGATTAACCTTATCACTAATGCAATCGATGCTATCGAAGGAAAAGGAAAAATCACGATAAGAACCTTCGAAGAAGTAGTTGAATCCAATGAAACTAAATTTATATGTGTTTCCATAGAAGACACCGGGATTGGAATCCCCAAAGAAGATTTGGATAAGATATTCAACCCATTTTTTACTAAGAAACCGAATGGAACTGGTTTGGGATTGCCAATAACCCAGAGATTGCTTTATCAATACAAGGGAGAAATTGAAGTTGAAAGCGAGCCCGGGGTCGGAACCAAAATAACTATTAAATTTCCAGAAACTAATAGGGATTAGTTCCCAAAAAGTTATTATTTTTGAAATTATTTTAAACATATTATAGCAGGAGGGGATGGAATTACAAAATTATACCATCGTTGTAATTGAAGATGACCCTTTGGTCAATAAAACTGTCAAAGATATTTTAACTTCCAAATATAATCGCGTCTTTGCATATTTAAATCCTTCTGAAGCATTGAACGATTTAAGCATTCTTTCCCCAGATTTAATTCTTCTTGACATTTTTTTAGGACCATATAATGGGTTGGAAATCCTTGAGCAACTACGTCAACAAGGCTACACTATTCCCGTTATTATTATTACTGCTTTCTCGGATATTAAGATGGCTGTTCGGGCAATGAAGCTGGGAGCAGAAGATTTTATCGTGAAGCCACTTGATTTAGAGCAACTCGAGGTCTCGGTTGCAAAAGCCCTACAAAATTATGATTTGCGGAGGCAGGTCGATATTCTGACTGAACGGCTTATCGAAGAGCAACCAAGCGAAATTATTGGAAATTGTGAACAAATTAAAAAAGTATTGAGCATAGCAAAGATTGTGGCTCCGACCGATTCTACCGTTCTAATTGTCGGCGAGACTGGAACTGGAAAAGAACTATTAGCAAAATACATCCATAAAAATTCGAAAAGAGCAAATGGTCCTTTTATTGCAATAAATTGTGGCGCTATACCGAAAGACTTAGCTGAGAGTGAATTCTTTGGATATGAACGTGGGGCTTTTACTGGAGCCACCGAAAAATTTAAGCAGGGCCGTTTCGAAATGGCACATCATGGAACAATTTTCCTCGATGACGTCTCGGAACTTAGTATGGAACTTCAAGTCAAATTACTTCGTGTCTTGCAAGAAAAAAGATTTTTTAGATTAGGCGGAACCAAAGAAATTTCAGTTGATGTCCGAGTAGTAACATCGACAAATAGAGTTTTAGAAGAATTAGTTGAGCAAGGTAGATTTCGTGAAGATTTATACTACAGGCTAAATGTTGCAAGAATTGAACTGCCCCCTTTGCGTGAACGAGGAGATGACATAATGCTCCTTGCTTCTGCTTTTGTAAAAGAGTTCAATAAAAAGTTCGGTAAAAAGGTAACGGGGTTTACCCCCGATGCAGTTAATATTTTACAAAATTACCAATGGAAAGGAAATGTAAGGGAATTACGGAATGTAATCGAGCGCGTAATCCTTTTGGAAGCAAACGATGTAATTAACAAAGAGGCTCTGAGTTTCCTTAAAATTTCAGATTTGTTGCCTGCAACTTCGAGCGAACAGATCGCTCCGGAATTAAAACCCGGCGAGCATAGACTGATAATTTCAAAATCGGGTGCTCCGATGAACAATATTGTACGCGACCTAATAATCCAAACACTACGTATTGTTAATGGGAACCAAATCAAGGCAGCCAAGATATTAGGTATCTCCAGAGCAAAATTACGTTATCGAATTGAACAACTTGGTATTAATATTTCCGGTAAAATCATTAATTAAATTTAAGTCAAAAATGACCATTAATGATGTGGATTTTACTCTAAAAAATGGCAAAACTCAAAAAGGTAAACCACCATTGTC
>CAZPSM010000044.1:0-3578 GCA_964589125.1 uncultured Hyphomicrobiales bacterium | reverse complement strand
CAGGTATTTATAGAACTTCTACAAATAAAGTTTTAGAAACTTTTATACATCCAATTAAAACTTTGAAATGTTGTATATCGCGCTCAACCCTAAATAATACCCTTTTTGCCAGCAAATTTACGCTTGGACCAATAGCACCTCGATATAGATTTTTTTTGTATATTTATTTTTTAAAATTTAGCAACTATGGGTTTAGAATCTGAACCTAAATATGTTCTTACCGACGAAACTTTTCGAGAGTTGCGGGATATCATCTACAAAAATAGTGGTATATACTATGCCGATAGTAAAAAACATATCCTTGAAAATCGTATCTTATTGGCATTTGAAAAATTATTTGATATAGAAATTGAAAATCGTATCTTGAAGAGATTGGAAGTATTGAAATTCAATTCTTTGCTTGAGTATATATCATATATTAAGTTACCCACAAGTAAAGATGAATTTAAGCATCTATTCGATGCAATTACGGTAAACGAGACTTATTTTTTCCGTTCCGAACAACAATTTGATGCGTTAGAAAAGATAATTATTCCAGAATTAATTAAGAATAAAGGCGCCACGGGTCAACCTGTTATACGAGTTTGGAGTGCTGCTTGCTCTTCTGGCGAAGAACCATATACAATTGCATTAATCGTTTTAGAAAAATTAAAGCCTATTTATCCCAATATTCAATTCCAAATTCTTGGGAGCGATATAAGTAACAATGCTTTGGACGTTGCAAGGGCTGGGATTTATCGCGAGTATTCGGTTCGCAATATGCCCGAACTCTACTTAAAAAAATATTTTACTCTTCAAGATGGGTTATATCATCTAAAAGACGAAGTCAAACGAATAGTGCGCTTTTCAAATATAAACCTCATCGAACAATCCCAGGTCCGACTTGTTAGCAATTGTGATGTAATATTCTGTGCTAATGTGTTAATTTATTTTGATATTTCAGCCAAGCAAAAAGTAGTATCTTATTTGTACGACGCACTCAATATCGGGGGTATCCTTTTCATAGGGTATTCCGAATCTCTACATGGAATTACAAAGGCATTTAAGTTGATACATTTACCAAAAGCAATTGCCTATAAAAAAGAAATGTAAACTATTATGCTGACAATGATTAATCCTAATTAAATGGAGGAGTTAATAGATGAGGTTCTTGATTGTTGATTCGTCGGCTACAATGCGTAGAACTTTGATTAATACATTGAACTCTCTCGGTTTTGAAGAAATTACTGAAGCCGAAGACGGACAAGATGCTCTTTCTAAGTTACAGTCGAATAAATTCGACTTCATAGTTACAGAATGGAATATGCCAAATATGAATGGACTGGATTTAACGAAAGCAATTCGTGCAAGCGAGAGATGGAAAAGCATACCTATTATCATGGTTTCTGAGCGGAGTTCAAAGGAAGATGTGCTCGAAGCAATACAGGCAAAAGTCGATGGCTACATTCTAAAGCCCTTTTCCCCACAAATTCTCCACGAAAAAATTATAGCAATATTGAGAGGGGATTGAGAGTGGTTGAGCTATTTTTTATCAATATACAGGTAGAAAATGAAATCAACCATAATTCCTAAAGATAAGGCTAAAACATTAAATATTGAAGTCCCTTTTGTTGAAAAGGGGAAGCTATCTTCTGGCTTCATCGATTTTTCAACTCTTCAAAGTTACCCCAAAACGGCACAGGAAAAACAGCAAATAGACAAATTACTGGACCAATACTTTCTATATCGTAATGAAAATTTAGAAAAAGAAAGAAAATTTTTAGATTTTTTTTCTGATGAAATCAAGCAAGAAAGTCGAACTAAACCTGCTCAAAAATTTGTCGACTTCTTAATCCTAAAAAACATATCGGGAACAAGGCAAAGGAAACATTCCACTATTGTTGAGCCACAAGATATTGCTGAAATAAAGGAATGGGATAAAAAAGACATTAGCAAAAACTTAAACGAAGCAGAACCCAATCCTTCTCTTATCTATAACGAGTCGGGCGATATTGTTGGTCTTCGCTTTCAATGTAGTTGTGGTGAGGAGGTTAGAATAGATTTTGAGTTCGAGAGCGATTAAGATTCAATCTGTGTATGGAGTGCAATTTCTTCCAATATATTGCTAACGCGTAAACATTCGGAGATATCGCCTTCAAATACATTTGCTTTCCCTTTCGTATGGACTTCCCAAGCAATTTCTAACCCACGCTCATAGGTGCAATGGATTGCTTTTACTAATTGAAGGGCGACCTCTTCGAAAGTATGGAAATCATCGTTGAAAAGAATTACCCTTGCGGGAAAAGTTACACCCGTGGAATCTATTGTTAATATTTCTTCTTCGGGAGAAGTTTGTTCATTGGAAAAATAGAACCGCTTCATTCTATCGACAACAGTATTTCCTAAACATTTTTGGATTACAAAATTATTCAAAAAAAGTTGAACTACAAATACTTTTCTGCTATGATTATATTTGGTTCATTTTGAACTCTTTCGTAATTTTATAATTTATTTATTTATGATATTGATAAAAATTATGGAATAAAAATGTCATCACTGATTTTCCTAGTTCCGTTATTTCCGTTAATTGGTTTCATCGTAAATGGTATTTTAGGTAAATTCTTAAAAAAAGAATGGGTTATTGGGGGTATCGGTTCACTCACAGTCTTTATCTCATTTTTAGTTTCTTCACTGATTTTTATTGATTGGATAATTACAGGATACGAGCAACCTATTGTCGTTGTGCTCTTTCCTTGGATAGTTGCTGGCGATATTTTTATAAGTATTGCGTATCAGGTTGACCAACTTTCAATTCTTTTTGCCTTAATTGTTACTGGAGTCGGATTTCTGATACACGTTTATTCAATAGGCTATATGCATAAAGATAGAGGTTTCTATCGTTTTTTCTCCTATATGAACCTCTTTATTTTTATGATGCTGAATCTTGTTCTTTCAAGCAATTTCTTATTAACATTTTTAGGGTGGGAAGGTGTTGGTTTGTGCTCATACTTATTAATCGGATTTTGGTACGATAGGAAATTCGAGGGTGTTAGAATAAAATGGACTGGGGATGCTGCAAACAAAGCATTTATCGTTAATCGAATTGGAGACTTCGGTTTCCTTATTGCAATGTTTATGTTATTTGTCAATTTTCAATCATTGGAGTATCAATATCTAAATTCAATTTTGAGTGCATCTTCTAGCTTATATTATAATAGTGCATTGCTTACTCTAATTACGCTTCTCCTATTTTTGGCATGCACGGGAAAGTCTGCACAAATTCCATTAGCCGTATGGCTCCCCGATGCTATGGCTGGTCCAACCCCAGTAAGTGCTTTAATTCATGCTGCAACAATGGTTACTTCCGGTATTTTCCTTATTGCGCGGAATCCTTCATTGTTTGCGTTTGCACCAACAACTCTGCTAGTTATTGCAATTGTAGGAACTTTTACAGCTTTTTTTGCTGCAACAATCGGTATAGTCCAAAATGACATAAAGAAGGTGCTCGCCTACTCTACTGTTAGCCAACTTGGATTTATGTTTTCTGCTTTAGGTGTCGGAGCTTTTGTTGCTGGCGTATTTCACGTTATGACTCATGC
>CAZPSM010000043.1:0-20217 GCA_964589125.1 uncultured Hyphomicrobiales bacterium | reverse complement strand
GGAATCGCCCCCCTTTTTTTTCTTTATGTTTGCCCTTCTTGTAGTTCGTTGAATAGAATTCGACAGCGATTGATTCGACTTTTGCGAATTTTCCTTTTAAAGTTTCAAAGACTTTGTCTTTATCCAAGCAAAGCATTTGTAATGGAACAAGGAGAAGGAGAGCCAAAATGGTACGTTTTTTCATAATTATAAATCTCCTAATTGAGGGCGAACGACGAGTTCTTCGACCATAAGTCCATTGCGAATTGCTACATCGATGTTACATATTACTGCCTCGGCAAGTGTATCGGCTGTCATCATTCGTTCTGAATATTTTGCCAACACTTGTTCATTCCAAATACTGGTTGCTGTTGCTCCCGGGTAAACGTTCATTACTTTGATATTCTTTTCGCGAACTTCTTCGCGTACAACACGACTCAATCCCCAAACAGCAGATTTCGTCGCTGAATATACCGATGAATTAATGAATGGTTTATGGACAACAACAGAAAGGATATTGACGATGATTCCGAAGTTGTTTTCGAGCATAGACGGCAGAACCGCTTGGGTGCAAAGAAATACACCACGGACATTAGTTGCAAGCGATTCTTCGAACTTATGGAGTGGATAATCCAAGAATCGTCCGGGAAAATAGTTCCCAGCGTTATTGACAAGAACGTTAACTTTTAAATGGGAATTGAGTAATTTTGTGTAAGTTTGCTCAACTTCTTCCACAGAAGATACATCACAAGGGAAAAGGAAAGTGCGCCGGTTGTCCCCCAGCGATTTTAATGCTTCCGAAAGCCTTTCTTTGGAACGACTACTAAGTATGACTGTTGAATTGCGATGAGCAAAAGCCTTTGCAATTGCGAGCCCTATCCCACTGCTCGCTCCAGTTACCCAAACGACGAGTTCTTCGAACGACATAAAAATACTAACCTCTTTTCGATAAGAAACTTATAAGTTCAATTGCTTTTTGAATCTGTGTTTTATCGACCATATCGGAAAGCTGAATTTCTTGGCGATTGAAAACCTCTTCGGCTTCGGCGAAACGCTGTTCCATCAACAAGGCAGTAGCAATAATCATAAGGCGTAGCCCTTCGCGATGCTTATCGGTGCAAGGATTTTGCAGATAGTTATAGACTTGTGCATACTTGTCGGTTTTCAACGCAATTTGTCCTAATCGAATTCGCACCATCTCGGTTTGTTCCGGATTTAGAAGGAACGAATCGAGGATTTTTTCATACAAGGAACGCGCTTTTTCAATATTGCCAATTGCAAATTCTGTTTCTGCAAGGTGGAATATTGTCCAATGGTCATCGGGATTATCTTTCAGTGTCTTTTCGAGTAGTTCACGATTCCGATTGATTTTATCGATATTAATGCTACTATAGCCATAATGGTCGATTGTTATATTTGTATCGACTATCTGGAACCCGGCGTCGAGTATGGATTGTGCGATTTGCTCGTGGATAGGTGCTTCGAAGCGGATAGCCGGATGATTCCGGAAAATTCGGGTATATGTGTGGTGTGTTTTTGTGTATGAATTGCCTCGCTCGACGTGATTCACAATTTGAACACGCAATCCACCTACATTAGGGTCGGCGGTCAAATGGAAATTCTCGACTAGCGATTGCTGGTTCAATTCTTCATCGGAGTCTATTACAAGAACCCAAGGATATCGGGCAAACTGCAATCCGTAGTTCCGCGCAAGTGCGAAATCGTTCTGCCATTCAAAGAAATGTACCTCCGCTCCAAGTTGCGATGCTATCACTGGACTATTATCTACCGAACCCGTATCGACAACTATGATTTGTTTGGTAACCCAAGCAACTGAATTTATTGCTTTGGCTATTCTTTCGGCTCCGTTACAAACTATCATTAATGCCGTTAAATCGAACATTCCGAAACATCCGAATTATTTTTAAAACGCTTTTCTTTCCTGTTTACCAAAATAATCCAAAATTGAAAATATGAATTTAGAAAAAAATTACATAATTTAAATGTATCTTTCTCCTTCGAAAATTGCAAAAGAAATAAATGGCAACCGATGGCACATCCCCCCACACATTGGATTAATAGATGAATTGCTTGTGAAAATGGCAAACCGCCAAATCTTTCGGCTAATAGTCAATATTCCGCCACGACACGGGAAATCAGAACTTATCTCGAAATATTTCCCGTTCTGGTATCTGGGAAATTTCCCCGACCACAATGTGTTTCTTGTAACTTACCAAAACCAATTTGCCGAACAGTGGGGCAAGAGAATCAGGGAATTGCTGCTCGAATATGGTGAAAAATTTTTCGGAATAAAACTGAACCCAAAAGATGCTTCGGCAAAATCTCTAAGAATTCAAAATTATGGGGGGACGCTTTATTGCGTAGGTTCTGCGGGAGCATTAACCGGCCGAGGTGCAAATCTAATCATCGTCGATGACCCAATCAAAAACGATAAAGAGGCGATGAGCCAACACCAACGAGAAAATCTTTGGCATTGGTTCAAGGCTACACTCTACACTCGGCTCGAACCGAATGGGATACTCGCTTTGGTAATGACTCGCTGGAACGAAGATGATTTAGTCGGGCGAATACTTAATTCATACGATTTCGACCTTGTTACCACTCCCGATATTTCCAATCTGAATTCTCGGGGCAAAGAAGATTTGTGGCTACTTTTGAAACTTCCAGCTATTGCAACAGAGTGCGATGTGCTCGGACGAAAAGCTGGCGAACCGCTTTGGAAAGAACGCTTCGACTTAAATGCCTTAACCGAAAGGCAGAAAGTCTTGGGCGATTTCTGGTTTTCGGCTCTTTACCAACAGGACCCCAAACCAACAACCGGGCGAATCTTCCGCCGAGAAAAGTTCCGATATTTCGTCGAACGCAGCAACCACTTCGAACTTGTTGCTTCCGAAAAAGGAACCTTCCAGCGAGAATTTATCCCATTCGACGATTGCACAACTTTTGCTGTTGTCGATTTAGCAATTAAATCGAACCAACAATCGGATTATACCGTTGCAATAGTTTTTGCTGTTTCGAAGGATAAGAAAATATTCGTTCGGGACGTCGTTCGCGAAAAGTTCGATTCAGCCGACCATTTGGAGTTCCTCGAATCTTTGTTCTTTCGTAGCAAGCCACGTCTTATCGGTGTCGAATCGGTTCAATACCAAGCCTCGCTTGTTCAACGGGCTCGTCGGTTGGGCTTGCCAATCAAAGAGTTGCGAGCAGACCGCGATAAAATCTCTCGAAGTTTGCCCATCGCTTCGATGGTAGATGCCGGAACGGTCTTCTTTCGCCGCGATGCCCATTGGCTCGAGGCTTTCGAAACCGAACTCGTCGAATTCCCCAATGGGAAGCACGACGACCAAGTCGATGCTTTTGCATACATCGCACAACTTATTGAACCAATCTCGGGCGCAGAAGTCTATGGAATACCGAAAACCAATGCTATTCGCCGACTAAAAATTGAATTCCCTTAAAATTATCTTAAATGAAAGTATTATATTGTATTTTCTTGAATTTATTTTTTTATTACTATTACACAAAAATCGGATTCTTGATGAACAATAGTACTGTCTTGAACGATATTGCTTCCCTTTCGCTTACATCATTAGCAGAGCGTCTTGTTCAGGGTACAAAAAATTTACTTCGCGAAGCTCAAACCGAAGAAGATTTAAGAATCGGCTTTGAAAAACTTTTAGAACCGATAAACCTTCAATTGAATCTTAAATCTACTCCTAAATATGAAAAATCTATTTATAGTGGTCGTTCAGACGCAGTTCATGGGCAAGTCATTATCGAATACGAAGCACCAAATTCATTCTCTTCGACTCAACGCATCCAACACGCCTACGAACAGTTGGTCAATTACCTTCGGGGAGAATCGACGGCAACAGGCTCAACGAAGATGGCAGGCATTGGCTTCGACGGAGCAAAAATCTTCTTCGTGAGATATCGCGAAAATCAATGGGTAAAAGAACCGAGCCACAATGCATACGAGTTTAACTCGGAAAGTGCCAGAACTTTTCTAATTTATTTGCAGGCTTTGTCCCGGCGCCCTTTGACTCCTGAAAACCTGGCTCAAAAATTTGGACCCCAAAGCGAACTGGCACCCGAAATGGTCTCGGCACTTGCCAATGCCTTGGAACACTGGGGCGACCAAACACACGTTGGCACATTCTTCGACGAGTGGAAAAGATTGTTTGGCATTGTTTATGGTGAGCAATTTAATGGTGCTGACCAGGCGAAAGAGACAGAAACACTTTCAAAACTTTATAACGTTAGGAAAGAAACAAATTTTCAAAAGATTTTATTTTGCGTCCATACTTACTTTGCTTTTTTAATGAAACTTATTACTGCTGAACTTTTGACTTTACGGGAAACATCTTTCGGCTCCTCTCTTGCTTCCCATCTTGCCCATATTCCCGATGACGAACTTAAAAGACAATTAGAAGATATAGAAGATGGCGGAATTTATGCCAGACGAGGAGTTACTAATTTTCTGGAAGGCGACTTTTTCCGTTGGTATCTTGACGCTTTTGACTCGCCGGAATTAAAAGAAGCCATCAGAGAAGTTGCCCGCGCTCTTTCTGAATTTGAGCCTGCAACCAGTGTTTTAGACCCAGTTTCGACACGCGACCTTCTCAAAAAACTTTATCAATACTTGGTGCCCAAAGAAGTCCGCCATCGCCTTGGCGAGTATTACACACCCGATTGGTTAGCGGAATTATTGTTAAACGAAGTTGGTTACGACGGCAACACGCTTAAAAGATTTCTGGACCCGGCTTGTGGCTCGGGAACTTTTCTTGTTTTGGCTATTCAGCGAGCCAAAGAACATGGTAGGGAAAAAGAAAAAATGCCCGATTTAGAAATTGCGAAAAGAATTGTGGCAAACATTTGGGGATTTGATTTAAATCCTTTGGCGGTAATCGCCGCTCGCACCAACTATCTTTTTGCTTTGGGCGATTTAGTCAATGGACTTCAGCAATTAGAAATTCCGATTTACCTTACTGATTCGGTTCTAACTCCTACGCGAACCACCGGAAATCTTTTGGGCGAATTTTTGGAAGTTTCAACTTCTGTCGGTAAATTTCAAATCCCTGCCGAATGGGTGCGAAATGCTGGATTGCTGTTAGTACGTGCTACACCTCTTGTTGAAGAAATGGTAAAAAATCAATATTCCGTTGATGAAGCAATGAAAAGATTTAAAAAAGAAGGATTAGTATTTCCAACCAATGAGCAAGTCGTGAAGGATTTTTACAATCAAATCTTAGAACTTGAGAAACAAAACAAAAATGGTATTTGGGCAAGAAATTTGAAAAATGCCTTTGCGCCAATGTTTGCTGGACAATTTGATTTTGTTGTTGGCAATCCGCCGTGGATAAGGTGGGATTACCTTTCGCGGGAATACCGCAATGCCACACTTCAACTCTGGAAAGATTACGGGCTATTTTCCTTAAAAGGACATGCTCTCATGATGGGTAGTGCAAATCCTGATTTTTCAATGCTTTTCGTTTACGTTTCATCTGATTATTACTTAAAAGACGGAGGGAAATTAGGATTTTTAATAACGCAAGAAGTTTTTAAATCAAAGGGAACTGGCGAAGGATTTAGGCGATTTCAGTTAGAAAAAGATGGTAAGCATCTCAAGGTATTAAAGGCTCACGATTTGGTTTCTATTCAACCATTTGAAGGAGCGGCAAATAAAACGGCGGCAATCATTCTTAAAAAAGGAGAGAAAACCGAATACCCATTGCCATATTTTGTCTGGATTAAGAAAAAAGGCGGAGGAAAAATTGCCACGGATAGGCCTTTGGACGAAGTTCTGAGGCTTTTACGAAAGAAAAAATATAGTGTTACACCAATTGGTTCAAGCGTTGGCGCTTGGCAGACATGGGCTACTGAAAAGAAGGATATTCTCAATATAGAAGGAAAAAATTTTTATAGGGCACGGAAAGGTGCATTAACAGAACTTTACGGAATTTTTTGGTTAAAAATAAAACAAGTGTTATGTGACGGTAGTTTGCTTGTAACTAATTTAGCCGAGAAAGGAAAGACCGAACTTAAAAAAGTGGAGAGAAAAATAGAATCGGACTTAGTATATCCTGCCGTTCAGGGACCAAACATTAGGCGGTGGGGTATTAAGCAAGACTTCTTTGTTCTTATTGTAAATGATAAGAACAGTCCTATGAAAGGTTATGAGGAATCTCTCATGAAAAATAAATGGCCTTATACATTCAGTTATCTTACAGAATTTAAAAAAGAACTTCTCCAGAGAGCAACTTTTAAAAAACTTCATTTACAATTAAAAGCACCATTCTATAGCCAATACAACATAGGCGACTATACTTTTAGTCGTTATAAGGTAGTCTGGAAAAGAATGGCTACAGATATCGTGGCGGCAGTCATTTCAGAAATAAAAACTCCCTTCGGCTATAAACAAATAATTCCTCTTGATACAACTGTTATTTTCCCTGTTGACAACGAATCCGAAGCCCATTATCTTTGTGCCATTATCAATTCAAACCCGGTTCGTGATTTTATTAAGTCCTTTTCTTCTGCCGGTCGGGGTTTTGGTACGCCTTCGGTGATGGAACATATTGGCATCCCAAAATTTGACCCTCAAAATCCACTTCACCAAAAACTTTCCGAAATCTCCAAAAAATGCCATCAACTCAAAGCCGAAGGCAAAGAAAAAGAGATTGAGAAATTAGAAAGAGAAAACGACGAGTTAGTTAAAAAACTTTTTGGGATAGAACGGTAAGATAGAAACAACTGGTAATCGAATTTTTCCACATTGTCGGACGGTTTGTAGCGTAGATTGTGGGACTACATAATCTCTAAAAGGAAAGTGGTCGAGACATCTGTTGGTATCGTGAGCGGTTTGTTGTTTGTTTGTGGCGAGGCGGGAAGCGAGTAGATTATTTTTACACTTTGCTGTATTGTTCCGAGGAAGATTAAGCCGGAATTTTTATCTACATACAAAGTTCCCGATTGTGTCCCTTTGATGTCCTGTATCGAAGGTTGGTTGGCTTGTTGCTGTGGTTTGTCGAAACTAACCTTTGAATTAAGTTGAACAAGGAGTGTATCGCCCGAGACTTTTTGCAATTGGAATTTGTTGATGACCTTTGTTGGGATTGGTTCGCTTATGTGCCGAGTAATTTCCCAAGATTCGCCAATTGCGATAGGTTTTGCGGGGTATATTTCGAACAACTTTTCGAAGCTACGTTTAAAATCTTGTGGATTAAAGAAATTTTGGATTAATTGTTCAAGTGTGCTTTTATCGATGCCGGTAAATTCTTTTTTGTGTGAAATGTTCTTCAATACACTCCCGACGATGCTATCGGTTCCGGCGAGTTGCACACCTTTCCCATCGTGGCTAACTTTAACACGGAAATTTTTACCTATCAACGCACGATAGAATATTTCGAGAGGGGTTGGCTTTTGATTTTTTTGCGATGTGCTTGCTTCGATTTTCAACATCGGAGTGGTAATTTGCTGTTCAATACTTTTGAAAATTACATCGAAAGTAATGCTTTTGTTTGGTTCATATTGATTTGCCTTTAAAGAATAGACTATGGTTTGGTTGTGAGTTGTATTTACTTTTTGTGAATCGATGGTTTGAGTAATTGTTTGTAGGACTGTGTTTTTGAAGGTATATTCTCGTCCAATTTCTGGATTCAACTGGAAAAGAACTGAACCGGCGGTTCCCGATGTTGTTTTATCGGCTTTTTCCGACGCTACTGGCTCGGCTTTTTTTTGGTCTTGTGGAATACCTTTCCGTTCGCTACACCCCGCGAACAAAAGCAAAGCCAAAAGCAGATATAAAATTAATCTCATTTGCATATCAAAAAAATACAAATTAAGGAATAATTGATAATAGGATATTACCGAGTTTCTAAATTTTCCAGTGTCGTTTCCAACGAAGATTGCCGAGCCATACTGCAATAAACTCTTTATAGCATCACAACACTGATTCACACAGATAGAGAATTCGACTAAAATATTATGTATTTTTATTATTTTAGCATTTTTAAAGTATTCTGAGTTGATAATTTAAAATTTATTTAAAAGAGGAGTATGAAGTGATAGAAGTGGCAAATTATATTGAAAAATTTAGGCAAACTCGATTGAGTATTTTTAAGTGGCGTTCTGAATTGGACTTGGCATACCAACTTCTTCTTGCCTTTGGTTTTGCGTGCGTAACTGGGCTTCTTGCACAAGTAAAACTCTATTTACCTTGGACGCCTGTTCCAATCACCGGACAGACTTTTGCAGTATTAATGAGTGGCGTAGTGCTTGGAAGATGGGGCGGGGCGAGCCAACTTATGTATGTCGGTTTGGGTGCAATAGGCATTCCTTGGTTCGAGGGTTGGAGCGGAGGCTTTTCGGTTATAACTGGTGCAACGGGTGGATATTTGCTTGGGTTTATTTTTGCATCGTTTTTCTTGGGGTATTTTGTCGACAAATATGTTCGGGCAAGAATGTTGATTGGTCTTATCGTTTTACTATCTTTTGCGAACTTTTTTCTTATTTACATACCCGGGCTCCTTCAACTTTATGTGTGGCTGAAATTATCTACCGGTTCGAACATAAGTTTTACGCATTTATTAATGATGGGTGCAGTTCCTTTCGTTATTGGCGATATAATAAAAGTTGCTGCCGCTACCGTGGTCGCAAGAGCAATAACCCCACAACAAGCGTTCGATAAAGAAATCGATGCGTAATATAAGTGTAGATGGGATAGACGGAATCGGTCGTTTGACCCGACTTTTGTTAATTTTTTTAATAAAGAACCGATGAAATGAAAAAGGCAGCTTTAAAATTGGTTACTATTCTTGCAATATTAGGGCTTACAACTAATTGCAGAGACGATAATGCTGTTAATTTGCCCTACGACAGTAGTTATATCGTTTTTGGGAGTTATTTCGGGGAGTGTATCGGTGAACCTTGCATCGAAATATTTAAGATTGAAAATGACGTTCTTTACGAAGATACTGCCGATATTTATCCAGCTCCGCAACTCTACGAAGGGAAATTCGTTCAACTTCCACAAGCGAAATACAATATGGTCAAGGACATAATTACAAAAGTTCCAAAACAACTTTTAAGCGATACCAATACCGTTTTTGGGATACCCGATGCACACGACCAAGGTGGGCTTTACTTGGAATTAAAAGTTGATGGAAAAAGACGATTTTGGATGATGGACACATACGCAAACCGCCTTCCAGAATATCTAAGAGCATTTTCAAACACCTTAAAAGAATATATCAACAGGTTGCAATAGAACAATCGAAGACAAAGCGCAGAAGTTAATAAGATACTAATAGGTCGTTGTATCTTTTTGCTTACTTTCCAAAGTTTTCACGAGCGTTGTTTATGCAAAATCTACACCAAATAAGAAGTGCATTATCTCAATCTACTATTTTATTTAGTGGGGATTTTCTTCCCAAAGTATTTGTTTTTAAAAAATGTATTATATTTACATTTTTAGAAATATTAAAAACAAATTTTAGGAAACCTTTATGAAAACTTTTTTTCGCAACTCTTCGTTTTCTATATTTTTTTTATTTCTCGCTGCAACCGTTTGTATCCCAATTTACTCTTGTGCACAGCAAAAGTCTATTCAAAGCCAATCTTCGGTATCCGAGCCAAGGGGATGGAATGATGATGATGTTAAAGACTTAAAATCTTTTTTAGGAAGGTATAAGAAAGAATTTACCGACTATTGGGGTTATGTCGAAGAACAAACAGCATCGAACGGGGTTCGTATGCTTGTCTATTCAAATTTGACCGTTACATTAGATGACGATGGCAATGTATTTTCGATTGGTTTTATCCCCGAGAAAATGGAAGATAGGGTATTTCCTTCGCTGGGGGGAATTAAGCCTTCATTTTCAAAGTCTCAACTAATAAAAGCGCTTGGAAAAAACTACAACACAAGCACAGTCAGTAATCGAGAAACATTAGATTGGGTGTTGGACGGGAATACCCGAATAAGCATAATGCTCAACGACGACGAAAGTATATTTTTAATTATGATTTTCCCAAAGAAATGGGATGACAACGAGGTTAGTGAATTGAAGTCCTATTTGGGACGTCATAAAAAAGAGTTTACAAATTATTGGGGTTATGTGGAAGAGGAAACAGCATCGAATGGAGTTCGTATGTTGGTTTATACGAACTTAATTGTTACATTAGACGACGATGGCTATGTATTTTCGATTGGTTTGAAACCAGAAAAACTCGAGGATGGAATTTTTTCTGCGTTAGGTGGAATAAAACCTTCGTTTTCGAAGTCTCAACTAATAAAAGCACTTGGCAAGGATTACAGCAAAAGCTTCATCGGAGAGACCGAAACGTGGGATTGGGAATTGGATAGAAACTCAAATATAAAAATAATGTTCAACGACGATGGCAGTATATATTTGATTATGATATATAAAAGGTAATATCCGGTAGTTTTGCCTCGTACACCTTTGTTTTTGGTTGCCTCGATTTGGGATGTATGATGCAGTATGCAATAAAAGAGCAAGGAATTCTGGCTTCTTGTTTTTTTACATATATACTAAAGGTCGTTTTCAAAGGCTTGAAAAGGGTAAATCGATAAGTTCTCATAAATCATACGAGATGAAGAACCAGCAACCTAATATGAAACATCAAATTTCGTTTGAGGGTTATCCTCAAAAACCATCGGGGGTATTGCATCATAGAAAGATAGTTAAAAAACTCTCAAAAAGGTAGTTGATTCAAGTTGGGGTTCTATAAGCTTTTTGTTTTTCATACTCATAATACTTTGCCATTACGAAATTATATAGATTTGTAGATATTCTCTCTTTTTCACGATCATTACACCTTTTAGCCCACGAAATTTCCGATAAATGTACTTGAGCATAAAGCAATAGTTCTCTCCTTTTAACGATATGAGAAGGATACGGTTTATCTGTTTTTGGTCTATTTTCAAAAATTTCAAAGTTTAACCTTTCCCATTCTTTTTTTATTTGTTTTTTAGTCATCTTACAGCTTCTAATTATCTAAAAATTTTTTCAAATCTTCTATAAAACTACTAAACAATTTAACTTTCTTACTTTCTTCAATATTTCTTTCTGTCATTACGTAACTTCCATCGGTATCAACCTCGGCAATGGCTCTCCCTTTTTTTGCCGGCTTGCTATCACTTAACGTTCCATCTTCATCTAGTGTGATAAACAGCACTTTAATATTTTTTGTAATAGGGTCTTGAGAAAATTTTACTTTCCAGTATCCAGTTTCTGCTATCCTTTCCCGTAAAGTCGATTTGCTCGATAGCACAGCGATAACTCTCGAATTACGTGGTTCATAAATAATTATATCAGCATCTGGAAGGTGCAATCCCCACTCACCATAATCAACCGCTACAGCCCTTTTTACTTTGCTTAACTCTTCAGAAAGATTTTTTGGCTTAGTTCTCTCCAACTTACTTCCTTTAACTACTTTTAACCCTAACCTTTCAACCTCATCTTTTATAATATGAGCTATGAGTTTCTCGAGGCTATTTCCTTTAAACCCTTTCCATGATTGTTCGTGGTCTTGTCCAGGAGTTGGATTTTTTGACCAATCTCTTTTATGCATTTCCTTTGCCTCCCTCAAAAGTTCTGAAATATACCTATAGGCTTCAGGCCCATATTTCTCCTTCTTCTTTTCGTAAAGGTTTAACAAATCTTGAAAAGTCATATCTTTCTCCCTATCACAATATATTCAGTTGGATAAGCATAGAAATCTTCCTCTCCATTTTTGGCGAATCTACCAGTTTCGGCATCTCTTTTTTGAGGAAGAATTTTCGATGGGATTTCTCGTTTAATAATCCTATCGATTACTAAACCGGAATACTGCATACTTTCTGCAAAGACCTCTGCATTTAATATCTCAATACCTTTTAAAGTTGTATTTCCAATCACATAACAACATCTACCTTCTGGCTTTAGAATGCGATATGTCTCATCAAAACATTCCTGCATATCGATAAAAAATGTTTCAATTTCTTTTGCCATTTTCAGGTCCTTTTTTGCCATTGTTTCAACGATTGACTTGCCAATCTTACTTTTAAGTTCTCTGCTTTCATATTGTTTGTAGGCTGTGCCAATAAATTCTTTGCGATAATTTGTTAAATCGTCAGTCAATTCAAGCCATAAAGTGCTTAATTGATGAAGGTCTGCATATTCATAACTTGTTACATAAGGGCTCGATGTAATCTGAATATCAACACTTCCGTCTTCAACCGGTTGTTGTCTGGCATCTCCTCTTTTAATATTCAGATACAAATCTAAATTATATTTAATATGCTTTGGAACAATTTTCCAGAACGCGTAATTGCCTCTTTCCATCTTTTTTAGGTGTCTTTTAAAATGAACTATAGGCTTTTGAATCTTTTTATTAAAATCTCTCGTTGGCTTAGTGCTACCCATCGACCAGATAGAAACTGTTTTCAAGATATGACTAAAACAAACACTGAAAAAATTTTTAATACTGGTATCTGGCTCCTGTTTTATTCTCGCTAGTATAATCCCTAATTCTTCTTTTGTCTCTGGGGTGAACCAATAATCTATTCTCTCGATATTTTTCTCAGGTATATATGGCTCGATAGTTACTGGAAACAAAACATTTTTCGAGTCCAAGAAAGATAAATCAGAAAGAAGTTTTTTTATTTTGACATTAAGTTTAAAAGGGTCTATGGGAGTGCTCTTAACCCTTGTAATTAATTCTGAAATATAATTAATATCGGTTCCGCTTGCTCTGTACCCCCTACTTATTGCACAAGCAATTGTTGTTCCGCTTCCCATAAATAGGTCATTTACATGCGGTTCCTCGATATCAGCAAGGTATTCATCCATAAGTTTCTCGACTAACTGAGGAATAAATTTAGCAGGATAACGATGATAGCAATGAGTTAGCTTTGATGTGTCGCTTGGCTTATATTCAACAAACGACCAGTCGTTATCGGTATATATGGATTGAAACAATTCAATTATTTCTGTGTGCCTGTATAATGTAGCCTTTCTACCTTTAGATTCACGTCTATCGATAAAAAACAATGTAGAATTTATACCTTCTCTCATACTATCCACTATCATTTGCAAAAACAATCTCTCCACTCATTGTATCCTTAAAATTAATATAACACTATCGGCAAAATTAATATTTTTTTGCACAATCGAATCTAATGGATTTCACGAAGCATAGAATCGACATTTTGATTTGGATTTTCCAAAAAAATCTACATTACCATATTTAATCTTATTTTTGTAAATACGAATTTTGTTTGATTTATAATTTATAAATGTGAAAGATTTTAGGGAAATTGTTCGGCAAAAAGCAGTCCTTTTCGATGGAGGGATGGGAACAGAACTCTACCGGCGAGGTATCTTTATAAACCGCTGTTTCGAAGAAGTAAATCTTTCCAGCCCCGACCTTGTTAAGCAAATACATCGCGACTACAAACAATCTGGTGCGGATGTCATCGAAACCAATACCTTCGGAGCAAACAGATTTAAACTCCGCCGTTTTAATTTGCAAGATAAACTATACGAAATAAATCGTCGAGGTGCTGAACTTGCTCGCGAAGTCGCTGGCAACGAGGTGTTAGTTGCCGGTTCGGTAGGACCACTTGGGGTTCAAATCGAACCACTCGGACCCATCGCTCGCGAAGAAGCACAGGAATTTTTCGCCGAACAAATCCGCGGGTTACTCGATGGCGGGGTCGATATTCTTATCTTCGAAACCTTTATTAATCTTGATGAACTCCATCAGGCGGTGCTTGCGGCAAGAAAACTTACCGAAATCCCAGTCATAGCCCAAGTTACCATAGATGAGGATGGCAACACAATAACCGGTGCAGACCCAGAAACTACTGTTGAACAACTATCATCTTTCGGTGCCGATTGCATCGGAATAAATTGCACCGTCGGACCCCAAACTATGCTCTCGTGGTTAGAAACCGTTCGAAAATTAACCGACCTTCCTATTTCAATAATGCCAAATGCGGGGAAACCAAAGAATATCGATGGACGCAACATTTATCTCGCCTCGCCCGAGTATTTTGCAGAATATGCAAAACTTTTAGTTCAATCGGGTGCAAATATAATTGGTGGATGCTGTGGAACAGGTCCCGAACACATCAAAAAAATGCGTTCGGCGATTTCTGCACTACAACCCAAATTAGTCAACAGAATGCTCGAGAAAATTGAAGTCAAACAAGTATCCAAAGTAGAGGTTATCGAGCAATCGAAGAAATCGCGACTTGCCCGAAGACTTCGAGATGGGCATTTCGTTACCTTTGTTGAACTCCTTTCTCCGCGCGGTGTTTCCGCTCGACGAGAAATTGAAAAAGCAAGGGATTTATATTATTATGGAATTGACGTTATTAATATTCCCGATGGACCAAGAGCAAGCGCAAGAATGAGTGCGATATCACTTGCCGTTCAAATCCAGCGCGAAGTTGGAATAGAAACGGTTCTCCATTTTGTTTGTCGCGATAGAAACGTTATTGGAATACAATCGGACCTACTCGGGGCTTATGCACTTGGAATTCGCAACATTCTTGCAATAACTGGCGACCCCCCGAAATTAGGCACTTATCCCGATGCAACGGCGGTCTTCGATGTGGATTCAATTGGCTTGGTCAATATTTTGAATCGTTTAAATCATGGATTGGATATCGCAGGGTTTCCTATTGGCGAACCAACAGGGTTCTTCATCGGAGTTGGAGCAAACCCAGTTGCAGTAAACCTCGAAGAAGAACTGCGCCGGCTCTATTGGAAAGTTGACGCCGGTGCAGAATTTATCGTTACTCAGCCGATTTTCGATGTCGAACTTTTCGAAAGATTTGTTCGAAGAATTGAACATTATCGATTGCCAATCATCGCCGGGCTTTGGCCACTAACTTCTTTGCGCAATGCTGAATTTATGAACAATGAAGTACCCGGGTGCTACGTCCCCGAACAAATTATGCAACGTCTCCGTAAAGTTCAGGATTATAAGGAAGAAAGCCTTGCCGAAGGTATCAAAATTGCCCGAGAAATACTAACCGAGATAAAAGGTATGATTCAAGGAGTGCAAATTTCGGCACCCTTTGGCCGAATTGAAAGTGTCTTTGAAACATTCGAAGGAATAGTGTTATAAAAAAAATCTACTTCCGCATTATATTTATTTCAGTGTAAAACTACAATCCTTTCCGCGATTAACACATTATCACCTTGCACTAATAATATGTATGTTCCCGCAGGTAATCTATAAGTGTCAATTACATACGAGTGTTCACCTTCGAATAAAAATTTATCCTCGACTAATTGAACAATACTTCCATTCAAATCCAAGATAGAAATCTTTGTTCGCTGGGAATTTTTCAAAGAGAATTTTAATTGAACAATATCTTTCGAAGGATTCGGATAGACCGCTTTTAGACCAGACGACCCCGCAACGGTACTTATTTTCTGAAGTATCGATTCCCAAAGGAACACAACAAGTTTGTTGCCATTGAGCGTTCCCGCTAAATACTTGCTATCGTTCGATATAGCCAAACACAACCACGTTCCTTTCGGATATGTATAAACAATTTGTTGCGTTGTCAAATCCCAAATATTGAAACCTTCTTTCGAGTATTCGTTAGAATAAATTAAATATCTTCCATCGGGGGTAAACACTGCACTTGTTTCGCTATCAAAGTAACCGGGAATCGAGCCAATAAATTCTTTTGTTTCAAGGTTGATTATATCCAATCCACCATAGGGTTTCGAAGAAGCAAATGCTAATCTTCCTCCATCGTTCGAAATAGCAATTGGTCGCCCCCCGTGTGTTTTGTATTCGATGGAGTCGGTAACAAGATTCCATACCATCGAATAATAAATCCAATCGTACCAATTTGGCCATTTGTAATCTGTTTGTATGACAAATGCAAGACGTGTGCCATCGGCAGAAAATTTCATTTGTGTTACGTAAGGAGGAAACAAATACTGGCTTCCATAGCCACTAAATTTTAAAATCTCGTATTTGCCTCTCTTGAGTTCGGCTGTTTCAATATCGAAAATTTCTATCCTATTCTGCTTTCGCGGGAGTTCCGATGCTTCACTGCAATACGAGAGTGCTATTTCCGATTTCTTCGGCGAAACTTCCAAAATGTCGAATTCTAACTCCTTCGATAAAATGCGAACATCGTTCATAAAATCCCACACCTCGTAACCAGTTTTGCTTTTTAGCAATAGTCGTTCTCCTTCACCCAGAAAATACCCAGCGGAAAATCCGGGACCATATTCTTTGATAAACGCTCCATCCCCCCTTACATCAAAAATATCGACATAATTATTTCCTCTTTCAACAGATAAAAGGTAACCATTAGGATGAAAAACTAAACTATAACCTGAATTTTGCCACTTCCACCAAAGAATATCGCTCGAATCCCCAATCACTGGCTCGCTTTGTAATACTCCGTTCATAAGGAAAATAAGAAAAATTACAAGGAAAGAATTATTTTTGATTTTCATTTTATGTTTCCAACAAAAACATCAAAAATCAACACAAATTTAAAGTTTTTTTCGACATCGGCTATCAGATAGCCAATCTTTTGCCTTTAGATATTCTTGAAGGGAATTTAGCACTTTTATTGGAGAGGATAACTTGCTATTATCTGGTGCACAGCCCGTCTGTGGGCGGGAGATATGAATTTCAAATTCTATTAAATTTTGGATTTCTGCAACTTGAATTTTTACTTTCAATTTTTCTTTGAATTCCTAAATTGTGTTAATTTGCTATTTTTTGGAAATACTATTGTTAAAATAAAAGGTTTGTGTATGAATTCACAAAAAACATTAAAGTGGACTCTTGGAGCCTTGTCGTTTATTATTACCTTGGTTGTGTATATTTCAACGATGCAGCCATCGGTGCCCTTTTGGGACTGTGGTGAGTTTTCAGCAGCAACAACGTGGCAACAAGTTCCACATCCTCCCGGAGCGCCGCTATTTCTTGTGTTTAGCAAAGTATTTCAGCTTATCATTCCGTTCGGCGATTTAGGATGGCGGGTGAATATGGTTTCTGTTGTTTCAACTGCTTTTTTTGTCCTTCTGCTTTATCTTATCATTATTAAAGTCATAATGAATTTTCGTAAAGAAGAAATTGGAAACATAAACGACGCCTTGGGCATATATGGTTCGGCTTTTGTTGGTGCAATGGCTTTTGCATTCTGCGATACGGTATGGTTTAATGGGGTAGAATCCGAGGTCTATGCAGCATCGCAGTTGTTTACAACCCTTGTAGTGTACCTTATGATGGTTTGGAACGAACGAGCCGACCAACCCGGTAGCGAAAAATACTTGTTAATGATATTTTACTTAATTGGGTTGTCAATCGGTGTCCATCTGCTTCCAATTCTAACTATCTTTTCGATTTTTATGTTGGTATATTTTAAAAAATACGAGTTTTCGATTAAATCTTTTTTGACGATGAGCATTATTGCTTTGGTGAGTTTTTATGTCGTTTATAAAGTGATTTTGATGTGGATTCCCGGACTACTTGCTGGCAATTGGCCTATCAAAACCGAGGCTCGGGAATATCCGATTGAAAATAGTATTGTTATGACTTTGCTTGGCTTGATTTTAATCGGAATAGGAATTGGGGGTTACTTTTGGGCGGGAAAGAAGAATAAACCTTTCGCTCGTCTTGCGTTCGCTTCCTATTTAATGATTTTGCTTGGGTTCACAACCTATGCCCACCTTTTAATTCGTTCCAACTCGAATCCTCCGATGAATGAAAACGAACCTAAAAGTATTAAAAAACTTATTTCTTATCTTGGTAGGGAACAATATGGCGAACAAGTACTTTGGCCAAGACGAACCGATTACAACGACGAATTAAAGGTTTATTTCTACAATTTACGCGATGAAAACGGAAATTATGTTTATGGACAGTGGAACCCACCTTCAACAAAAGAGGCTCAAAGAAAAGATGGTTCGGTTATTCAAGTTCCGAACTGGGATAATGTAAACTTAGCGGGCGAGCTCTCTTATTTGTGGAAATACCAAATTGACCATATGTATTTTCGCTACTTTTTCTGGAACTTTGTCGGGCGGGAAAGTGATGTGCAAGATGCCGAAGAAGCATGGTTCACCAGTTCTTCCGATAACATTAATTTTAAGAACGGATATGCCGACCAATTTCCGGTTCGCTTCTATGCGTTGCCTTTGCTTTTTGGGCTCATCGGTTTGTATTTCCATTTTAAGAAAGACCCACGAATGGCATCCATTTATCTGGTGATGTTCCTTCTTATGGGGGTGTTAGCCGCAATTGCCCAAAACCAACAGAACCCACAACCACGCGAGCGAGATTACTTCTACACTGGTTCCTTTATGGTTTGGGCACTTTGGATTGGCTTGGGTGCCTACTCCTTTGTCGAATATGCAAACAAAAAGAAACTATCAATGGCTTTAACTTCCTTGGTCGTTGCCCTTTCAATCGCTTTAGTTCCGCTTAATATGGCTGTTGGCGGTTACAATATCCACACTCGAGCGGGCAATTACTTTCCCTTCGATTATTCTTACAATATACTCCAAAGTGTCGAAAAAGATGCTATTATATTTACCAATGGCGATAACGATACATTTCCTCTATGGTTTTTGCAAGATGTGGCGGGTGTTCGTCGCGATGTTCGAGTAGTGAATTTAAGCCTTGGACAAACTCTTTGGTATATCGACCAATTGAAGAATCGAGAGCCTTGGGGCGCAAAGAAAATTCCATTAAGTTTTAGCGATGAAAGTCTAAGAACCACCGAAGACGACCCGAAAGCATTAAGTTATGATTTTGGAGAAGCAAAGCAAATACGGATACCCGTCCGAAAGGAAATTCTTGCTCAATACACCGACGATACCTCGCTTATTAACAAAGGATATATGGAATTTACCTTCGTAGGGAAACCATACACAGAACGCGAAGGCAAGCAATACTACATATTCTTTGTCAACAACAAGTTGATACTCGATATTGTTCAACAAACGAAATTTGAGCGTCCTGTTTATTTTTCCTCTACGGTTGGCTCCGATATGTTTTCGGGGTTAGGAAAATTCTTAAGAATGGAAGGTATGGCATTGCGTATTTGCCCAGTTCCACAAAACGCAATGAAAACCGGTTTGATTGAGCCAAACATAATGGACAAGTGTTTACTCAATGTCGATAATTCAAATAACTACCACACAGAGCCACACTATGGCTTTAAACTCCGTAATCTTGCCGACGACCACTACGTTTATTACGACGAGGTCCACCGAAGGATGATTCAAAGTTACCGACAGAAAATCTATATTAATTATGCAGCTTATGCAATCGAAAAACTTAACGATAAAGCAAAGGCTGCGGCTATTCTCGATACTATGAACAAGTATATTTCACCTAAACGTATTCCACTTTATTACGACGAAGAATATCAAATTGCTCTTTTGTATAAAGAAGCCGGAAATATTGAAAAGGCTAAACAATGGGCCTCGGCTGCGATTAAAACTTGCAATGCGGTAATCAAAAATCCTCAACTACGTAAGTTTCAATACGATGATATTCGCGAGGAAATACGCGGTAGGCAAGGTCCATATAAAATTGCCGCCGCTGCTTATGCTTTGCTGGGTGATTATGCTTCTGCACGCAACGTCTTAAAATCGTTCTACGATTTAGTAATGACCGCTTTCCAAAGTGGGCAAGCAAGTAATTGGGGGTTAGACCAGAATACCGTTTCAAACAACCTTTACGACATTCTTGGAAATATGCTTTACAACGACGAAACCGAGATTAAGAAACTCCTCGACTCCAATAAGAAAGAAGATGCCCAAAAACTTGTCGATAGTCTGTTGACCTCGTATAAGCAAGTAAACGACCCCTTGTTCAAATCGTTTTTGCAAACTGCCGAGCCACGGCTCCGGGCTTTAATCGAAGGAAAATCAGCCGACTCGGTAACAGACACAACGCAATAGTTGAGGGTGCAGATTCCATTATTAACATCAAAGTAGGACAAGCATCCCTGCTTGTTATTTATATTGTCATTCCGATTCCGTCCCGTTCGACAGAAGGAGACGGAAGAAGAATCCATAGGAGGGCATAGTGGAAGAGATTCTTCACTTCTTCCGTTCCGTGCAGCGGAACGGAATACGTTCAGAATGACACGGACAAGGCAATGTCATTCTGAGTTCCATCCCGTCCCACGAGACGGGATGGAACGAAGAATCTAAA
>CAZPSM010000042.1:19837-20363 GCA_964589125.1 uncultured Hyphomicrobiales bacterium | reverse complement strand
CAACGCAGAATTTGCTACGCCAACCAACCAAACACCGCGATTTGCCGAAGAAGGGCAACCCGGCGAAGAACGCGAAATTCTACTCGAACTGAAAGTCCTTGCCGACGTTGGTATCGTCGGTTTCCCGAATGTCGGGAAATCAACCCTAATTTCTGTTATTTCTGCTGCACGACCTAAAATTGCCGATTATCCTTTTACTACACTTGTTCCTAACCTTGGCGTTGTACAAATTGGGGAGGGCAAAAGTTTCGTTGTTGCCGATATTCCGGGACTTGTCGAAGGTGCATCCGAAGGGCGCGGTTTGGGGTTGCAATTTCTACGGCACATTGAGCGAACAAAAGTCCTTCTATTTTTAATTGATGCTAACACCGATAATCCCAAAAAGGATTTTCAAGTCTTGTTGAATGAACTTAAAAAATATAACAAGGAACTATTGCAAAAGGAAAAAGTTATCGCTTTTAGCAAAATGGATTCAATACCAGAGGAGAAAGCAAAAATGTTGATGAAAATAGATTTTGGAAAAAAT
>CAZPSM010000042.1:6002-19803 GCA_964589125.1 uncultured Hyphomicrobiales bacterium | reverse complement strand
CTCGGGATTTCGTCGATTTCTGGGTATGGAATACAAGAAATGAAGTATATCCTTTGGGAAAAAGTTCAATATGTTCGTCTTTTAGAATTAAGTGTCGAGCAAGAGGAGAAGGTATGAAAAAAATCCATATTTATGCATTGGGAATAGTTCTTCTTTTTTCCGATTGGGGTAGTGTTTGGAGTGAAAAAGCAAGAACAGAGAGCGAGATTATAAACTTTTCTACTTATGTATCGAAAACAAAATTACCCGAGCGACTTGACTTTTGTGGTGAACTTGTTCCGTTGGATAACCCAATTGTGCGTGAACGTGCGGAACGTGAGTTCTATTTCAACTTGCAAAATCCCGGTCAAATTGTGCTTTATCTAAAAAGAGCGGGGCGGGTGTTCCCCTTGTTCGATTCGATTTTTGCTGCGTATGGGATACCCGAAGATGTTAAGTATCTTGCGGTTGCTGAAAGTGGATTGCAAATTACGAAGTCCCCGAAGGAAGCCTATGGGATATGGCAATTTATTCCTTCAACAGCGAAAGAGTATGGCTTGGTAGTCGATGATTTCATAGACGAGCGTTTGAACCTACGGAAAAGCACCGAAGCCGCTGCGAAATACCTAAAAAAAGCATACCAAATTTATAACTCTTGGAGTTTAGCGGCTGCGGCATACAATATGGGATTTGCAAATTTGACAGATAATATTAATTTCCAAGGAGTTACCAACTTTTTCGACTTATTTTTGAACGAAGAGACTTCGCGTTACATATTCAGAATTGTGATTTTGAAAGAATTGATGCAGAACCACAAAAAATATGGCTTCGTTTTGGAACAGTCCGATTTCTATAAGCCATTTCCAACAAAAAAAATAATATGTAAATCCAAAATACCCGACCTCGCTGTGTGGGCAAAAGAACAAGGAACCACTTACTTCTGGGTTAAGTTCTTAAATCCTTGGATATTGAAACGTTCGCTTCCAGAACCGAAGGAACCTTATATTATTGAAATTCCGGAAAGATAAAAATGATAGAGGTTAAAAATCTTTATAAGTCGTTTGGCGAAAAGAAAGTGCTCGATGGAGTAAGCCTTGTTATCCCCGATGGAACTACTTATTGTATTATCGGGCGTTCTGGTTGTGGAAAGAGCGTATTGATTAAAAACATTGTTGGGCTACTTGAACCCGACCAAGGTGAAGTCATTATTGATGGAATGAATGTTCATCAATTGGAGAAAGAAGAACTTTTCCGCCTTCGGGAAAAGATTGGCTTTGTATTTCAAGGTTCTGCGCTTTTCGATTCATATACTGTTTATGAAAACGTTATTATTGGACTTTATGAACGAGGAATTCGGGACGAAAAAAAACTTTTGGAGGAAGCATTGCGTAGTTTAACCGCTGTTGGACTTCTCCCCGAAAAGGAAGAAGTTGGCGAAGGTTCATTTTTTTTTTTTTGTTAAATGTTGAAGGATAAAATGCCATCGGATTTGTCTGGGGGGATGAAAAAGCGCGTTGGTGTTGCGCGAGCGTTGGTGGGACAACCCTCGTATATCTTCTACGATGAGCCAACGACTGGATTAGACCCGGTTACCTCGGAACAAATTGATAATTTGATAGGAAGTTTAGCCAAGAAATTTGCGGTTACTTCCATAATCATCACACACGATATGTTTTCCGTTTTGAAAATTGCCGATTATGTAGCGATGCTGGAAGAAGGCAAACTTCATTTTAGTGGAGAGGTAAGCAAACTGAAGGAATGCACAGACCCGGCAGTCCAAGAATTCCTTTATCGATACAAAACGGAGGTGGTATGAGAAATTCGTTGCTTATCTTCTGCTGTATAGTTTTGGCAATATGTAGTATTTCATTCAAAACAAATAAAAAGATAACACGCGAACCTTTGATTGCTTATTTATCCGATAGTCTATGGTATTTCTTGGATAGCGAAGGCAAAATGATGTTTGAGCCTAAGAAAATAGAAGATGTGCTTGGTTATAGCGAAGGTTATTTCCGAATAAATATCAAGATTGCTGGACGAGTTCGATGGGCTATAATGGATTTGCAAGGCAAAATAACACCCGTCCCGTTTTGTAATTTCCTCTTTAATTTTTATAATGGGCGAGCATTGGTTTCGCTAATAACCAAACGGGACACAAATATTGAGAACGAAGACTACTCATTCGGATACATCGATAAAAGGGGGAAATTGGTGATTCCTTTTATGTATAAAGACGCAACCGAATTCAGCGAAGGATTAGCATTTGTTATGAACGATTCAATACGCGGGTATATCGATACTAATAACCGTCTTGTTATCGAGATGAAAAACGTTGCTGGAAACCAATTTAAAGAAGGTTATGCCGATATCAACGACAAAAATTTTCAAATAGGATTTATTAACAGAAATGGCGAAATAGCGATTCCTTTACAATTTGATGTTGCTTCCCCGTTTTCGGAAGGTTTAGCCTTTGCAGTAAAAGATGGCAAATTTGGTTTTATCGACAAAAATGGCAATTTCATCTTTACCGTCGATGGATATGTAGCAAAACAATTTTCGGGCGGTTTAAATTTTATTGGAAAATTGATTAAGCATAACCAGTCTGCTTGGCGTTTAATCGATAGAACGGGGAAATATCTTTCGGACTACATCTATGAAGATGTTCGGGAGTTTTCGAACGGGTTCGCTGCTGTAAAGAAAGACGGTCGCTGGCTATTTATAAATCGGAATAATGAGGAGGTTTTGCAAAACGAGTATTCATACGTCGATAGTTTTGTCGGGGGTAAAGCCTGGGTTTCGTTGAAAAATGGGAAGCAAGGCTTCGTCGATACTACCGGTGCATTTGTAGTCGAAATTCCCCGAGCAAAAAAATACTTCGACTTGCGTCTTAACCGAATAGTGTATTAAAAACTATTGCTTGGAATTTTATGGCATCCGATGTTACAGAAAAGATAATCGATATGGTCGATATCGTCGACCTAATTTCTGAAGTTGTCGATTTGCGGCGCCGTGGTGCCAATTTTGTTGGCTTATGCCCTTTCCATCAAGAGAAAACACCGTCGTTTACAGTTTCTCCCGAAAAAAGAATTTTTAAATGCTTCGGCTGTGGAAAATCAGGTAATATTTTTTCCTTTATGATGGAATATTATGGTATGACCTTTGGGATGGCACTCCGAGAACTTGCCAAAAGGGCTGGAATAAAACTTGAAATGCGGGACGATAGGAATTTACAACAAGAAGTCACACGAAACGACCAAATACTTTTGGCATTGGAAAGTGCAAAATTTTTTTACCAAAAAGTGCTATTTACCCAAAGTGGTGTAGTCGCATTGTCTTATTTGAAAAATCGTGGTTTTCTTGCGAAAACAATCGAAGAATTTGGCATTGGATATGCCCCATCGGGGTGGGATAATTTATTTCGGGAACTGATATCGAAGGGGATTCCAACCGAGATTATGGTCGATGCTGGCTTAATAAAGTCGAAAGAGAACAAACCCGAAGAGTTTTACGATATGTTTCGCGAAAGGATTATTTTCCCCATCCAAAATCATATTGGGAAAGTCGTTGGCTTCGGGGGTAGAATCCTTAAAGAACTCGACGACCAGCCAAAATACATAAATTCGCCGCAGACCGCGGTCTTCGACAAAAGCAAACTCTTGTTCGGACTTTTTTTGGGGCGAAACGAGATTCGAAATCAAAAATCGGTTATTCTTGTCGAAGGCTATGCCGATGTCGTTGCATTACATCAAGCGGGATTTAAAAATGCGGTTGCTTCGTGTGGAACTTCGCTAACAACAGAACAATTGGAGCAAATAGCGAGGTATGCTAATACAATATATCTTGCCTACGATTCAGACGAGGCAGGGGCGAAAGCCACCGAACGAGCCATCCAAATGGCTTTGCCTTTGGGGTTTGAAGTTCTTGTGGTTCGATTGCTCAAAGGAGAAGACCCCGATAGTTTTGTGCAAAAATATGGTGCAAAAGCATTTCATAGCTTGCTCGATAACTCTCAAAGTTTTGTTCGATATCTTGTGGAAAGTGCAAAAGATAAAGATTTGCTTTCGCGTCCAGCCCAGAAATCATTGGTAATTCGCCACATTTTAAGTATCATAAATACAATACCCGATGCACTCCAACACGACGATTTTGTCAGAGAATTAGCCGATGTTATCGGTTTACCATACTCCAGAATTAGTAGTATTTACAACGAGAAAGCTAAACTGACCCAAAAACGAAAAACTGAGCCAATTGAAAGTGCCTCGAAAAATACACACTATCGGGAAAAAACAGATTCATCGCTGGAAACAATAAAGGAATTACTCCCCGAAGAGCGCAACCTTCTGGAGGTATGTTTAACAGAAAAAGGAGCGATAGATTGTTTGACCAAAGATTACCATTTCGATTCATCACAAATGATGACCAAAATCGGAAAAGATTTGCTCGAAACAATTCTTCAACATAAGCACAAAAACATTATTAATTCAATTATGCTGGACGAAAATGTAGCCGAGTCGGTCAAGAAAATTTTGGTGGATATTTCCTTTTCGCAAGCCGAACCCAGTCCTAATTGGGAACGTTTTGCCATAGGTATAGAAGACAAAAACATAGGTAAGATAGTAAAAGAAGTGTATTCCCGTTTGAAAATCCGGAAACTTGAGCAGCAGATGCACGAGACGAAGGCTCTATTAAGTCAAGGAAGTGAAAATGCAGATGAACTTTTGCAAAAATATCAGGAACTTCTGCGCGAAAAACAAAAGATAAAAAGTAGTATAAAATGAAAAAAACATTTAAAATTACACCAGAAGTTATCAAAGGAATTTTGTTCTCTTTTGTTATAAGTATATCATTATGGATTTTTACTACTTTAAATTCGGAATATACAGCATATATCAAAGTTCCTTTAGTAATTAAACCACCCGAAAAGCTTTCGATTGCCGGGACGATTCCAGACAGAATTGACGTCCAAGTTACTGCAACAGGTTGGCAAATTTTGAACCTAAGTTTCTTTCCTAGAACTTCCGTTTGCGAAATAAATTTCGACAGAGTGGACGTTCAAGGTAATAAACTGATTTTGACTAAAAATGAGCTTTTGAAAGGTTTAAATCTGGGCGTCAACGCAAAAGCCCACGATGTTATTCCGTCTATTTTAACGTTCGAGGTTGGGCAGATAGCAGAAAAAGTTGTTCCGATTATTTCAAGAGTCAAAATAACCACACGCGAAAATTTCACACTCGTCGGGAAACCCCTTATCAAACCCGATTTGGTTGTTATCAGAGGAGAAAAAGAGGTCCTCCAGAAAATTAATGCTTGGCCAACTAAGTGGCTAACTTTAGAAGATATTTATCAACCTTTGAATATCGAGATACCCTTGCTCGATACCTTGCATGCATTGGTTTCGTTGAATATGGACAGAGTGCGTTTGTATGCCGATGTAGACTTAACCTGCGAAAAAGAACTCCTCGATGTCCCCGTTAGCATTGAAGGTGGCGAACTCCCCGAAAATCATATCATAGAGCCCAGAATCCTTAAAGTGTTTGTCCGTTCCGGAGTAAATCATCTTGTTTCGAAAGATTTATCGTCGGTTGTGGCTGTTATACCTTATCAAGAAATAGTAAAAGACACAATTGGGATTCTTGCCCCGAGGATTGATTTACCCGATGGGATTAAGTTGCTCTATACCGAGCCAGCCTATATCTTCCATTGGAAAAGGTCCGTTGTTAGATAGAACTAACCAACATTGACTATTGACATTGGAAGAGAATAGTGTGGTTCTTTTATCGGTTTGAAGAAAGCCATAAGAAAAGTAAGGACACCGATTCTTCCAATAAACATTGTAAGAATTAAGGTAATTTTTGCTCCATCGCCGATGTTGAAAGTTACATTCCGCGATAATCCAACCGTTCCCAAAGCCGAGGCAGATTCAAATAGTAGATTCAAGGGATTTTTGTCTTGTTCTAATAAAATCAGAATTGCACTTGAAAGGCAAAGGAATCCAACGGAGACGAAGATTATTGTTAATGCTCGCTTGATTGTTTCCTCTGCGATTTGGCGGTTGAATAGTTCGACCTTTTCTTTCCCACGAATGTAGTTGAAGAGAAAGATAATTGCAATAGCAAATGTAGTAGTTTTAATTCCACCACCAGTTCCACCGGGCGAAGCCCCAATCCACATCAGTAAAATTAAGGTCAAAGCACTAAATGTGGTCAAATGAGCAATATCGACTGTATTGAATCCACAAGTTCGAGCAGAAGCCGACTGAAAATACGCATTAAAAATACGCTCGAGGAAACCGAGTCCAATAACATTTGAATTAAGTTCGCCAAAGAATATGAGAATCGTTCCCCAGATTATCAAAACAAGACTTGTAACGAGTGCAAGTTTGCTCGAAACCGAAAGTTGATGCTTGATTTTTCTTGCCTTTTCCCCGAAAAGTTTAAGCGAAGAAAGTTCAACCAGAACAAGGAAACCGAGCCCGCCGACAATCAGCAAAATTGTTATTATGAATTTGAACCAATAATTGTTGGCTACCATAGGTGCCATCAAATTTTCGCTGAAAATGGAAAAACCGGCGTTACAGAAAGCGGAAATCGAATGGAACACCGATACAAAAAGGGCTTCGCTGTCGATAGTTGGTGTAATACCTTTAAGCGAAATGTAGAGAAAAACTACGCCAATTGATTCTATAATAAAGGTATAGAGAGCAATTTTCACAAGGAGAGAGCCTATTGCCGAAATGTTATCGTAACTTAAGAATTCCTTCATCATCATTCTCATCCGAAGGCTTAAGCCCCCAGCAAGAAAAGTTGCAAAAAAACTTGTTAGGGTCATTACCCCCAAGCCACCGACTTGGATAAGAAGCAGAATGATGATTTGTCCAAAAAATGTAAAATCTTTCGCTGTATCGACAACGATTAATCCGGTTACACACACAGCACTTGTCGAAGTAAACAAAGCGTTGATATATCCGATTGGTTTATCGATTGGGGTAGCGTTTGGCAACATTAAAAGCATTGAACCAATAAGGATAATGGTTGCAAAACTTATTGCAAAAATCGCCCCGGGATGCAATCGTATCCTTGTTATAACATCGCTATGACGAATGATTTTGAAAGTCGCAGAAATTAAAATTAGCATTTGTGAAATAATAATATATGCAAGTGTTAATTCTTCGATTTTAAGAAATGGAAAATAATGTTGAATAGTTGTTTGCGTTGTAGCTGAAAGTATTAAGCCAATAGAAAGGAGCAATGTTAAAGTTAATTCTAACCATCGTTCAACGATATAGCGGATATAGTTTCTGGCAATTAAAAATCTTAACACTTCTTCGAAAATAAATATATAAACAACGTAGTGAATTATTGATTGTATGAGCAGAGATTCAAGTCGAGTTAAAAGAAATCCTATTAGCAATAGGAAAGTGACTAACGAAATAATGCCAATGAATAATAGTAGAATGTCTAAGAAAATTTTTAATTTTGATTTTAGGCTAATTAGCGTTGCTAATTTCATTTTTGTTATAAATAAATAAGCAAATTAATAAAAATACTATTTTCACAAGGAGAGGTAATGGTTGCAAATGATTTTTTCTTCGACATAGAAGCAAGAATAAACCGAAGCATCGAGGTAAAGCGTCGTGTTATCCAGGTTGCAAAGGATGAAATACTTCGAACGGGCATTGTAATTTCGGAATGCCTTCGCTCGGGTGGCAAGGTTCTTCTGTGTGGAAACGGTGGTAGTGCAGCCGATTCCCAGCACATTGCCGCAGAGTTAGTCGTTCGTTATCGTAGCGCTGTCAATCGAAAGTCTTTACCTGCCATTGCTTTAACAGTTGATTCTTCTATTATGACTGCTGGCGGAAACGATATAGGCTTCGAAAATGTATTTGCGCGCCAAGTTGAAGCCTATGGAACCCAAGGTGATATATTGATTGGAATTTCAACCAGTGGAAATTCAAGAAATGTGCTGAATGCTATCTTGGAAGCAAAAAAAAGGGAAGTCGTTACAATTGGTTTGTTGGGGGGGGATGGAGGCATAATTGCACAACATTGCGATTTTAAAGTGGTAATCCCCAGCCACGAAACTGCTTTAATCCAAGAAAGCCATATAATGATTGGACATATTTGGTGCGAAATCATCGAAGAGTATTTATTCCCGGAATTCTTTAAACATTAGTTTCGATGCAAGATATAACCCGAAGGATACGAATTGGATGGTATCTGTATGATTGGGCAAATTCATCCTTTGTTACAACGGTTGTTACTGCTTTCCTTGGCCCATACCTTACTGCAATTGCAAAAAGTGTTGCCGATAGTAACGGATTTTTCTCTGTGCTTGGCATTCCAATTTATTCAGCATCTTTGTTTACTTATTTAGTTTCAATTTCTGTAATTTTGCAAGCGGTTCTGCTCCCGTTTCTTGGCTCTTTTGCCGATTTATATGGATTAAAACGATTTTTTCTTTATTTTTTTGCTTTTCTGGGCTCTTTGGCAACTATACTACTTTTTTGGCTCAAACCCGATACGATTCTGGTTGTTTCATTGTTCTTTGTCGTGGCAAATCTTTCTTTCGGAGCAAGTGTGGTTATGTATAACGCATTATTGAACGATATTGCAAGCGAAGAAGAAAGAGATAAAATTTCTTCGATTGGCTGGGCTATTGGATATTTAGGTGGTGGAATCCTTTTAGGCTTGAATTTCCTCGTCCTATTATTTAAAGACAAAATCGGGGTTGACGAAACTATTGCTGTTAGAATATCGTTTGCTATGGCAGGCATCTGGTGGGCTTTGTTTTCCTATATTTCAATGATAAACTTTGTGCTTCCTTTCAACTCACTTCATTTCGGCAAAAAAGATTATTCGTTGCAAGGTGCTTTCAAGAAATTGCTTCATACATTCAAAGGTCTTAGCAATAACTACACTGCTCTTTTATTCTTAATTGCATATTTATTTTACAACGATGGTGTTCAAACGGTAATTGTGGTGTCTGCTCAGTTCGGCAAGCATGAACTTGGTTTGGAAATGAACATCATCCTTCAAGTGGTTCTAATGGTGCAATTTGTTGCATTCTTTGGGGCTTTGCTGTTCGGTAAAGTTGCCAAATTAATTTCAAATAAATGGGCAATCGTCGTATGTCTTTGTATATGGTGCATAATTCTTATTTATGCATATTCATTCTTGTTTGATGTGAATGGCTTTATCTTTCTTTCTATTTTAATTGCTATAGTTCTTGGCGGAACCCAAGCATTGAGCCGTTCGCTTTTCTCTTTGCTAATTCCACAAAACAACGAAGCAGAATATTTTAGTATTTACGAAATCAGCGAAAAAGGAACAAGTTGGATTGGTCCTGCTCTTTTTGGGTTGGTTCTGCAATTTACCCAATCTTATAGATTTGCTATTTTATCCTTAATTTTGTTTTTTATAATTGGGCTCATTTTGGTTTCTTCGTTGAACATTAAGCGAGGAGGAAAGAAAGAAGTGTTATGAAGTCTTTTACCATTCATTGCTTGTATATTGTAGTAATACAAATATTTTTCGTTTGTTTACTACTCGAATCTGCTGTGTACACTCCATTAACAGACGAACAAAAGAAATTATCCATAATGAATTCACCGACGCGAATAGTTTTTAGTCTTGCCGGGAAATGGGAATATTCTTTCGATGGCAACGAATGGAATTCCAGAATTTTGCCCGATATATTCTATAATACGAAAAAAGTCATTTTCCGCAAAGTTATAAGAATCGACAATAAGTTAATGGGGGATTATGTATGGCATCTATATTTCCTTGGAATCTCCGACGAAGTCGAGATATTTTGGAATGAACAATTTTTAGGCAAATTCGTAAGCGAAGGGAGCCCACTTTGGGTTACAATTCCACGAAGAATGGTAGTTTCGGAGCAAAACGAACTTCGTTTGGTTGTAAGTTCATCGGAGTCACTTGCTCGTTTAGTTAAAAGCCAGTATCAATACTATAGAAAAATTGTTACCGGTATCCATTGGGATTTCTTTTTGGTTCGAACACCGCAGATCTGGATAAACTATTTTACATATTCCTTAAAGTTCGAAGGACAAAACCGGGTAAATATATTTACTCGTTCGAATATCAATTCATTTGAAATAGAAAAAATTTTAAACAAAAGCGCTACCAATGTATCCATCGGTAAGGGACTATTCAATAGCGAAGTATTTATTAAAACAAAAGAAAACAATCAAATTATAGCGACTTCGGGTAAACAAACCTTCGAAATAAGTTCTTTCCGGAATATTAATCAAGAGATGTCAATTGGGGTATTGAATCCCATTCTTTGGGACATTAATAACCCAAAACTTTACGAACTGGTTTTGAGAATTGAGTATAACGGTGAAATAATTGACGAAATTGTTTCGGACATAGGTTTTACCAAATGGGATATGGTCAAAATCAAAGGGGGCTATGGATGGCTTTTGAATGGGAAGCCTTTTGTTTTGAAAGGAGTGGATTTTGTCGATGATTACGACTATTATAATTCGGGAAATACATTTAAGAAATTTCAACAAGACCTTGCCTTAATTAAATCTATGGGGGGAAATGTTATACGCTTCAAATTTACACCTCCCAATCCAATTATTTTGAAGCTTTGCAATTCCTATGGAATTTTTGTCCTTGTAGATTTGCCAGTGTATTATATTCCCGAAGGTTTAATCAAACGTTACGACTTGTTTGTTCGATTTCAAACAATTGCAACAAATATCGCCAGGCACTTTAATCCGAATCCTTCGTTTTTGGGAATTGGGCTCGGCGAAGGGCTATTGGAAAAAAGCCCAGATATTCAAGATTACTTCGATGGGTTAATCAAAAGACTACGGCAATTCGATAGGTTATTTATCTATAAAACGGTAATTATCACTGACCGCGACTACTCATCTCAGAATTTTGACTTTATTATTTTAAAAGATAATTTGAGATTGCAAAATCTAAGTGAAATTGCTTCTGCTCTTTCCTTTCACGTTGGTTATTCAGCAAAGCCGCTTGTTTACAATTTTGGCACTGTTATTAATCCCAATAATCGTAATGGTTACAACGATAAACTTTCTTTGGAGTACCAGGCATATTCCATTCTCCAAAGATATAGTTTGAGCGAAAACGCCGGATTGTGGGGTGCCATTTGTTGGAATTTTACCGACTACTTTACGGAAAACCCATTGGCACAAACTGGACAAATAAATCCTTTCATTTGTTATGCCGGGATTGTTGACATTGCAAGACAGCCGAGGCTTTCTTATAACACAATAAAAGCGTTGTTCAACAACGAGGAACCGCCCGTAATCAATCCGGGGTCGGTAGAAAATATTTTCCCAGTTGTGTATATTCTGGTTGGTATTGTTTCTGCTGTTATTTTGGGGTTACTGCTTTATCGTAGCCGTAGATTTCGCGAATATTTCGTTCGTTCCGCTTTTCGGTCGTATAATTTCTTTGCCGATTTACGCGACCGAAGAATCATATCGGGCATCCAGACTTCTTTCCTTGGAGTTGTATTTGCATTAATAGTTGGAATCTATGTTTCTACAATTCTAAATTATTATAAAATGGATGAAAATTTTCAGTTAATATTAAGCATAGTCTTCCCTTACACTTATGTTCGTGATTGGTTGTATCGGATTGCTTGGTTGCCCGAGGCTGCTATATTTGTGTTTTCCGCTGTATTCTATATTAAATTGCTCATTCTTGCCCTGTTTTTAAGATTACTTTCTGTCTTTGTGCGAAACAAAATAACCTTTACTGACACATTCAAAATGGTTATATGGAGTTGTTTGCCTTTGGTTCTGTTCCTGCCTATTTCGATTTTTATTAATAGGGTTTTCAGTATTTCGGTTTTCCTTTCCTACTTTTTTAATTTGTTCTTTATTGTGTTGCTACTTTGGTGTTTATTTCGTGTTCTGAAATCAACTTGGATTGTTTTCGATGTATCGTCGTCGAAAGTGGTATTTTGGGCAGTAGTGATAATTGCTATTTTTGTTTTTAGTATATTTACCTATTACCAATATACTTATAATGTCATTGATTACGTTAGTTATTATTTAAGGAGATTTTAAAATATGGAAACTATTTATTGGACAGAACTGGCAGATTTAAACCTGCGCAATCGTGGAAAAGTTCGCGATATTTATGATCTTGGAGATTTTCTCCTTTTTGTTGCTACCGATAGGATTTCTGCTTTCGATGTTGTAATGAACGAGCCTATACCCTACAAGGGAACAATTCTTTCGAAGATTTCGAAGTTTTGGTTGGAGAAAACAAAACACATTATTCCGAATCATTTTATTACTGATGATGTTGCTCACTACCCGGAACCTTGCTCGAAATACGCCTCGATACTCGAAGGGCGTTCAATGTTGGTAAAGAAATGCTCTCCTTTGCCAATCGAAGCAATTGTGCGCGGGTACATCGCTGGTTCTGGATGGAAAGAATATAAACGGTCGGGAACTATATGCGGTATTCCCTTACCCGACGGATTAGTTGAATTCCAGAAACTCCCAGAACCTATATACACTCCTTCGACGAAAGCCGAAGTTGGCCACGACGTTAACGTCGATTTCGACTATACTATTGGGGTCCTTGGTGAGCAATTGGCAGAACGTGTCCGCGAAATATCGATAAATCTATTCAGGTTTGCTAGTGAATATCTTGAAAATAGAGGATTGATTCTTGCCGACACCAAATTTGAGTTTGGCTTAGGCGAAAACAACGAGTTAATACTCATTGATGAGGTTCTAACCCCCGATTCTTCTCGATTCTGGCTAAAGGAAGACTATGCGCCGGGAAAACCCCAATACAATTTCGATAAGCAAGTTCTTCGCGATTATCTCGAATCCCTTGGATGGGACAAGACGCCTCCGCCGCCCCAATTACCAAAAGAAGTAATTGATAAAATTGTAGAAAAGCCTATTCGAGAATAGTTGGCGAGCAGATGTAAATGGCAAAGTTAAAGATTGGAACAAGGAAAGTCAGTAATTACGTTGACGTTTGGGTATTGGCTTGTGTTTTCATACTTTCGGGGATTGGCATCTATTCTATGTTTAGTATAACATATAATTGGGAAGATTATTCAACATTCAATAAGCATTTAACCTATGTATTTTGGGGTTGGGTTTTAATGCTTTCAATTGCCTTCGTGCCCGAAAGATGGATTCGTTCTATGTCGTTCCCTTCCTATTTTTTTACTGTTATTGCCCTTCTTTTTGTCCTTTTGTGGGGCGTTGAGATAAATGGAACAAAAGGGTGGTTCCGTTTTGCTGGTTTGAGTGTGCAACCGGCTGAGTTTTCTAAACTGGCTGTTCTTTTGGCAGCTGGAAGTTTGCTTTCAATCGAAGGCATTTCTGTTAAAAATGTTCGGGGCTTTGGATTGCTTTCAGTTATTTTCCTTATCCCAATTATTTTGACCGCTCTCCAACCGGATTTTGGAACATCAATCATTATACTGGGTGTTTTGTGGGGTGTCTTATATTGGGCAGATTTTAACCTAAATATTCTTGTATTACTACTTTCTATTCCAATTTTAACTTTGTTCTATCTTAAAGGATGGGTAGAATTTGCGATTGCTTTGCTTTTGCTTACTGTTGGATTGCTTTATATAAATAGGCTAAAAATTGTGCCTGTTATTGTGTCGCTGGTTATTGCTGTTGCTATTCCATTGGGAAGCAAAGACATAATCAATCACCTTTCGCCTCATCAACAAACGCGAATCCAGGCTTTTATCGACCCCAGTTTTCAGCCGGAAAAAGGGGGCTATAATCTCATTCAATCCCTTCTTGCAGTAGGCAGTGGAGGTGTTTTTGGAAAAGGGA
>CAZPSM010000042.1:1015-5992 GCA_964589125.1 uncultured Hyphomicrobiales bacterium | reverse complement strand
CACAAACCCAACTACGCTACGTTTATGCACAATCTTCCGATTTCGTTTTTTCTGTTCCTGCCGAAGAATTCGGATTTGTTGGTGCTTCTTCGATAATACTCGTTTTCACAATATTAATTATTCGTTTAATCAAGATTGGGCTCCAATCCACTAGTTTATTTTTTAAGTATATTGTTCTAGGATACGCTGCATTGCTTTCTGTTCATTTTATTCAGAATATAGGTATGGTTATTGGCTTGCTGCCAGTAATGGGAATTCCCTTGCCATTTATTAGTATGGGGGGGTCATTCTTCGTTGTAAATTCTTTTCTCGTTGGAATTGCTCTTAATGCTTATAGAAGGTCGCAACTTAAACAATGAAGAAGTTCGACGAAATTCTCGATTACTATTCGATTTATAAAGAAGAAATCCAGGAGATTTTACGGAAATTCAAACAAGTTGCACAAAGCGATTATTTCTACGAACTTTGTTATTGTTTGTTAACTCCTTCGACCCGTGCAATTAATGCTTTTTATGCTGTCGAGCAATTAAAGAAAAAGCGTTTTTTCGAAAAGCCTTTTAATCCGGTAAATGTTTTAAATAACAAAAAACACTACATACGGTTCCATAACACAAAAGCAAAAAGGTTGCTTAATGCCAAAAAAATTTGGCACGAAATAGAACAAGTTCTTCTTGCAAATGAATCTGTATATTCAAAAAGGGAGCAACTTGTTTGGCTCGTCGATGGTTTCGGACTCAAGGAAGCCTCGCATTTTTTACGGAACATTGGGTACAGTGGAATTGCAATATTGGATAGGCATATACTGCGTAATTTGTCGAATTATGGGATTATCGACGGTGAATACAAAATTTCAACCCCAAGAAAGTATCTCGATGTCGAAAACAAATTCCTTGAATTCTCGAAGACAACTGGAATCTCGCTCGAAGAACTCGACCTACTGTTTTGGGCAAAAGAAACTGGATTTGTTTTAAAATAAATTCGATATTTAATCGACAAAAGATTGTTTTTTTAAGATTTTATGAATGAGAAAAGGCAGCGATTAGCAGCGCTCGATTTAGCAAGAATTCTTGCGATGGGAATGATGGTGGTGGGTCATTCCTTTTTCGACCTTGCTCAGCCCCATTTATATGTTATAAGCGAGTTCCCTTGGAACTTCTGGGAATTTGCACGTGGTTTAACCGCACCTTTGTTTTTATTTATTTCGGGTATTGTACAGGTGTTTGCAAACAAGCGCGATAGCAATGGCAGGTTACCTCAAGCAATTGTTCATCGCCGTATAAGAACCGCGTTTCTTTTAATTTTTATCGGCTATTTTCTAAATTTCCCAGTTCGCCAAGCATATCACGTTTTGGTTGTCGATAGAATGGTTCTTGTTCCATTTTTTCAAGTAAATATTTTGCAATTAATTGGAATTACTCTTTTGTTTGTTGTCGTATTATTTTTGATTATAAAAAGTAATAGGACACTCGGGATTGTAACATTTATTTTAGGTCTGTTAATTCTTGTTTTTAATCCATTTGTGCATCTTATAGATTGGTATAAAGTTTTACCATTACCGATAGCTCCGTACTTCTCGTTGACGAAAGGTTCATATTTTACGATTTTCCCATTTTCAGCATTTCTATTCTTCGGTATTTCTTTTGGAACTTTACTGCAAAGATTTGCACCCGAACTGCGTTATAAAAATATACTTAAGTTTGGCTCACTCTTTGGGTTAATTCTTTTACCGATTGGTTTATTTACTTATTTTGCAATTTCAAATTTGAATCTGCCATTTTTTGATGCGTTTAAAGGGAATTCCGGGATGGCGATTATCCGGCTTTCGCTGGTATTTTTCATAATAGATTTAGTTGTCCTATTGTATTTGTTGTATTTAAAACAATTTCCTATCGTTGAGAACATTTCCACAACTCTTGGAAAAAATTCACTTTTTGTTTATGTAATTCATCTTTTGTTACTTTATGGTTTGCCATGGTATTCTGGTTTAGCGACGAGGTTTGGAAAAACTTTCTCGGTTGCCGAGTCGTTCCTTCTCTCGTTCGTTATCCTTGCAATTTCCTTTGCTTTGGTCTTCATTTTTGAGTACTTTGGAAGAAAAGAAAAACTTACTAAACCAATCCTCAAATATGGCCTAATTAGCCTTTCAATATTGTTGTTAATTGTTTAGGTATATCTTTGTCATTCTATGTGTAAGCAAAAGAATGCAGAAAGGAATCGAGGTGAAAAAGATTCCTTCTTATTCCCAAATAACACAGGACAAAAAACGACAAAAGACCTAAACAAAGGGTTGTAGTTCCTTATCCTTCTTGGAAAAATGTGGTTCCGTTATTCGCCCAAACTTTTTCCATAGATTGCAGCAACAGCTGCTCCACCCAACACTGCTACGAAAAGTCCATGAATCCAACCTGCAATTACAATCATAAAGGGAATTGGGCTCATTACATAAAAGAACAATTCTCCAACAAACCTTGTTACGAGCCAAAGTATTAGCCCGAAGAAGATTCCTTTCTTGACTCCGGTTCCTGGTATGCCTTTAAATAAGATTGCATAAACAAATGCTACGGCAAAGCCACCTAAAATATCTACTACTGGCATCCAAATTCTCATCGTCGGGTCATCCATTGGTCGCCACACATTTGCTGACTCGTTTACCCATTGTATAAATAATACGCCATAGATGAGCCAGCCAAAGATTTCTCCGATAATTCCGAAGGATATTCCCGCTAAGATACCTCTTAATATTTTCATAATGCTCCTCCTTTTCTGTTGGCAAGAGCATTCTGCAGATTAACCTTTCTGTTACTCCACGAAAGGCAATACATTAGATAATAGAAACTCAACATAGCGAACCTCCTTTAATTAATTTAACAAAACCAAAAAACCAAATAAAGACCATAAAAAACAAAAATAAAAAAAATCCAAATACAAAAATTTTTTGTAAAAAAATAATTTATTGCATAACTGTGTTGGTAAATTTGATAGATTATCAATAGGAAAAACTTAATCGAGCGCAACAACTTCCGCTGCTCTTAACTTTGCACTTCTTGCACGTGGGTTTTCTTCGATTTCCTTATGGTTAGGGACAACTGGCTTTTTCGTCAGAATTCGGAGTTTTGGCATATTAGTTGCTTCTTTGCTTTTTTTGTGTGAATAGCTACGAAAGAAATTTTTGACGATGCGGTCTTCAAGTGAATGGTATGAAATAACAACAATCCTTCCGTTTAGTTCCATACAATCCAGAGCGGAAACGAGTGCCTTTTCCAAAAGTTCAAGTTCCCGATTAATCGCAATTCGGAGTGCTTGGAAAACTCTCGAAAGTGATTTTGTTAAGTGTTTTTTGGGGACAGATTCTTCTACTATTTTACGTAGGTCCGATGTGGTTCGAAGTGGGGCAAGTCTTCTATATCTAACAATATTTCGAGCGATTTTTTTAGCGAGTGGCTCTTCTCCGTATTCTCGGAGAAGAGCCGACAAACCTTCTTCGGTCGCTTCGTTGACCAGTTCTTCTGCCGAGATTCCGTGCGGGGAAAATCGCATATCCAAGGGACCTTCGGTGCGATACGAGAATCCACGGCGGCTCGAATCGAGCTGCCGTGACGATACCCCTAAATCGAGCAGAAAACCGGTCCATTGCCCCCAATGCTTCGTTATACTGCATGCATTGCTGAAGCAGGCATTAAACAGTTCAAGCCTTGATTTTTCCCCCCTATCAAGTTCGCTCTTGAACCTTTGCCTGCAAAACTCAATTGCCTCGGGGTCCTTGTCGAACCCAAACAATTTCCCATCCGGCCCAAGCCGTTCGAGAATCGCCCAACTGTGTCCTCCGCCTCCCAACGTTCCATCGACATAAATACCGTCGGGCTTGGTTATTAAGAAATTACCCACCTCTTGTAAAAGAACAGGAATATGATAACTATCGCCTTTTTCCGAAGGCATCGGTGTTTAGCCCAATTGTTTTTCTTGTTCTTCCGAGTCAGTTTCCCCCACAAACGTGTTGCCGTAGCCTAAAACTTTGGCAAATAACTTTGCGTATTCTTCCTCGTCGAAAACGTAAATCTTATTAAATTCGTCAGGATTCCAAAATTCAATGTGGTCAACTTTTCCGATAATCAACACTTTTGAATCTATATTCGCATATTGGAGCAAATTCTTCGGGATGACAATTCGATTCTGCGCATCGAGTGTAACCTCCTTGCAAAACATATTTAAAAATGTTATGACCTTGTCGTTTTCGGGAACAAATGGATTCTTCCTTTTTATGTTCTCTTGCACCTTTGACCATTCATCAATAGGGTATGCAGCGATGAACTTCCGAACACCACGAGTCAAAATAAAGGTCTCACGAGCCTCGGGGCTCAAAGCACGACGCATCGATGGAGGAATAGAAATCCTCCCTTTTGCATCTACTGTGTATTCCTCCGAGCCTTGAAAGTACGTCATCCCACTTAATCCCACTTTTTTATATTTAATTGGGTAATCTTTCCACTCTTACCCACTACAAAATTAAACAAAATTTTATAATTCCAAATATTTTTTAAAAAAATTTTTTAAAAAATATTCGTTCTTTTGCTAATTGCTTTCAAATCAATTACTTAATTGTAATAAATTTTTAAAGGGAAAATAACTTTGAAGAAGATTATTGAGCGAGGTAAGTTTTGTTATACCTTGCTTGGAGAATAAATGCGAATAAATTCGTTAAGTAAAAACGGGCATTTTGTTAGAAATTTTGCTCAGTTATTTGTTTCTATTGCTGTTTTCTATTTTTATACCCAATTCCCGAAGTTGTTCTTCTTCGACAACGTTTGGGCAATTATCCATCAACGATAATCCGCTCGTAGTTTTTGGAAAAGCAATCACATCTCGAATGTTATCGGTTTCCGTCAGTGTCATTACAAGTCTATCCAATCCAATTGCTATGCCCCCGTGCGGTGGAGCACCGTATCGAAGTGCTTCCAACAAGAACCCAAATTTGAGTTG
>CAZPSM010000042.1:0-1005 GCA_964589125.1 uncultured Hyphomicrobiales bacterium | reverse complement strand
CTTCTTCCGATAATGCAAGAAGTTTAAACATAAGTTCTTGCAAGGTGTTGTCGTGATTGCGGATGCTGCCTCCACCAAGTTCTTCGCCGTTAACTACGATATCGTAGGCTTTTGCTCGGGCTTTTTCTGGATTGGAACGAAGCAAGGGAACGTCTTCATCCATTGGTGCAGTGAAAGGATGGTGCTTAGCAACATAGCGTTTCTCGCCTTCGCTGTATTCGAGAAGTGGAAAATCTACAACCCAAAGAAAAGAAAACTTATCTTTGACAGAATCTAAAATCCCAGTCGTTTTAGCAAGTTCTTTGCGAACTTGACCGAGCACGGTATAACAAGTTTCGTACATATCGGTAGCAAAAAGCAAAATGTCGCCTTCCTCGAGTTTTCCACTTTCGATTATATTAGCAAGTAGTTTTTGAGAGAAAAACTTGGCTATTGGCGAACTGAGTTGTCCATTTTGATACTTGAGCCAGAAGAGGCCTTTACCACCATATTTCTTTGCAACTTCTGTTAGATGCTCAATATCTTTACGGGAAAAGTATGCACAGCCTTTTGCATTGATTCCGGCAACTATGCCACCGATGGAGAGTGTATCGGCAATAATCTTGAAATCACAGTCCTTGAAAAGGTCTGTCAAAGTTACAATTTCGAGTCCGAATCGGGTATCGGGTTTGTCCGAACCAAATCTTTCCATAGCCTCGCGATAGGTCATTCTTTGGAAAGGAAGCGAAATCTCGATGCCAAGAATTTCTTTCCAAAGCCTATAGAATAATCCTTCGGTAATGGTAATTACATCATCTCGGTCAACAAAGGACATTTCGACGTCGATTTGTGTAAATTCCGGTTGTCTATCGCTTCGTAAATCTTCGTCGCGAAAGCATTTGACAATTTGGACATATCGGTCGAATCCTGCTATCATTAGTATTTGCTTATAAAGTTGGGGCGATTGTGGTAATGCGTAAAATATCACTTTGTGTAAACGCGCCGGAACAAGAAAATCGCGAGCCC
>CAZPSM010000041.1:4063-20470 GCA_964589125.1 uncultured Hyphomicrobiales bacterium | reverse complement strand
ATTGTAAACTTCAAGCAAGCCAGAAGCAATTTCCTCGGGAGAAGCAGTCGGCTCGATTAATTGACCAAATGGATATTTTGCAAACACTGCTCTAATCGCCGGCAAATCGGTAGCAACAACCGGAAGCCCAGCCTTAAAGTATTCGAAAAGCTTGTTGGGTAAAGCAAGTTTATATGATAACGAAATGGGCTCGATAAGTGCTATGCCGATATCGGCGCCCGATGTCCAATTTAGTAGTTCGAAATAAGAAACTTCACCAACAAGAAACACACGCTTGCCAACCCCAGCAAGAAGTGCTTCATTCAATAGGCGATCTTTTGCTTCGCCCTCACCCACAATCACAAAGTAAAATCTTGGGTTGTACGATATTGCATGAATTACCTGCTCAATTCCACGGAAATTTAACAATCGACCCTGATAAATGATTACAACAGAATCAGATGGTAAATTAAACATCGAGCGATAATCGACAGGATTTGCAATCTGGAAGTTCGATGGAAAGTTCTTTATAATTGCAATAGGTTTGTTAGGAAAACGTTGTTCGAGAACTTCCAAATCCAATTCGCCCGTCACAATGATATTATCTACTGTTCTTGCGAAATAACGTTCGAAGGTAGTTAGTAAAAATTGTTTGCTGCGACTAAACTCTAACGAAGCAAGAGCGGAATAAATTTCCCGTGAGTCGTAAATTAATTTAGCTTTCGAGCGCCTTTGTATTTCTCTTGCAATCGGTAGAGAATATACATCGGAGGCTAAGACATAACGCACATTTATGTTGCTTGCTATTTTTGTTCCTTGCCTCAAAAATTCCAACCATCTTAGGAGTACTCTTCCGATATTTGGAACATCGATGAAGATGGGAGAAAAAAAATCCTCGGCAAAAGGAAGAACAACATTACCCTCCTTTAAAGATATGGCTGTTACCGAAAAACCAAAGTCAAGGAATGTTCGGATAAAATTGAAATTTCGGGCATCTGTGGAAATGCGATTAAACGTAACAATGCAAACGTCAGAAGTTATTTTGAACATCGTTAATCTCGGAATTTGAAGTGGTATGTGCTCCGCAAAATCCCACGTGAATCGAACCGCTCTTTGAAGTTAATCAAACTCAGAGACGGAGTCATTGGGTCTTTGGCTTTTGTATCTTGCGAAACTCCAATATCGACCCACTCATAACCATTTTCAATTGCCCACTGAACAGTATCATACATAACCAGATAAATCGGCTTTAAATGTTCATATTCGTATAGCAACATATTGTAGAAACAAAGCACAACTTTTTCGTTGCAAAGAAAAAGCCAAGTGCCTGCTATGGGTTTTTCCCCAAGATACACAAGATTCAACCGAAGGCTTTCGGGAACTAACTGCGACAATCTTATCATATCTTCCAATGAATGTGTCGGCCGGACACCGTGACGGGCTTTGTTTTCAACAAGAATCTTATTGAAAGAAACATAATCATTACTTTCGGCAATGGTAATTTGATTTTCCCGTATGACTTTCCGAATGGTTTTACGTGCTGTTTTGTCAAAGTGCCGTAGAAAATTATTGCCATCGTAACGAAGATGAATTGCATGGCTAATATAGTGAAGTTCAAAATCAAATTTCCGATAAAGCATTGCATACTCAATATGTTGAGTAATTTTTTTGTTGTAGATAATGGGTGGGGGAATTAAAAAAATTTCTCTAAAATTATGTGAATTGAAATATTCCATCATTGTATCCACCAACTGCAAGCATTTTTCGAATGGTAAATCATTGGTAACCAATGAACCATAACTTGCACCAACTGGCGACCAAAACACACCTTCGTTGGTTATACCACCTGGCAAAACCGCGATGAGTTTATCGCTTTCAAAAAAAAGAAGGTGATGAAAATTGAATTTACCTTGGGGATGATAGTCTAAAAAACCCAAGCGATGAAACAAGGTCCCGTTGTTCGAATTTCGGACAAAATCTTCCCATACATCCCGATATTCTTCGTTATACTCGATAACCCGAATTTTTCCCATATTTCAAAAAAAATAAAAACAAAATTAAGAAAAATGAATAAGTAGGCACTAATTGATGTAACCGATTAATATATTATGAGTGTTTCAAGGGCGGAAGTTTGATGCAGCGATTTACCACTCGAAATACAGCGAACAAAACGCCTAATAATTTCTATCTAACTTCGTTTTAATTATTTCTTTGCAAATAATTGATATAAAATAGATGAAAGTTTCGTTTTACAACCTTGGTTGCAAGGTAAACTTTGCAGAAATTTCTCAAATACAAAGGCAGTTCGAAAATATAGGCGCCACAGTTGTCGAATTTGGTCAACCAAGCGATGCCGTAATCATAAATACTTGCTCGGTAACAAATACTGCTGATTCCGACTGCCGTAAAATAATCCGTCGGGCGTTGCGTGCGAATCCAAACGCATTCATTGCTGTTACCGGTTGCTATGCTCAACTCCGCCCAAACGAAATTACACAAATTGAAGGAGTTGATGCTGTTTTTGGAACAAAACATAAATACGATATTCCAATTTTAATCGAAAAATTTGAGAAGCAAACTGAACCAAAAGTCTTTGTAAGTTCAGTCGAAGGCGAATTGCCATATCACACTGCGGTATCAATCGATAACGAAAGTCGCACCCGAATTGTATTGAAAATTCAAGATGGATGTGACTATGTTTGTACATACTGCACAATTCCTCTTGCACGTGGGAAAAGCCGTTCAATGCCGTTCGACAAACTTAAAGAAAAACTACTCGAACTGCACGAAACCGAATATGAGGAAATTGTCCTTTCGGGCATCAACGTTGGCGAATACCATGCTCCGACGGGCGAGACCCTTACCGATGTCGTCAAACTAATCGAGGAACTAAAGCCCAAACAAAGGTTCCGTATTTCTTCGATTGAGCCAAACAAACTGAAAGATGAAATAATTGAAATTATTGCTCAAAGCGTTCACTTTTGCCCTCATTTTCATATCCCTTTGCAAAGCGGTTCAGCCGAAATACTCCGTTCAATGAAACGTCGCTACAATCCAGAACAATATTCAGCGCTAATACATAAAATTAAATCTCGAATACCTAATGCAGGGATTGGCGCAGATGTTATTACTGGTTTTCCCGGCGAAACCGACAAACTCTTCGAAGAAACATACAAGTTTATCGAATCGCTTCCTATTACCTACCTTCATGTATTTACATATTCAGAGAGAGATTGGACACCAGCAGCTACAATGGACAGAAGCGTTCCAAACAACATCAGGAAAGAAAGAACAAATATACTTCGCAAACTTTCTTCGTCGAAACGGCAACTTTTCTATGAATCGCAAATTGGACAGACTTTGGTTGTTATTCCCGAAGAATTCAATCCCAACACCGGGCTGTGGAAGGGTTGGACGGAAAACTACATACGTTGCGAATTTCCAGCCCATTCCAATCTAACGAAAAAACGAGTTCAAGTCCGACTTGAACGTGTTGTGGGCGAAACAGTTCTGGGGAATATGGTATCGCTGTGAAGTTGCTGCCGCTTTGGCCCTTTGTTTAGTTTACTTGCTCTTTCGACAATTATTTCCAGATATTTTCATATAGCAACACTAGCAATATGCCACTTGTGCTTTCTTTATCGAATTCTGTCCTTTTAACAACAAAAAGTATTGATAATAGCAACTTGTTTTAACTATTGCATTTCTTTTTTTCTTAACTTGCTAATTAAGGCTACTTAATTTTTTAATTATTGAAAGGTTCGAAATGAGCAACTTCGTTTTTTATTTTAAGTTTTATTTGATTGGCTTCGCTCTTGCATTTACTTTGCTAAACTTAACAATGTGTCCAGAAAAAGCAACCGGACCGGGTGATGTAGGTTCAACAGGAGTCGAGCTAGCAGAGTTAAAAACATTCGCTAAACATGCAGAAAATGTTTTTTTAAGCGGTGAGCGGGATAGCGTCCTTGCTATTACTTACGGTGAGTTTGCAGAATCTTGCAAAGGTTATCTATCCAATAATCCAGAAACTTTAAAAAAATTTGGCGAAGCATTAGCAGGTAAAAAGCTAATCTATGGAACGCCATTCTATGCGGAGTATGAAATCACAATCGATGGAGAAAAGTTTACAGTTGCTTTTGCCCAAAGTGGCGATGGCGTTTGGAAATTAGCCAGATTTTAGGAGGGATAAAATGAAAATACAAAAAATAATTATGCTGGTGAGTGGTTTTGCAACCTACGTTGCTCTCCATTTTGTATTAGTCAGTTATGAAAATACAAAAGCACACACAACCTTTAACAACGAATTTGTAAAATATCTCGAAAAACTTGTTTCACAAGAAGACCCATTAGAATTGGGTTTTCAACTTAAACTCACAGATATCTTAAATAAGTTGAAAGGACCAGGCGTTACAAATCTGGGCTTTTTTGAGTCGACAACTGGGGAAAGCGAACTGAGTTTGACACCTGGAGAATGGATTTCTCATGGTGGTATGTCTGCTGATGAACCGGAGGTTCCGGCTGCAGTACGGCATTTCTACGACCCACTCGGATTAAAAGATGGAAAAAAGTATTTATCTAATCGTGGAACATATTGGGAAGGTTTCTATCCGAATCCGAGGATCGACGCTATCGAGTGGGCGCTCGGCGATACACCACAAGGGGAAGCGAATAAATGGAGTGCAAAAAAAGGCAAAGAGTATATGATGCAAGCAATCCAAGAGCCTGACCCACAGAAGAAACGCCAACTTCTTGCAAAGGCTTGGCGCTGCTTTGGGGAGGTTCTACATAACCTTGCCGATATGGCTTGTCCACCCCATGTTCGCAACGATAGCCACGCTGCTCCTTTGGGTTTAAGTTGGGGATGGGCTTTCGGAAGTCCCGACCCATACGAGGAAATGTTCAATCCCGCATTGATTTCCAAGTATGCCGAAAGTGAGCCCGACCCGAACCTCTGGGAAAGCCTCCAAAATGCGAACACTATTCGCGAAGTTCACGAAAAACTGGCTGCGTTTACAAACTCGAATTTTTTCAGCGGAGAAACTATATCGGGTAAGGGTTATACAGAGATTAAGCCATTAAATGGCGAAAAAGCATATTCTTCGCCTAAACTCGAGAATCTTGAATATATAGATGAGGAATTCACGTATTATAAGAATTTCCCAAGTGGTCGCCGGATTAAAATGGCAAAGGATAAGGGATATTTCAATGCTTTGTTCCGCAATAGAGGCTACCCTTATATCGACAAGGAATGTGTTGAATCCCAAGCCTCGGAATTAATACCCAACTTTGTTTGTTCAGCTCTGAAGGACTTTGCCTTGTTTATGCCCCCACTCCAAGTTATCATAGAAAATATTGATTACGAAAATGGAAAAGTTATAGGAACCGTAAAAACTTTCGAAACAAAAGAGTACCCCGACACTGTTTCCTACAATGGCGAAGTTGTAGTATTTATCGATAGCAAAAGTTATAAAGTAAACTGCATCGATGGTAACTTCGAAGCAGTATCTACAAAAAGCGAACTCGAAAAAGCCAAAAAAATATACGCCTATGTTGATTTCCATGGAATCAACTTCTGGTCTCCCCTACAAAAATCGTCAAACTATTCACATTTAAAGCAATTTTCATTTAATTTTAATGCATATTTGATTGAGTCGTCGAAAGGAGATAAATATAATTTTTCTGCCGACTTCAGCTCACAGGCAAACAACATTGTTTGGAATGGAAATAAGTTTTCCTATTCTTTGAAAGCAACACCATATTACAAAACCACGGTGAATAAGAAAATCTATGTCGAAATGAACCCATTCGAAAAAAACTATGCCCAAAAAATTAATTATGATGAGACAACCATAGAAGAAGAATCAGAAGGCACTTACGACCTCAACGATACCCTCGAATTTCATCTTGAGATTAACGACAACAACAAAGTCCTTTGGTATTCTGAAATACTCCAATGGATTCGCATTTCAGAAGCATCGGACTTTCAGAAAGTTCTAAAAAAGATAAGTTATAGAATTGTGCATAGAAATCCAATTTACGACGACAATTACAAGATTATTGGTGTTAAAAGGGAAACAGAATATTATGATAAAATCGACTATTCAAAAGATTTGCAGCTTATTCTATTTTTAACTAAATAGTTTATTTTATTTAGTTTTTTAATTTTGAGATAAAAAGGATAAAAAAGCACAAAAATAAATTGACTATTTACATTGCGAGTTGAAAACATCGGAGATTCTTCCGGCAAATTATGAACGGGAGGTTGTTTTCTTACCATTTGTCTTCATCTGTCATACTTTTTCCTACGTTCGAAAAGTGTGGATATAGAATAATTAGTCCTATATTAAATAAAATTCATTGTTGTTGGGACGGAGACTTCAAATCGATCTTCCAAAGTTTTTCTGAATTAATGTCGCTCATTGCTCGGCTTTTCCCTTTTGCAATTAAATACTCAATCGACTCAACAGCACGTTTTATTGTCATATCGCGTAGCGGGATTTCTTCCGGCTCAAATGTCGAAAGGACGTAGTCAGTTAATTCTCCTTCGCCAAAGTTTCGTCCAATCCCACAACGAAGTCGTAGGAAATTTCTACTGCCAAGATGCTCAATTACGGAAGCAACCCCGTTGTGTCCACCGTCGCTTCCACCATCTTTTAGATGTATGCGCCCCAACGGGAAATTAAATTCATCGCAAATAACAAGGATTCGTTCATTAGGAATACGATAAGATTCTGCGCAAAGAGCAACAGCATAGCCGGAGTTATTCATATAAGTTCTTGGCAATATGACTATTATTTCGCTTCCAGCAAATCGAGATTTTGCAAGATAGTAGTACTTCGAAATAGGTGCAAACTGAGCGTTATGTTTATTGCAAAAAGCAGTTGCAACCATCCAGCCGATGTTGTGGCGTGTTTCGAGATAAACCTCCGTTGGATTACCCAAACCAACAATCAGCCAATCGAAATGCTGAGCCATAAATAATTGATTATATTCTACAAACAATACAAAATTGCAACAAAATAAAATAAAAATTGCTAATTTTTTGTTTTTTTGAAATTCTTGGTTTAATTTTATTTTTCGTAGCAAGGAATGAAATGATAAAAAAGATATTAGTAGCTAATAGAAGCGAAATTGCTTGTAGAATTATCAAAGCCTGTAAGGAATTAGGCATCCCGACCGTTGCGGTATATTCCGATGCCGACCGAACTGCTTTGCACACTATCCTTGCCGACGAAGCAATCCATATAGGGGAATCTCAACCATTAAAATCCTACTTAAATATGGATGTAATTATTGAAGCGGCATTGAAGACTGGGTGCGATGCTATTCATCCCGGGTACGGGTTTCTTTCCGAGCGTGCAGAATTTAATCGGAAAGTTCGGGAAGCAGGATTAATTTTTATTGGCTCTAACCCTGAATCTATGGAACTTTTAGGCTCTAAGGTTCGGTCGAGAATAACGATGATGAATTCGAATGTTCCGGTGATTCCCGGTATGCGAACCAGTTCCAAGGATATAAATGAGTTTAAAGCTTACGCAGAAGAAGTTGGTTACCCTGTTTTAATAAAGGCTTCCGATGGCGGTGGTGGTAAAGGAATGCGAATTGTTCGGCGGCATACCGAATTGGAAGATGCTGTCGCTTCTGCAACGAGAGAGTCTATCTCCGCATTCAAAAGCGACGCTATTTATTTAGAAAAGTATATCGAATCGCCTCGGCATATCGAATTCCAAGTCGCCGCGGACACCCACGGAAACGTGGTCCATCTTTTTGAACGTGAATGTTCTATCCAACGACGACACCAAAAAATAATCGAGGAAACACCTTCTGTTGCTTTAAATCCAGATTTGAGGAAAAAAATGGGTGAATCAGCAGTTCAAGCAATTAAGGCTGCTGGATATACAAATCTTGGAACTGTTGAGTTTTTGCTCGACCGAGAGGGCAATTTCTATTTCCTCGAGGTTAATGCTCGTATCCAAGTTGAACATCCAATAACAGAACTAACGACAGGAGTTGACCTTGTAAAACTACAAATTCATATCGCAAATGGTGGCACATTACCATTTAAACAAGAGGATTTACAACAAAGAGGACATGCAATTGAATGCCGAATTTATGCCGAGGATTACGAAAATAACTTCCTACCCTCTTCGGGTAAAATCCTTTATTTACAAGAACCTATTGGACCCGGAATTCGATACGATTCGGGTATTTACCAAGGTTACGAAGTTCCAATCTTCTACGACCCGATACTTTCCAAACTAATCGTTTGGGGAGCCAACCGCGAAGAGGCACGGAAACGAATGATTAACGCTTTAAAAAGCAATGTGATTTTGGGAATCAAAACCCCAATCTTCTTTCTGATAAGAGTCTTGGAACATCCCGAATGGATAGCAGGAAATACATATACAAATTTTATAGAAGACCACTCCGACGCTTTATTTGTTCAAAATCAAGAACTCGTTCCTTTCGCCCTTGCCGCCGCAGAACGCTACATTACAACAAAATCGAAACCTGCTGTGTCGAGTAGCACAAAAGAGACGTTACCTTCGCCTTGGCAAACTCTTGGGAAATGGGAAATTGCTTCGAGTTAAAGGAGATTTATGGAAATTATACACAAAAACAAACGACTTCAAATAATATCTAATGAATCGGCAATAACGATTGACAACCAGAAGTTCGATTTCGCCTATGAAAAATTCACCGATAACATTTTTAAAATTAGTATCAATGGAATCACCAAACTTTGTTATGTTGTCGAAGACGAGCAATTCATCTATGCCTTTGTCGAAGGCGAGCAATTCATTTGCGAAAAGTACAAGGAAGAAGCATCTTCGGTTGAAGCCTTGCAAAGTGAATTTAAAGATAAAGAGGTAATAAAGCCTCCAATGCCGGGAAGCATAGTAAAAGTTTTAGTAGAACCAAATCAAAAGGTAAGCGAAGGAGAAGCAATAGTTATTGTCGAAGCAATGAAAATGGAAATCACCCTTTATTCTTCCATCGAGGGAGTCATTTCCGAAATTAACGTTCAAGCCGGCGAGCAAGTCGATTCCGATAAAGTTCTGGTAGTAATAAATAGGGATAAGGGCTAATGGCTTATTTTTGTTAGATTCAAATAATGGTAGGTTGTTATTTTTTAGTAGTTTTGCATATTGTCTAAATAGTAATTTGACTAAAAATTAAAGGGAAGCGATGAAAATCCATGAGTATCAAGCAAAAGAATTGCTAAGAAAATTTAATGTTCCAACTTTATTTAATCGCGTAGTTTTTAACCCCGAAGAAGCAGGCCGTATTGCATACGAAGACTTCGAAACGCAAGGAAGGACCACCGTTGTTGTCAAAGCACAAGTGTATGCAGGTGGACGTGGCAAAGGAATTGTATATGACCCAGAAACCGACGAGCCAATGATTCTTGCTGGCAAAGAAGTTCGTGGGGTAAACGTTGTTCGAGGCGATAATTTAGCCGATTTAGTTTACCAATACTCGCTCAAAATGCTTGGCAAAAAACTTGTTACAGTCCAAACTGGCAAAGCAGGAACAATAATTAGGAAACTTTTGTTGGAAGAAGGCGTTGGAATTGAAAAGGAATTTTATGCTGGTATCGTACTCGACCGTAATATAGGACGTAATACGATAATGGTCTCGACCGAAGGCGGTGTAGAAATCGAAAAAGTTGCCGAAGAAAGCCCCGAAAAGATTCTCAAAGAGTCGATTAATCCGGCTATTGGATTCCAACTTTACCAAGCACGACGACTTGCGTTTGGATTAGGCTTGAAAGGTGAAGCGTTCAAGAATTTTGTTTCTTTTATAACGAATTTGGTACGTGCATATCACGAATTGGATTGCAGTTTGCTCGAAATTAATCCGCTGGTATTGACCCCGGAAGGCACAATGATTGCACTCGATGCGAAAATGAATTTCGACGACAATGCCTTATTCCGCCATCCCGAATACCATGAACTTCGGGATACTTCCGAAGAAGACCCACTTGAGTTCGAAGCCTCGAAATACGATTTAAACTACATTAAGTTGGACGGTAACGTTGGTTGTATGGTAAACGGGGCTGGCCTTGCAATGTCCACGATGGATTTGATTCAACTTTCTGGTGGCAATCCCGCCAATTTTCTTGATGTTGGCGGTGGCGCCGATGTTGAAAGAATTTCGAACGCTTTCCGGATAATGATTTCCGACCCAAACGTCAAGGCTGTTTTAATCAATATTTTTGGCGGAATCGTCCGCTGCGATAAGGTAGCAAACGGAATAATCGAGGCTTTAGGCAATGTCGAAGTCAAAGTTCCAGTAATAGTGCGATTAGATGGAACTAATGCAGAAGAAGGGCTCGAACTTCTTAAAAACTCTGGCTTGCAGTTCCGAACCGCGAAAACATTCGAAGAAGCGGCAAAAACTGTTACCGAAGTTGTAAAAGGTATTGGATAGAAGTAAAAGCTCAATCATTGTTCTATCGAAATATATTACTGATAAACTATACCCAAACATACAGAACAATAAGGAGAAGTTGGACAATGGGACAGCCTCCATTTTCCGGAGAGTGGAATAGGAATTTGGTTGATTTAAAAGAGGCAAGTGTCTGGGCGTCTCAATATCTAAATCGCAAAGTTACTGTCTCAAATATATCTTATCTTCTCCAATACGGAAGAATAAGAAAATATGGTAATGATGGGAATCCCCTTGTAGATATAGAGGAATTAAAAGGGAAGGTGCCTTATGAAAACCTTTGAAGTTATTTTAACAAAATCATACATTGTTAGAATAAAAGCGGAAGACGAGGATAAGGCAAAAGAGTTTACGGAGTTATTTACTGGCGATATTCAAGACATCTCATCTCCAGACGATAGAAAAACTTTTGGATTTGAGATAGATAATATTGAGTGTAAAGTAAATGAAGCTTTTGAATGCCAGGAAATATTATGACGCACCATAAGTTGATAATTGGAAACTGCATAAGTATGCAGGAAATTCCTGATGAAAGTGTTCATTTAATGTTAACATCACCTCCATATTTTAATGCTCCTTTTGATTATAAAGGATTATTTAAAAATTATGACCAATATTTAGGAGTATTAAATAAGGTCGCCCGGGAAGTATTTAGAGTGCTACAAAATGGCAGAATTGCTGTATTAAACATTGATGATATGCTTGTTGATGGTGAAAAATTTCCAATTGTTGCTGATGCTACAAAGATATTCCAAAATGCTGGTTTTAAATATAGGGACAGGATTATCTGGAAAAAGCCCGATGGTTATTTAAGGATAAGTAGAAGAAGTGGTGTTCTTTTGCAAAACCCGTATCCGATGTATTTTTATCCCGATAATCTCTTAGAAAGTATAATAATATTTCAAAAGGGTAAGTTTGATTATCGTTCAATTCCAAAGGAAATAAGAGAAGAATCAAAAATTGATATAAAAGAGTTTTCTGACAATAAATGGTATATGACACTATGGGAAATGGTTAATGTCTTACCTGGTTCCCCATTAGAAAAAGAGATTGCCGCCTTTCCTGAAGAATTACCTTACAGAATTATAAAGCTATTTTCTTACAAAGGAGAAACAGTTTTAGACCCGTTTGCAGGGAGTGGGACTACTATGAAGGTAGCAAGACAACTTGAAAGAAACAGCATTGGAATAGAAATCAAAAAATCTTTAATCCCTATAATTAAGAAAAAACTGGGTTTTGAAGGACAATTAAATCTTGATAATCAAGATGATACTTTTGAAGTAATAATAAGGGATGAAGGAAAATATGGATGTATCAGCTGAAATAACCGGTATAAGATATACTCCATTTTTATGTCGGAATTTGAATGTTTACAACATTTCAGACCTTGAAACAGCCTTATCTCAGAATGGCTCATTTTTGTTAGAGGTAGGTTGTGGAAAACAAATTGCGGTAAGTTGGTGGGTTTCTCCCAAGAGAACAAGGTCGTATCCATATGCACGGGTTTACGATACTTTAAGTTTTCAAGGCAAAAAAGTGACAATAATTCCTATTATAAAGGATGAAGGCAAAGAAGGAGACAGAGATTTTTTACAGTGGGATACAATTTCTTTAATGAATTTATTGGGTGTTTATGTGATTATTTGTTATTATAAAAGCGCTGAAAGGAGTTCAAAATATAAACATAAAATTACAAAACAAAGATTTGATATCCAATATATTAAAGCGGAACTAAATAATATTTTATCTTACCTATCCGATGCCTTGCATTGGAATCTTGCACAAATTGAGAAGGTTGGTGAGATTGGTCAGAAAGCTTTGGACTCGTATAAAAACATTTCAAAAATACTTGGTGTTGAAATGCATTCAGAAGAGTCAGCCAGAAAAAGAGTTGATGAACTCCTCAAAGGGAAAGAGGTTTTTAAGACACTTTCAAGAGGATTAGCAAAGAAAGCGCAAGATAGGGAATCTATAACAATCCAACCTAAAGAACAGTTATCTGGTATCAAAGCCACTCTTACAATTAAAAATTACTTAGGAGGGTATTACTTTTTCACCTGCGATGAGGTTAGAATTGAAGAAAAAATTATCTACTTAATTGAGGGTAAACATAGTAAGCAGAGTGCTATTCCATCGTTAGAAGATATAAAAGATGGTTTAGTAAAAATGATTTTATTTACAAATTTAGAAGAAGTAAAAATTGAGACTACTGAGTATACGCCTGTATCAATATTAAAACTTACAACAGGCTTAAAGTTTTCAAGCAATAAGTTAAGAAAATCTCAGATTAGTGATCTACTCCTTCTCAAAAAAGAAGCAGAAAAAAATGGTTTTCAGGTGTTGATTAACGATACAAATTTAGAAACGAGTGATATATAAATCATAGCATTATACTATTCGATTTCAAGACAGCAGTGATAAAAAATTAATTCATTATTAATTCTAATTTTTCTTTTCCGATAGTAGTTTTTTAATTTTTCTTTCTACGTCGTCGTATTCGAAAGGTTTGGCTATGTATTCCTCGAATCCGGTTTCGAGTATCCGTTTCTTATCATCGGGAAAGGCATACGCCGTCAAAGCGATAATCGGAACCGACATATTATATTCTCTTATTTCTTTGAAGGCAGTATAGCCATCTTTTTCGGGCATACGAATATCCATAATGATTAGGTCTATGTCCTTTCGCTCTTTGGCAATTTCAACTGCTTCGGAACCATCTTTTGCATATAGGATTTCGCAGTTAAATGTTCTTTCCAAAAATTTCTGAAGCGCAACGAAATTAGTATATTCGTCTTCGGCAACAAGGAATACTAATTTGCTTTCGCTGTCGAGTCGAGGGGTCATTTCCTTTGGCTCTCTAATTTTTTGTGTCTGTGCGTTTTCTCCGGTAGTTGTAAACTTTAAAGGGGGAAGCGTGAAATAAAAACTTGTTCCTTTGCCAACCGTCGATTCGAACCAAATTTTCCCACCTAATAGATTTACAATCTCTCGGGTAATTGCCAAGCCTAAACCTAAACCTTGGTATGGTCGAGTTAAAAAATCGGTGTCTAATTGCTGAAATCTTCCAAATACATAATCCTTTTTCGATTCTGGAATGCCAATTCCGGTATCCTTGACGTAGAAGAGTAGATTACCATCTTCTTGTAGTGAACAACCAAATTCAACGAACCCCTTTTGCGTAAATTTCAAAGCATTATGAATCAAATTGTAAAGCACTTGTTTTACACGGAAAAAATCGGTAGAAAATTCCAAATCCTCGTCGACAGTTTTCCCAATTCTTAATTCAACATCTTTCCCCAAAAACTCCTCGCTCGTTGCAAATGTAGCATAAACATCGTTAATCAAAGGAAGAACCTTGTCTACTTTTGGACTTACAATCAATTGATGCGTATCAATGAAAGAAATTTCAATTATATCGTTGAACAAGCGAAGCAAATCTTGACCACGCTTGTAGATTATTTTTGCAAAGGAAACAACTTCGTCTTTGGTAACAGGTTGTAAATAAAGAATCTGGGCAAATCCCAACATTGCATTCAAAGGAGTTCGAACCTCGTGGCTAATGTTTGCAAGAAAGGCAGATTTAAGTCTGTCGCTTTCTTCGGCTTTCAATCTTGCTTCTACTAGTTGTTGAATCATTTCCCTTTTTTCAGTTATATCTTCTTTGATTGCAACAAAGTGGGTGATTTCCCCTTTGTTATCTTTGATAGGCGAAATTGTCAAATTTTCCCAATAGAGTTCTCCGTTTTTCTTTCGATTGAGCATTTCGCCGCTCCATACATTTCCACTTAAAATCGTATTCCAAAGAGTCTTGTAAAAGTCATCGGTATAGTGTCCAAATTTTAGAATACGTGGGGTGTATCCAACAACCTCTTCTTGTGAGTACCCCGTAATTTCCGTGAATTTCGGATTAGCATATTCGATAATGCCATCGCGATTAGTAATAATGATTCCAACTGGGCTGTAACGAACAGCCTCGGAAAGTTTTATCCAACCTTCTTCTGCCTTCTTTTGGCTTGTAATATCGACAAGTGTTCCGATAACACCTACCTTGCCCGCATATTCAATCCTTCGTCCGTGAACCTCAACATAAACTACAGAGCCATCTTTTTTCAGTCCTTTGAAGTCGTAACGAATACTTTCAATTTCGCCAGCAACTCGCTTGTTAACATTTTCAATTACCCGGGGTCTATCGTCCGGATGAGTTAAATCTAATGGGCCAAGTTTGTCAATAATTTCATCTACTTCGTAACCAAAGGTTTTTGCTAAAGCCTCGTTGACATAAGCAAATTTAAAGTCTTGTATCAGATAAATTCCTGTCAGCGATGATTCCGCAAGGAGACGGAATTTTTCTTCGCTTTGTCTTAGCGTTAATTCCAGTTGTTTCTTTTCAGTTATGTCTTTTTGCGTTCCCCAAGCACGTATCAAAAATCCATCTTCGACTATACCAACCAAATTATTTTCGAAGTATTTGATATTTCCAAACTTATCGTGTTCAGTCGAAATTCCATTCGAAAGTCGATAGTTGTTTTTAATAAAAGCTCTTAGATATTCCCAATTTTCAGGATTGTTTATTTCTAAGAATTCTGGCAAACGAGCACCTATTATTTCTTTTGGGGATTCGAACCCATACATTTTAGCAAATACATCATTGCATTCCGCAAGGAAAGCATAATCGAACATCTTTTGTATTTGTTCATCTGCGGGTAAATCTATGGAAATAGGAATATCAAAATCGAAACGCCAGATTCCATCGGGACTAAAATAAACAAACTGACGGTAGCGCAACTCCGATTCTTCGATTTTTCGTTGGATTTCTCTTTCGTTAGTTTGGTCGCGAAAGACAAGAACCACTCCTATTATTTTTCCATCTTCATCGCGGATTGGAGCACCACTATCGGCAATGGGGATTTTTCGTCCGTCACGCGAAATTAGTAAAGAATGGTTGGCTAAGCCAACGACAACGCCTTCCCGGAGAACTTTTTGGACAGGATTTTCGACTGATTCCAAAGTAAATTCGTTCACAATTTTGAAAATGTTCTGTAATTCCGTGCCGCGAACTTCATTTTCCTTGTATCCAGTAAGGTTTTCAGCAATCTGATTCATATTCCTTATGTTGCCTTTTTCGTCGGTTGTAATTACTGCGTCGCCTATTGAATAAAGGGTTGTTCTAAATAAAGATTCACGTTTGCTAAGTTCAGATAAAGTATGGGCAGCAATTTCTTGGTCGAAAAGTATCTTACCAATAATGAGAGTAACCAATGGATAAATCCCAATCACCGTTAAACCAACAGCCTGATAAACCGAAATAATGTATTTCGAAGGCAAAGTAACAACAAGAATCATCATAAATATATGCACTACTAAGCCGAAAAGGTAAAGCCGTAAATTTGTGAGCCATTCTATTGGGAACTTTGACTTTATTCTGTGGAAAACTAATCCAACAACGAAAGCCACAATAATTGTCGATAAGCCCATTGGTAAGCCAACGCCACCAATCCACAAGCGGTAAATTCCCGCCAAGGCAGCGGAAATCGCTCCTGCTGTCGCCCCGAAAAACAATGTGCAAAGGCTAATAACAATGGTTCTTCCATCGAAAATCAGTCCCTTTTCGAGTTCAAAGGGAAACATTATGCCCAATATAGCCACAACCCCGAACAACAATCCTTGTAAAATCTTACCCGTGGTGGTTGTTCGCTCCCAACGTCGTCCAATAAATCCAGAAATGGAACTCAAAGCAACTAAAATAGAAAGGTTATACACTAAATCGATTATACCAATCATTATCCCCTTCCCCCATATAAAATATTGTTACCAAGAAAAATACTATTCTTTTAAGAACATCATTTTGACAATTACGTTTGAATTATCAAACAAAATCAAACAGTAGATACCCCGAGGAAAACTTGAAATTTCAATTTCCGAAGGCAATACTTCGGCGCTTTCCCATAGCTTCGCACCGAGTTGGTTAAATATTTG
>CAZPSM010000041.1:0-4041 GCA_964589125.1 uncultured Hyphomicrobiales bacterium | reverse complement strand
AATGATTCTTTCCGAATAGATTTTCAATAGGAATTTTACTGGAAAAAACTCGGGGTTCATAACTTACAATATTTCCGTCATCTACTACCGAAGAGACCCTCGAATCGAAAGTTACGGTGTAGTGAATTGAATCGTCGGGATTGCCAACAACATAAATTGTAAAATCGACAGTAGATGTGCCTTCCTTTCCATTTGGATAAAATGTTAGATAAAATTCATTGTCTTTCGAGACTTCACCCGGGGCTAACTGCATTGTATCTTTAGGCTCGAAACGCGAATCCATCGGTGGATAGCATATCGGTCCCCAGCAAAAAGCAATTTCCTGTCCATCGGCAATCGTAATCGGCTCATATATTAACTTTACTTGAACGGTAGAACCGGAAATATTTTTGAAAATGCAATGTGCCTTGATTTCGTCGGCAGTCGGCGAAACATTAACGTAATTATCTGAAAAAACTATTTGAAGACTTGCAGCGAAGGAGAAAATCGAAGTTCCTAATATTAGAAGCAAAGAGCAAATAAATGTTTTCATTTTTATTCTTAAATTTGATATTTTACAAATTGTAATTTAACAATTTTTTTTATTGAAAAAGAGGTTTTATGTTCAAGTATGCATATCTTTTGTTCTTTGTTGCAATATTTGCTGCTTATGCCAAAGAACCGAAGACACTTCCAAACGTTAAAGTCAAGAACCTGAAAGGCGAAAGCGTCGAAACCAAGACATTTTCGAACGATGGCAAGCCAATAGTGATTAACTTTTGGGCAACTTGGTGCAAGCCTTGCATTCTCGAATTGAATAACATCCACGACGTTTACGAAAAATGGCAGAATGAAACCGGTGTCAAAATCATAGCTATTTCTATTGATGATGTTCGTAATTCTAAAAAGGTTGCTCCATTTGTCAAAGGACGAAACTGGAAATATGAAGTATATCTCGATGAAAATGGTGATTTCCGTCGAGCGATGAACGTTAATAATCCACCACATTCATTTTTGCTCAACTCCAAAGGTGAAGTAGTTTGGGAACATAACGGATATGCCCCCGGCGATGAAGAAATCCTTTATGAACAAATTAAAAACTTATTATCAACCGATAAGGACCAAAAATAGAGGTAAATCCGCGTTTGACAGACACAATGCACACAAAGAAGAGAACCTCGTATATTCTGCGAAGTTTCGCATTTGCAAAGCCATTTTGGCAACTTCTTGTTGCTACTATCGTTCTAAACACAATTTTTTCAACTCTTACTGCTTTAACTGTTGCAACAATCAAACCTATATTCGAGTTAATTTTTTCAGCGAAAATTAAAGAAGAAGCAATCCCTGTCCAATCGACTTTTCTTACACAACTTAAAACGGAATTTTACTCGTTTTTGAAAGATATTGTAATTTCCCCCGGCAATATAGTTTCGACCTTGCTCAATCTCGGGATTTTCATAATCATACTTTTCCTATTGAAGAACTTTTTCAAATACTGGGGCTTGATTACAAATGCTATGTTGGAAGAAAACATTATCAAGTCCATTCGCGAAAAACTTTTTGCAAAACTTACTTCGCTCGACATTCAATTCTTCAATAAAACGCAATCGGGAACGATTATTTCAACATTGACAAATGATGTAAATGTGGTTAATTCGACGACAGTTTCCGCTTTTACTGGCCTTTTGCGCGAAATCATTCAGGTTGCACTTTTTTTCGTTCTTCTCCTGTCTATATCCCCTTCGTTGACTTTCATTGCATTTAGCTCTGGAGTTGCAACTGTTATGATATTGAGAATTGCAACAAACTACTTACGCAAATATGCGACGAGAATGCAAGGAGCAATGGCAGATTTCACAAGCATTTTGCAGGAAACTCTCGCCGGCTCTCGGATTGTTAAAGCATACAGTTTAGAAAATCACGTGAACACTAAGTTTTTCAACCAACTGCAAAGATATTTCCGCTCCTCGATTAAGTTCCAATCAATTATTTCGCTCGTTCCTTCAATGAATGAAATCGTAGCAATTGTTGCCCTCGTTGTTGTTTTCCTTGTTGGGGGTGGACGCGTTATCGAAGGAACAATGGCAGCCGAAGACCTTATGCTGTTCCTTTTTTCGCTGTTTTCGATAATGTCGCCAGTTGCAACGGTTGTCCACAACATATCGCAATTCCAACGTGGATACGTGAGTTCAAAAAGGGTCTTTGATATACTCGACCAGCCAACGCAAGTAAAATCTGGGAGCAAAATCATTTCGGAATTTCAAAACGAAATCGAATTTCGAAATGTGTCTTTTTCGTACGATACCGAGGAGGTTCTGGAAAGCGTTTCTTTTACGGTTGGCAAAGGACAAAAAATTGCCCTTGTTGGGCCAAGCGGTAGTGGTAAATCTACTGTCGTTGACCTTCTCATACGGCTCTATGACCCTTCGAGTGGCGAAATCCTGCTCGATGGCGAAAATATTAAAAATTTCGACATCCAATCTTTTAGAAGTCTATTTGGAATAGTTTCGCAAGAAGTCATCTTATTCCACGACACAATTGAAAACAACATCAGAGTTGGCAATTTCAATGCAACAAAGGACGAAATCATTCGAGCTACAAAAATTTCAAATTCCTATGATTTTATAATGAAACTACCGAATGGTTTCGATACAATTATAGGGGAACGAGGAGTGTTACTTTCTGGGGGTGAACGGCAACGAATTGCTATTGCTCGAGCGCTCGTTCGCAATCCCGAAATACTTATCTTCGACGAAGCAACTTCAGCTTTGGATTCCGAATCGGAAAAAATCGTTCAACAGGCAATTAATCAATCTCTGCAAAATCGCACAGCAATTATTGTTGCTCATCGCCTCGCTACAATCATTGATTGCGACGAAATTTTAGTCTTCGACAATGGACAAATCATCGAACGCGGCACCCACAAACAACTACTCGAACTCAACGGGATTTACAAAAAACTTCACTCTTTACAAGTCGAGGCAGTATAAATTTAATCCCTTTCGAACCGAATACGAATAACATATTTATATTTTTTAAAACAACTATTTAGTAAAAATATGGAACCATACGTAACGACAGAATCTCTTGCAGAAAAGACTCAACTTTGGCTTGAACATATTACTCCCTTCAATCAACATCGGCTAAAGCTTAACAAAGAGAAATCGGCGCTCCTTGTAATCGATATGCAAAAGTTTTTTTTAGACCCAAATTCGCCAACATTTACTTGTGGTGGACTTGCTATACTTCCTAAACTCGAAAATCTCATCTCGGCTTTTCGAAATGCGAAACGTCCTGTGATATACACCCGACACGTTCACCACCCCGAGCGACTCGACGCCGGGATTATGGAATGGTGGTGGGAAGGAATGTGTGTCGAAGGAACACCAGGAAGCGAAATCTATGATGACATTGCCCCACTTCCTAACGAAAAAGTTGTTCTTAAACATCGATATTCAGCCTTCTACAATACCGATTTGGAAACTGTCCTACGCTGCCTAAAAATCGAAGACATTGTTATATCGGGTATTATGACCAATATGTGTTGTGAATCTACCGCTCGCGATGCATATTATCGCGACTACCGCGTCTTTTTCCTTGCCGATGCCACCGGAACCATAAACGAAGAGATGCATTTAGCAAGTCTTCTTAATCTTGCTTTCGGTTTTGCGTATGTAACTACTGCCGATTCCATAATTGAACAACTATTACTTCGTTGAACCTACCACCTCCCTTCTCTTGACGATAAAAGAAAGAAAGGTGGATTGCAACTAAGAAGATATACACTATAAATCTCTCCTACTCAAATCTAAAAGGTTTTTATCTTACCTAACAAAAAAATTTGTTCTTTAAAATATATTATTTTAGTTTTGTTTTTTATTTTTCATAAAATTTAGTATTGTATTTGCGATAATATTATTCGAATATTATGACTAAATATTTTGTTTTACAAATACACGAGTTTCCTATGAAAACTGCAAAGTTCTTTTTGCTGGCTATTTTCTTCTTTCTTTTTTCGAATCGTGCGTTTGCTCTTCCAACTTTGGATGTTTGGGGATATGC
>CAZPSM010000040.1:5661-20593 GCA_964589125.1 uncultured Hyphomicrobiales bacterium | reverse complement strand
ATTAATAAAAGAATTTGGAAATTGTATGCGATGCAAAGCAAGGGTCAATTTGCAAGATTTTGAACAAAGGGGTAAAACCCCTTGTTCACCCATTGTAAATTTATTCGATAATAATTTTTCTTGAACCAAATCGTTTCTTAAAGTTTCAAATTTATATAAATGAGAATCTTTAAATAGATGGAGCGAATTCGTAATTTTTGTATTATAGCCCATATCGACCACGGCAAATCCACACTTGCCGACCGATTCCTTGAACTTACTGGAAGGGTAACTCCGCGGGAAATGATTTTCAATCAAATCTTGGACGATAATCCACTTGAACAAGAGCGCGGAATTACAATTAAACTACACGCAATTCAAATGGACTATCAAGCTTCAAATGGAGAAAAATATTTGCTTAATTTGATTGATACGCCGGGTCATGTCGATTTTTCCTACGAAGTTTCGCGTTCGCTCGCCGCTTGCGAAGGTGCTCTACTCGTTGTCGATGCTACTCAAGGCGTCGAAGCTCAAACAATAAGCAATCTTTACCTCGCTATCGAATCGGACATTGAAATAATACCCGTGATTAACAAAATCGATTTGCCAAGTGCTCAAACAAACATAGAAAACGTTGTTACCCAATTGATAGATTTAATAGGATGCAAACGGGAAGAAATCTTGTTCTGTTCCGCTAAACAAGGCATTGGTATAAAAGAGATTTTAGAGGCAATAGTTCAAAGAATTCCTCCACCCAAGGGGGACCCACAAAATCCATTGAGAGCATTAATATATGATTCTATTTTCGATACATACCGTGGTGTTGTCGTTAGTGTTCGTATTTTCGATGGACGACTTCGCGAAGGCGATAAAATCCTTCTGATGGCTACACAACAAACTTATGAAGTTGAAGAAGTAGGAGTTTTATATCTAAAGCGTTATAGAACGGGATTGCTCGAAGCGGGGAATGTTGGATACTTCATTGCAAATATCCGCAATCTCCAAGACACAAAAGTTGGCGATACGGTAACCCACGCAAATAACCCTTGCAGTGAACCAATAAGTGGTTTCAAAATTGTTAAACCGATGGTATTTAGTGGGGTTTATCCGGCAGATGCCGATGATTTCGAAAGTTTACGCGAGGCACTTGCGAAACTTTCTTTGAACGATGCAGCTATATCATACGAGCCCGAAACATCGTCGGCGTTAGGCTTTGGTTTCCGCTGTGGTTTCCTTGGGCTTCTGCATATGGAAATCGTCCAAGAGCGTTTGGAGCGTGAGTTCAATCAAAATATTGTTACAACCGTTCCCAACGTCTGCTATAAAGTAATCAAAACGAATGGCGAAGAAATATTCATCGAGAACCCAGCCCAGCTGCCTCCAACCGTCCAAATTGCTGAAATATTGGAGCCATTTATTAAAGCACATATTATAACCCCCGACGAGTATGTAGGGAGCATAATGCAGTTGTGTATGGAGCGTCGTGGACGCCATTTGAATACTACTTATCTTTCGCAAACGCGTGTTGACCTCGAGTTTGAACTTCCTTTGGCGGAAGTGATTTTTGATTTTTTCGATAAACTAAAATCGATTTCACGTGGCTATGCTTCCTTGGATTACGAATTTACCGAATACCGAGCCGAAGACTTAATCAAACTCGACATATTGCTGAATGGCGAACCAATTGATGCTCTTTCTACAATCGTTCACCGAACGAAATCCTATAAATGGGGACAAAGAATTTGCCAGAAACTACGGGACTTGATTCCACGCCAGCTTTTCGAAGTTACAATACAAGCGGCAATCGGTTCGAAAGTCATAGCACGAACTAACGTTAAGGCTCTACGCAAAAATGTTTTAGCAAAATGTTACGGTGGGGATATTACACGAAAGCGAAAACTGCTCGAAAAACAAAAGGAAGGTAAAAAACGTATGAAACAAATTGGGCGAGTGGAAATACCACAAGAAGCTTTCCTTGCTGTTTTGTCTATCGATGAAAATGATTAATTTTATATTTATATTTTTTTGAAAAATTCTATGGAAGAAAAGAAAACTCAAATTGGAACAACAACTATGCAAAATAATTTATTTAAGCGAATTTGGGCTTGGTATAAAGCACGACGCGCGAAAGCAAAAGAAAAGAAGAAAAAGCCACAAACTCTTGGCGAAACTATAATTTCTTGGACAAAGACCATTGTAGGCGCCTTGATAATAGTAATGTTTATTAACGGTTTCCTTGTTGCTTCCTTTGTTGTACCAACAGGTTCAATGGAAAATACTGTTATGACAGGGGACTTTCTATTTGTGAATAAATTTATCTATGGACCAACGACGCCACAAATAATTCCATTTTTGAACATACCATTGCCTTATATAAAATTCCCCGGTCCGAAAACCCCAGAACGAGGCGATGTTATCGTCTTCGTTTACCCGGGCGACCGCGACGAAGTTAAAGCACGAGAGTTCCAATATTATTTGAAGCGGTGTGTGGCAATCGCAGGTGATACCCTTCAAATAATCAACAAAAAACTTTTCGTTAATGGGGTTGAATCGCCTCTTGCTCCTACCGGAAAATATGACTATAGTGAACCACTATCGCCATACAATAAGTGGGAAACTTTTCCACCAGGACGTGGATTTACACGCGATAATTACGGACCGATTAGGATTCCCAAAAAGGGGGATAAGATTGAACTTGACCCGAAGAACTGGCGTGAATGGGAATTCTTCATAAAAAAGGAGGGACACGACGTCTCTTACGACGGTATGAACTTCTACATTGATGGAGAGCCAAAGAAGACCTATATTGTTGAAAGAGACTATTGCTTTGCATTGGGGGATAATCGCGACCATAGTTCCGATAGCCGATACTGGGGCTTTGTTCCCTACGAAAACGTTGTCGGAGCACCATTGATTATTTATATGTCGTGGGATACAAATATCCCATTGTATAATATTGTCGAGAAGATAAAATCCATACGCTTCGGGCGAATTGGCACAACAATTCATTAAGATAAATTTTGTATAATTGTAGTTTTTTTCTGAATTTTGCTTTGTTTTATTTTTATTATTTTATTTAAATATTATGGATTTTATAAATATGAACGTTGAAATTAAAGAAACTGACTTATTCTATAAGTGCTATAGTTTTACTCGAGCCGACGAAGTCAAGGCTCGAGGGCTTTATCCTTACTTCCATCCCATTGAAGAAAATGAAGGTCCCATTGTTCATATCGGTGGGAGAAAAATTATTATGGCGGGTTCCAATAACTATCTTGGCTTGACTGCCCACCCAAAGGTTAAAGAAGCATCTATAAACGCAATTAAAAAATACGGAACAGGTTGCTCTGGCTCCCGTTATCTTACCGGAACGTTGGACCTTCACATTGAGTTAGAGGAAAGGCTTGCCAAATTCCTTGGTTACGAATCTTGCTTGCTGTTTTCTACTGGTTACCAAACAAATCTTGGGGTAATCTCCGCATTAGTACAAAAGGGGGATTATGTAATTTCGGATAAGGAAAACCATGCCAGTATTGTTTCCGCATGCCTGCTTGCTAAAGGAGGATTTGCAGAATTTGTCCGCTACAAACACGCGGACTTCGAGGACCTCGAAAAAGTCCTTTCAATTTTGCCCGAAGATGCTGGGAAACTTGTTGTAACTGATGGCGTTTTTTCCGTAACTGGGGAAATCGTTAACTTACCTAAACTTCTCGAAATAGCAAAGAAATATAACGCTCGAGTTATGGTCGACGACGCCCACGCAATTGGGGTTATTGGTCCCGGAGGCAAGGGAACAGCCCACTACTGGGATAAAGTCGCGGAAACAGATATGACTATGGGTACATTTTCCAAGACATTTTCATCGCTTGGAGGCTTTGTTTGTGGTCCCGAGCGTGTTATCAATTTTTTGAAACATCATTCGCCAGCCATTATTTTTAGCGCAAGTCCGACCCCAGCATCGTGTGCAGCTGCCCTCGCTTCTTTGGATATTTTGGAAGAGCAACCCGAGTTAGTGCAAAAATTAGCCTCGAATGTGAAAAAGATGCAGCGAGGTTTTAAAGAACTTGGTTTCCATATCGTCGAAAGCGAATCGGCAATAGTTCCAGTAATAATTGGGGATGTCGAAAAATCCTTCATCTTTTGGCGAAGATTATTCGATAATGGTGTCTTTGTAAATACTTTTATCCCTCCGGGTGTTCCCCCCAATATGAGTATGATGCGAACATCTTATATGGCAACCCACGAAGATGTTCATCTTGAACGTATACTTGAAGTTTTCAAAGTTGTCGGGCGGGAATTGAACATTATTTAGGGAATCATAGAAGTATATACTTTCGGGCTTCGTGCCTTGTAGTTCTGAATAATTTAATATGTTATTATCAATACCTTTCTGTATCGTTCTGTACTAATTCCGCTTCGTTTGACGGAACGGAATAAGTGAAGAATCTATTGCTTCTTTGTTTTTTGGATTCTTCGCAGTTATTTTTACTTTTTCGGACTAAACAAATCAAATTTGCCAATGTCTTTACTTCATAATTAGCATAGGCTTGGCAATGGAATTCCACGGAGTTTTCAACACAACATAATAAAAACCATTCGGGTATTCTGTTAGATCGAGGCCGAAGACCCTCTTGTTATGTCCAAAGTTACTCCATCGTCTCGAATCCAATAATACACCATTAACATTGTAAATATCCAATGAATGGGTTCCTTGCTCTTCACCTTCGAATACGATTTCAATTTCGTCGGTGTTCACTGGATTCGGATTAATCTCGAAATTCGAAGGAGTAAAAATTTCGACTTTGCGAAGCTCGAAGACACAAATGCTATCGAGGAACATTTTCCCCGAAGATTGAGTAAGGCAAAGCACTGTATCAAGACTACTTACCTCGAAAAGATTTATGGAATTAATCCTATTGTTACCCAACAAAGCTGTTCCCAAGAGTTGGAACGTTATTGTATCACGATTTTTCAAATTTAAGCCATTAAAATGGAGAACAAGGTGGCGAATCCCATTATTATCCACATAGTTTTGTTCTATAAAGTTTTGGTTCGTTGCCGGCAAAAACGAAGAAGCATCGAAACCTATGTGGAAAGACAAATCTGTGATTGTTTTGCTTCCAGCACCTAAAATACGACAGCGAATATTCAACAAAACCTCTGGGTTGCCAATCTTTGCATAAATTGTATCGATTTTTACATCGACAGTAGGCTTTAGGTCAATATTAATACCAGCTACCTCTGAACATCCGATTTCGTTGGTAATTTCAACAAAGTGATAGTCACCATCGGTAATAATCGTTGTGTCTTTATTGCCTCCATTTGACCATCGGTAAGTGAAATTAGGATTATCGGGATTTGCCTTTAATATTACAGTATCGCCTTTGCAAATCACAAGATTCCCTTTTATGACATCGACAGAAGGATTCATAGGACAGCATAGATTTAGTTTAAGGGCAAATGCATCGTAATTACCATTGTAAGTGGTATCAAATGCCTTATCTGAAACTGGAAAACTGGGGGACCAAGCATCCCCAGTCAAATAAACATTACCAACGCTATCTGTTGCAATTCCAAGCCCATATTCATTTGCAAGTCCATCGCCACCGATAAATGTAGAATAGAGTAAGTCCGAGCCGGTAGAGTTCACGACTGCGACAAAAGCATCGAATGCACCGCCATAGGAGCGTTTATATGAACATTCTGTTATAGGGAAGTCGGTGGTATCGATAAACAAAACGCTTCCGGTTACGTATGCATTTCCTCGTTTATCGATTGCAAGTCCCCAGCCGAATTCATTCTCTTTCCCACCAATGAATGTGGAATAGACAAGGTTGGAACCCTCTGGGTTCAATTTGGTAACAAAGATTTCGGAGGAGTAACCATCGTTGTTTCGGTCGTATGCTCCTTCGGTCGTTGGATAATACACAGAGGTTGTTGTTCCACATATATAAGCATTACTGTTGCTATCAACCACAATAGAGATGTGACCATCGGGATTGTTGCCGCCAATGAATGTGGAATAAACCAAGCCCGAACCATCTTGATTTAGTTTAGTCACGAAATTCATCAGATAGCCGTTGTGCTTGGTATTAAAAGCTCCCGGTGTGGTAGGGAAACTTTTCGAAAATGTGGTTCCTGCAACATAAGCATACCCTTTGCTATCGACTGATATTGAAGAGCCGAAGCCCGCACCACGAAGAAATGTAGAATAAATCAAATCTGAGCCACTTCTATTCAATTTTAGAACAAATATACCTCCGTTTCCCGTATCGAAGGCACCTGGAGTTGTCGGAAAATCCACCGATACAGTATAACCAGTAACATAAGCGTTCCCATCGGAGTCAATAGCGATTGATTTCGCAATATCGAGTTCTATCCCTCCAATAAATGTAGAGTAAATTAAACTCGAGCCATCGCTGTTCAATTTGGCAACGAATACGTCTTCGGTATCTTTCGAAGCAATTGATTTTTGATATGCATTCGCTGTCGAAGGGAAATTTGCCGATTTTGTGAACCCGGTTACAAAGATATTTCTATTGTTATCAATTGCAATGGATGTCCCACCGTCGAAATTGCCTCCACCCAAGAAAGTCGAAAAAATAATATTGGAACCATCCGAATTTAGTTTTGTAATACACGCATCAATATACCCCCCCAAAGAATTTATATAAACTCCAGTAGTTGTTGGATAATCGGCCGATTCGGTAATACCAACGATATAAGCGTTCCCGTCACTATCGATGGCAATATTGGCACCTTCATCAATTCCTCCCCCGCCAATAAAAGTAGAATAGACAAGAGGGTCGATAATAACATCATAATTCGGGTCGTATTTATTCAATTTTAGCATAAAGTAATTATCGTTTTGTTGCCATATTGCTTCAACTTCGGTCTTTTTACCTTCGATAATTTGATACGCGTACATATCTTGCTGTGTAACATTACCAAAGACCGTTGAAAACACAAGTTCACCCTTTTCATTAATCCAAGTAGAATATGCCCCTTCGATTTCCAATCGAAGTTGCGGAAGAACGGCTCCGGGATGGATAATGTAATCGTAGCGTAGATAGCCCTTGTCGAAATAGTACCGCTGGTCGATTCCCTGATAAATATTTTCGATGATGACACTTCGATACGAAGATACATAGCTTTGCCACCGTTTAGGGTCGTTGCCAACGAAATAATTGTAATAGGCTTGGGTTATTTGTTCGGCTTTGGGGGTGGGGTGTTCATTTGTTCCAAGTAAATTTACTTTCACCGTGTGTCCATATCGTTGATATTTTTGCTTTAATAACCGTTCGCTAAGCCTTATTGGTAGTGTTTTCGCAATATTGTCATCGGTCAATTTAAGCGTATGGAAATCGTAAGTAATACCGTTTTTCGTAATCCAAGCATCGAGCCCGTTGATTCGGGCTAAGAAAAGTACTTCCGACGCCCATTGTCCTTTATTCTCAATAAAGACTGGGTTCAGCCTTTTAAAGACTTGGTTGTCTCCGAAAGCAGTCAAATAATTCACCGATATGGTGACCCAAAGCAGTAAATGGGGAACAAAATTATTGATGATTTTCATTGCTTACCTACTTTTATTTGACAATAATATTTCTAAATAATTAATTTTCAATACCTTATCCAGTGTCGTTTTCTACTATAAAATCTACTTTTTTCAAATTTGCACTTTCTTCAAATATAAATAACACATGAAAAATCAAAAAGTATCGCTTGAATGAAAAAATTTTTTGGTGATTATGTATTATAAGCAACCATACTATATCTATCAAATCAATAAGAAGAGAATCAAAAATATTGTTGTTTTTTTATATTGTTCCGACTGCTTCGGGGTTAGAGTAGCTCAGACATTCTTGCCAGAGTATCTAAACTAGCACATTTTTGAGTAGACACACCACATTTTTTTAATAAGAATATCCGCTCTACTGTTGTGTACAGTATAGGTGGCAAATTTTACATAATCACTTTATTCTTTACATATCTTTATACGGATTTGGTCCCAATCGGTCGATTGTTTCAGCAAAGTTATTAAATATCTCTGGAATTTTGTCATATTCATCGATAGAAAGTGTGTGTAGTTCAACTCGTTCTGGTTCCAGAACTAACTGCTTGAGTTTTTCCTGTACATTTTCCATTCGTTTGTTTGCAAGTTCACTTCCACGGATAAAGTGGCATTGGTAATCTTCGCCATACTTACACCCAATGAGTATAATTCCATCGTAACCCATCGATAATGCATCGGCAATCCAGATGATATTCACGGAACCAAGGCAACGGACGGGAATAATACGAATGTAAGGAGAATAGTGTATTCTTCTGCTCGAGATAATATCTAACGAGGGGTAAGCGTCGTTTTCACATAAAAATGCTAATATACGTGGCTTTTCTTCATCACTTTCGGGTATTTCCAACGACTTAATCATCGAGGATATTATCTGAACAGAATAGTTTTTGAAGCTAATAATTCTTTCGGGGCACGCCCCCATACAAATTCCACAACGTCGGCAGCGATTGGGGTTCGGCTTTGGTGTTCCTTTGTCGTCTTCGTCGAGTGTTCCGAAAGGACACTCCTCGGTGCATCGCTTACACTGTGTACATCTTTGCAAAAAGAAATCTGGATATGATGTGTCCCCAGAACGTGGATGTAATGCTTTTCCTAATCGAACATTTTCAATTGCCTGAATCGCCTTTAATGTTGCTCCCAATGCATCATTTTTTGCAAAGACGCTATCCATTGGTGAGCGAACTGTTCCAGCAGCATAAATTCCCGTTCTCCGAGTTTCATAAGGGAAGCAAATATAGTGCGAATCAGGAAATCCATAGCGAAGAGTTGGCAAATCTGTCCCTTGGCGGTATGTAAGGTTTAGAATTCGGGCACCGATTTCGGCACCTGCGGCAACGCTTTTCCCATCGGCAGTTGTTGTGGTTTGTTCTATACTACCTATATCGACGTAAGTAGTTGGCACCATACCAGTTGCTAATACAACCAAGTCTGCTTGCAAGCGAATTCGTTCGGCTATCAAGGTTTTTTCGACATCTATAACGACAGAGCCATTACCATCGGAATCGATAGCAACAATTTCACCCTTTGCCATAAATATATTTTCTTCACTTTGGACTCGTTTGTAGAACTTCTCGTATTGTGCCGGTGTTCGCATATCCTTGTAGATTATATACACTTTTGCATCTGGGAAGAATTCTCGAACATATAAAGCCTGCTTCAAACTTGCATTACAACAATAGGAGGAACAATATGGGAGATGGTTGGGGTCTCTGGAACCGGCACATTGGACGAAGACAACACTACGGATGTCTTTACCATTTAGTTTTTCTGAAAATCCTTTGTTGTTGTTTGCCAATTGTTCAAATTCAATATTCGTAATGACATTTGGGAATTTTCCATAGCCTAAGTAATCGAGTTTGGTGGGGTCGTAAGGCTTCCAACCAGTGGCTTGGACAATGGCACCAACTTGGAATTGATAAATATTCCCATTATTTTGAACTTCCACGTTGAACATCCCGGGTTGCCCCGAAATTTTGTTTATCGCGCAATTTGTTAATACTTGTATTCGCTCATTTGCAAGGACCTCCCCAATCGTTTCCTCAATCAAATTGGGTTCCAGTTCAAGATAAGGGGCTTTCTGTGGAGCAACTTTATACAACTTTTTATAGAAGCCTCCTAATTCCTTTTCTTTTTCCACCAAAACAACGTTGTATCCAGCCTTTGCTGCCGAAAGTGTTGAATTCAGGCCAGTTATGCCACCTCCAACGACTAAAATTGTAGAACTAATATCAAGAATGAGTGGTTCGGGAAACTGCATATTTTGGGCTTTTACGATGCCCATTTTTGTGTAATCCAAAGCAAGTGACTGTGTTTCTTCGTCTTTTGGGGTATGAGTCCAGGCAACCTGCTCTCGAATATTCACTCTTTCGCAAAGCACATTGTTCCCGAATTTAAATACATCTGTTAAGTAGCGTCCCGAGCAAGCGGAGATAACTACTCTGTCGAGTTGATTCTCTTCGATGTCTTTCTGAATTTCTTTGACAAAGATTTCACCGCAAACCCAATTGTTGACCTTTACAACGGGGATTTTAAATTCCGAGGCAATATCGTCCGCGATTTTCTGGCAATCGATTGAATCTCCGATACCACAGCCACTGCATACATAAAGTCCGACTTTCGTTTCTGTTGCCATCACTTGCCCTCCTTAATTTTCAGAATTGCTTTCATTGCCGCACCAGTTGCTTCTTGAACAACAGAAGCAACATCTTTAGAACCGACGCAGGTTCCACAACCAATTACACCGTCGTTCAAATCATTTCGAACGAAATTGTTTTCATCTAAAATACCATCTATTGGTGGTTTTCCTTTCGATGTGGTCGGTTCCATACCGGTAGCAAGGACAACTAAATCGACTTCTTTTTGTGTGAGAACCGCAGTCAATGTATCTTCGGCTTCAATTATTAGCCGATTATTCGAGGGATTTTTCATAACTTTTGCAACTTTACCACGATGGAATTCAACATTAGGGTCCGATTTTGTCTTGTTGTAAAAATCCTCTAAAACCCCGTTGGCTCGTAGGTCGATATAAAAAATATGAATTTTAGCATTTGGATATTGGTCTCTTATATAATTTGTATGCTTCATCGAGGCAAGACAGCACACCGATGAGCAATATTCAAGGTGATTTTCGTCGCGGGAGCCAGCACATTGGACAAAGGCAATATCGTTTAGTTCGCCATCGATACCACCCACCTGAATTTTACCTTGAGTTGGCCCCGATGGGGAAGCAAGCCTTTCGAGCATCATATTTGTAATGACATTGGAGTAACGCCCAAAACCTAAATTTTCGAGTTTTGTAGCGTCGTAAGGATTCCAACCCGTTGCCCAAATCACAGACTTAGTTCGAACTGTATATGCTTTTTTCTTCTCATCTAAATTAATCGCGTTATATTTACAAGCGTCGACGCATACACGGCATTTTTCGAACAAGCAAACCGCCGGGTCAATTACATACTTTTGTGGATAAGAATTGTTGTAAGGCTGATAAATAGCCTTGGTTTTATCCATACCAAAATTAAATTCATTTGGACGCTCGACCGGGCAGACTTTAACACAATCGCCACAAATCGTACATCGGTCGTTAACAAATCTTGGTCTTTGTTCGACTTTTAAAATAAATCCCTTTCCGTCTTTTTCGATTTGCTTAACCGTTGAGAGCGTAAGTAACCTGATGTTGTTAGAATCTCGCAGCCGCCTAATGTTAATTTCGAGCCCACAAGTTGGCGGGCATAGTTTGGGAAAGTATTCATAGAGTTGAGTGACTCTACCCCCAATGTAGGGTTGCTTTTCGATAAGCAACACATTGAATCCAGTTTCTGCCATTTCGATAGCAGAAGAAATACCGGCAATACCTGCGCCAACCACAACAACATCGGTTTCGAAATCACATTGCTCAAGTCTTTTATCCATTGGTAATCCAAAAAATTGTAAAACAACAATTACCAATGAGTAAATTAGGATTGTTTATGATGCTACTGAAATCATTATCGGATAATGTAATCTCTATGTTGTAGGAAGAATTACCAACTATCGCCCCATTTTACTTTAACTTCCCATTCTTTTTGGTTACGTTGGGGAGTTTGGGTAAGATTAGTTGTTCGGCTTAATTGTAGAATAAGATTTCGGAGTGCTTCTGGCTGGAATATTATACCGAATGGAACTTCTATGCTCAATTCGTTGTTATTCATCAAATCTGCCACGGTACCGCCGAAGTTCCAATTTAAACCAAGAAAATTACCGCTCATTCTTAATTTAGCTTTATCGAAAGTTAAGGATGACTCCGAAAAAGTTATATCTGCACTGGAAACAACCCCGGTTCCAGAAAGAGCATTAGTTATAAACTGAGAGATAAGAGCAGTTGCTCCGCTGGATATCACAGCAGAACCCCCAGCACTGTAAAGTTCATTTATGTTGAACTCGTTTCCACTACCCCTTTCAAATTCACTTTTTGTTCTACCAAAAGCAAGTAAAAATAATGCGTCTTGCGCGATTTGCGAAGAATCTCCCTTTGCTGTCTGATTATCGATTGAATATTCGAAATGAATGTTCGGTCGTTCTTTTGTTCCAGTTAAGTAAATCGAAATGACAAAGTTTCGAACTGCATCGTTGAAGATGCTTTGCCCCGAATATTCTGCTTTGATGTCGAGACTGGGATTTTCGAGATTTCCGGTTGGAAAGTTAATAGAACCTTGTGTTCTAAAAAGCTTGATAAAGTTCAATGTAGAGCCTTCGCGCAAAATCAAATCACTCCCGGTAAGCAATGTTATGTTATTCCTTGGGTCGGAATAATAGTGCAAAGTCGAAGAGCCGTCGGGCATTGTAATAACTGCATACATCTTGCCAAGAGTAGTAATATCCATAGTAAGTTCAACTGGATTGACAAAACGGACAAAAAGGTCAACCCTCAAATTCGATGAACTTGCCGAAGAATGCGAATTATTCAAATTTGGGCTTGGGCTGTTCGAAAATGTATCGCGGGCTATATGGTCAGTATTCCCCGAAAATTCATACCGAACAAAGGACTCTACTAACGACTCACGCGAAGCCGCCGAGGGCAAATACAACTTTCCTTTTATAATTTCGAGATTACCTTCGACTTTTGCATCATTCGGTTTCCCTGAATATCTTAATTGGCTGTTGCCCGTTGAAATAATCAAATCGCCATATAGGTTTGGACGCGATTTGACCGAGGCGTTACTTAGTACTTTTAAACTATTGGTGGCTAATGAAATGTCTATATCTTGAATTTGATTGTTTGCAAAAATGATAGTTCCTTTTATGGTAGCAGAGCCATTTTTGTTGTCCACTGGTAGATTGAAAATGTTGATATTGTCAAGTGTAATCCTTGTTCCATCGAGCAGGACATTCCCTTGAGCCCTATATACTAAATTATTTGCTAAGACCCGAAAAGATGCATCGAGTATTTCGACTCTGCCTTTAAAGAAAAGATTATCGGGTAGATAGCCGAAGATATCGAAATTTGCGGTTGCTTTTCCTTCTAATTTCTCTAAATTGGAAGCAACCAAAGGCGAAAAAATTGCAAGTGGTAGGCTACGACTTTCGACTCTTGCAAGAAATTGCTCGGTTTTGTTTAGCTCGAACTTGCCTTTTACCAATTCAATGCCGATTGGTAGGCGAAGAACATCTATCGAGAGAAGCGAAGTGTTATTTTCTTTGACTTCAATTTTGCCATTTACATTATTGGTTCGGTAATTGAAATTTGCAATAAGGTTTCCAAGTTCATAATTTTCCAAAAGAAGTTCTTTAGTATTAAAAGCGATGGAAATCTCTGGGTTATCCAATGTATTTTTCAACGACAAGTCGAGCGACTCGATTGTCCCTTCGAAAGTTTTAATGTTTGAAATGATATTATCTTTCGGTAACAGTTTTTGGAAGTCGTTTAAAGGTAAACTATCTATGTGTGCTTTTAGATTTATCTCGCCATTGTTGAAATAAGAACCAAAAATTGAAACAGTTTCTGCGTTTTCCCTTGTGAGTATCATTCGCGAGATATTATATTTATCTCTTTCAATAGAAATAATAACTGGAACCGAGGAACGCCATTGAAATACGTTCAAATAGGCTAAATCGAAAGTAGGAAAGTGTGCCTCGATTTTTTCGTCTGTGAAGTTTACTTCGCCATTGAGAGAAATTGCAGCAATTCCATTTATCCCCGCTTGTGCTTTTATTTTTAAAGCATCCTCTTGAAAATTGACAGCAAGCGAGGGGAAATCGAAAGTTACACTACCAATTGTAGCTCTCGATTCGGAAACAAGTTGAGCGGATAGAAATTGGACACTTGGGACAGAGTCCATCACTTCAATTCCATAGTTTGCCGAAAAGTTCGACGAAAGCAGGCTATATTTCGTAGAATTTTCTTGGTATGTTAAGTAGTTAATACTCATTGAATCGAGTTTCAAGTAACAAGTATTTTCCGTATTTTCGAAGAATAATTTTGCATTTCCAGAAAAAATCAAGTTCTTTTCCAGAATTATGCTTAGCAATGAAATGTCGCTAATGCGGAGTTCTGCGTTGAACATTGCTGGGCGGAAGGCCCCAACTTTGGATTGGATAAAGTTTGTCTCGCTTGTAACTATTATTGAATCTTTATCTATCGGTTTTTCCAAGACTTTTAGTTTGTTTTCAAAGCTTTTAGCGATTGCTTGAATTTGAGTTCCAAAGTTGCTTATTAAATCCAAAAGTTCGTATTTACCTTCGACAACTGCATCCATCATCGGAGAATGAACGCGAATGAATCTGTGGTCGGGGGAACTGTGCCTTACTTTCAAGTCGATTTCGAATGGGAATAAGTCTCTGTCGGGAAAGGTAAATTCTGAAAAATCCGCAGTTAGATTCAAATCTAAAGTGTTTGGGTTATACCCTTTCCCATTGAATAAAATTTTACCAGTTACACTTTGGGGTAGGTTCCCCATACTAAAACGGAATGAATTCAAGTTAAGATTAGAAAAATCCAAAATCACATTGTAATCTGGATTTTCGAGGTTTGCCAAGTTAAATGAACCACCTAAGTTAAGTGTCCCTGTCTTTAACTCGAGCGAACTGTCTTGCCAAATAAACGAGGATTTGAGTGTATCAATTGTGAGCTTTCCATGCGATAAATTCGCAATGCAAGATAGTGTCCAATTCTCCAAGCCTCTGTAATCTGCTGTTCCGTTGTCTATATTTAATTTCAGCCATCCACTTGAATTGGGTATGTCTTGCAAATTAAAATTAGATTCTAATTTTCCGTCGAGTTGTGTCTTCGGAATTGATTTCCAAATTGTTGCAAGGTTAAAGGAGTTAAGCTTTAATTTTATACTGAAGTTATCGTAGATGTCGAATAAAAGGTTAAACCCCAGCAAGCCCGAACCAGTAATAGCA
>CAZPSM010000040.1:5334-5651 GCA_964589125.1 uncultured Hyphomicrobiales bacterium | reverse complement strand
TGAATTTAAACTTACCATTTTCCAGCCTAAAAGTCAGATTTTTGGAATTAAAAAACTTAAAGTCAATTGGGATGGATGGCACAGTTTCTCCGAGAAGGCGGCTAACGTCGCTTTGCCCTACATCGAAACTTTCGAAAGCGAAGGAAAGTTTTGGAGAAACACGATTGCTCAAATCTTCGATTTTTCCATTGCATTTAATATATGATTTCCCAAAGTTGATTTCGATATTATTGAGTTGTATCGTCGAATCGACTCCGACTTTTCCAGTTAATTCGACCAATGCATTCTTCATCAATGGGATTTCGACAAATTTTTGC
>CAZPSM010000040.1:3407-5290 GCA_964589125.1 uncultured Hyphomicrobiales bacterium | reverse complement strand
CAAAGTTGACTTTTTAAACTCGAAATTCAATAAAGGGTGGTGCAATGGTCGAATTTGCGAGGTAAGATTTATTGTGCTTCCTTCGGTTTGCAATGTAAAATTTTGAATATCGATATTGGTATCGTTGGCGAAAACATCTGCTTGGCATTTAATAACCGCAAAGGATGATTTTTTTTCATAAAAATTCAGGTTAGCAATAGAAACGCTGTATTTTTTATCGTGGAGCGAAAGTTTTCCAGCGAGTTTCAAATTTAAGTTTTCGGCAACGAAGTTCGACGGATTAAAAGTTTTTGTTCGAGTAGTATCATTTTCGTCGACCATCGAAAAACGGGCATTTTCGAGTTGAATATTGTTGAGAAAAATCGTAAGATTGGGAGATTCCGAAGGTGTTGTATCGGTAGGTTGTTTCGCTATTCTTTCGAAATTCCAAAGCGTATCTCCTAAGGATTTACGGAAATTAATGTAGGGGCTTTCAAATTCGATAAATTTCAAGAAAATCTTTCTTTGGAGAATAGGAGAAAAATCCCAATCGAATCGAACATTTTTCGAAAATATGATGGTATCGGAATCTAATGTAAGCAAGAAATCGCTGATACTTATCCCCGAAAATGGGGAAAAATCAATCTCCCGATATGAAATTTTTCCATTCAGATTGCTGTTGAGTATTTCAATCGCAACATCGGCCAACCAATTCCGCGTAGGTTTTATAGTTAAAAAGAGAATAACAACAGAAAGAAAGACGAGGAGCGAAACGACAAAAATAGCAACAAAAGTGAACAAGAAGCCCACAAAACTTTTCCGCCGTTTCTTTTGTATTTTCTCCATAATATACAAAGTTACGATTTTTTTTTTTTTTTGTAGTATTTGCGTATCAGTGCGAGCAATTGTTCCCGCCCTTGGCGTGTTACCGAAGAGTATGGCAATATTTCAACAATGCTTGTGCAATACTGCAAAACGAACTCGAATTGCTTTATTCGTTTATTCAAGAGGTCTTTGTTCACTTTATCTGATTTTGTAAGAACAAGGACATATTCTTTGGCATTATTTTCGAGTAATTCTATTTGTGCGAGGTCTAATTTTTGCGGTTCCAAACGACTATCGACAAGGAGGACAACCAAAGCAAGATTTTCTCTATTGGTTAAATATGCTTTGTTCAAGAGTGTCCAGCGTTCTCTTTGTTCTTTGGAAGCTGTTGCATAGCCAAATCCTGGAAGGTCGGCGAAAATATATTTATTTTCAACTATGTAAAAGTTGATTTGCTTGGTTTTGCCGGGTTTGGCGCTTGTGTATGCAAGCTCCTTTCTTAGCACAAGGCTATTTAACAATGATGATTTACCAACATTTGAGCGTCCCGAAAAAGCAAACTCCGGAAGGTTAATCTTCGGAAATTGTTCAAAAGTTTCTGCACTAACTATTAATTCTGCTTTTAATTCTTTCATCGAATAATAACAATTGGCGACTTGTGAACAAACTTAACTCGACCGAACTCTCCGACAAGGAAATATATTCCAGCCGGTAGTACCGAAACATCAACCTGTATCGAATAAACATTACCATTACTATTAACTACGGTTTCAACTCCATCCAAAGTCCCACCATACGAATTAAAAATGTTGAAACCTAGGTCGTCGAGTCTAAGCGAGTCCAATGCCATTTCAAAATTGACGAAATCGGCCGATGGAATTGGGAAAGGTTCACTTATCCAAATTTTTCCATTATCCGAAAACTCGTATGTCTTGCCCGATAACCCAACATTACAGTTAGAAATTCCTACGTAGGATTCTTCCTTGCCTTGGGCAATTAGATATACATAATGGTCCCAGCAACGGTCTGAAACAACAATAGTGTCTCTTTCGATGTCAAGTTGATGTGGGAAGTAACAT
>CAZPSM010000040.1:0-3380 GCA_964589125.1 uncultured Hyphomicrobiales bacterium | reverse complement strand
TTGCTGGTATAGTCAATGGAAACAGTGACGGAGACGTCGAAAACGATACATTACGTAGAAACGTTAAGTAATCAATGGTCAAGTTGTTATCGGAATGATTCTTTAATTCTATATCCAAGCATTGAAGTTCCCGTACTTTTACTTTATCGAAATTTATAGTATTTCCGCTCGAAACCAAAATGACTTCGAGTGCATTGGAATCCAATCGGACATCTATTGCGATGGTGTCGGAAACATTTCTACAGCCGTCTATCGTTTCTACTCGTGCATAATAGTGTCCTGAATCTTTTGCTGCGAAAGTTTCGCCTTGCCCAAGAACTCTTTTAGAATTATCAGTATTGAACCATTCAATTTTTTTATAATTTCCATTGATGGATAGAATTACAGAATCCCCTCTACAAATTGACCTTCGTCCCTTCGTCTCGATTTTTGGTTTTGGGTTGGGAGCCGGTATAACATCGACGAATGTACTATCGATACAACCTGTTGACTCAAAAACAGAATAAGCAACGTAGCGCCCCGGCTTTGTAGCAGTGATTGTGGGGGTTTGTTCCCCGGTATTCCACCAATAGCGGTTGCCATCGGTTGAAAGAGAAATTGATATTGTATCGCCTTCGCATAATTTTAGTTGTTTGTTCGGTGAAAGAGTAATTTTAGGTTTTGGATTAAATTTGACTGCAATTTTTGCGGGGACTACACTGTCGCATTCGGTATCCCAAGCATAGAGCTCATAGATTCCCAACTTTGTAACTTTTATTTCCTTTGTTGTTTGATTGGTGGACCAATGAAAAAACTTTGTATCGTTGACAGCACGCAACGTTATTGTATCGCCTTCGCAAGCATTTACATTTGGAATCGCCTCAATTTGTGCTTGAATTGTCTTGCGACCAACCCAACGGAAAACACCAGTTCCAACAACCCACCCAGTTGTATCGTTGACGAACCAGAAATCATCGAGCGAGTCTTTGGGAGTAAGACCACAATTGAGTAACGTCCAACTCTCTCCACCGTTAGATGTATAATATATTGCACGATTCCAACCACATACCCAACCTCGCAAGGAATCGAGCAAAAAGGCTCCGAACATAGAGGTTCCCGTTTGAAATTCTTTCCAAGTTTTCCCAAAATCTCTTGAAATACGGGCACCACCCAAACCACCACCTCCGCCACAACCAGCTGAGTATGGAACTAATATTGTATTACCAGAAATGAATAAGTCCTCTTGCCAATCGTTGTTGCCGGTTCGAGAAAAAATTTGCCAAGACCTACCACCATTGGTCGTTTTCCAAATATAGCCACTGCTCGAAGCATAACCCAAACCGTTTCTAGAATAGAGGATTAAATCTGTTAACCCCGAATTTGGTACATTACCTTCAAAATCGAATGACCAGCTTCGTCCACCATCGGTAGTTCCAAAAAACCGCTGATGGCTTATGCAACCTCCTCCGATGACCATACCGTAATTCTCATCGAGGAAGAAATGCCCCCAAAGTTCTTCGGCATTGGGTGGTGTGATGTCGAACCAAAAGGCACCTCCATCGGTAGTTTTGTAAATTCGCCCCATAGCAAAAATGTCTTGTCCCGAAGTATAGCCTATCTTTTCATTTGCAAATTGGATATGTTCGAGTTGGTATGCTGTGGGAATTGTTGTTCCTTGCCAAGTTTTGCCACCATCGGTGGTTCTAATAACGCGCCCATCGTATCCACATACCCAACCGTAGTTCGGGTTTTGTGGTAAAAAATAAATCTCGAGCCAATATGATCTATCGTAGGGGGGAGGTATGGTCTCCACCCTTTCCCACTGACTGTTCATATTTACAGTCAATGTTAACCAACTAATAACTATCGCTATAATATATTTCATTTTCAAAATGTTTTTACCTTTTGATAATCGTTTAATTTAATGAATTATTTCATAAAGTTTACTTGATTATTTCTCCCAATAAGAAACAATAAGAAAAACAGTAGCAGTGGAATAGGTGAAGAATTAAATTTTGAAGAATTTAGCATATAGTTGATGACCAAATCGAGCAAAGTTTTCGAAATATCCCGTGAACCATTGATGGAGCATGACTCCATTATCCCTGGATTTTTCATAATCTTGATAATTTTCAATCCCACCGGTTCGAATTATATGGAACTCACGACGCGGGTTCTTTATTCAACGATAAAGATTTTGATTTCAATGGATTTCCAGCAATGCCGCCTCCGAAACTATCGACAAAGAAATTGTATGATTTAAGTTCAGAATTAACTATTATTTGCCTTGCACTTTCGTAATCGGTGGAAGTATTTCCAAAATTGACCCCATCGAATTCTAAATCCAACAGTAAATCGAGCAAACGAGGAATGTTTGCCGGCAGGAAGTCGTTGGAAAGTTTTACAATTACGGGTAGATTTCTATTCCTTTTTTTAAGGAAATTCTTGGAAATAAACTCTAATCTTTCGATAAAATTGTCTTCAAGTGTATTGAGTTGACGACCCTCGTGGTCAACGTTCGGGCAACTCTCGTTGAGTTCAATGTAATCAACCTGAGAGCGTTCAAAAAGTTTAAATGTCTGGATTAATTCTTCCATAGATTGCAGTTCTTCGCCATCGGATGCAATACTAACTCCGATAGGGAAATCTTTGTGCTTACTAATCGAATTGATTTTTTGTGTTATTACTTCCGCTCCGGGATTAGGCAAACCCAACCAATTTAAAGTGGTCTTCGAACGTGGGTATGCAAGGAACGGATGTACAACGCCATATTTTGTATTACCCGAGCGAGGTTGTGGAGTAACTGTTCCAGCAAGAAAAGAACCAGCACCTTGCCGATAGGCGAGCTCGTATCCTTCTCCTTCTTTGAACATTCCGGCAGCATTAAAAAGAGGAGAAGCAAATTTTATATCCCAAAGCTTTAATCCCAATTCGGAAGGAAGGATGGTTCTTCGAGGAGTTTCCTGAGTTAATCTATCGAGGAATTTCTTCCGAGCAAAAGAATAAATAAGACAAGCAAAATATGGCATTCGCGAGACAATAAATTTCCGCAATGGAGTATCGATTCTGGCTAAAAATTCACAAGTAGTCATTACTTCACTAAATACATATAGTTTGGTATTTTGATTTTGATAAGGACATATCCTCCTTCGAGGTCGCTCCATTGGTCCCCGATTGAACCTACAATTGAATATCCTTTTTCGGTTAGTGCCTTACGTTTGGCTGTTTTGTATTCTTTTGTCGATATACTTTGTTCAGAAGTTGAACGGCAAATTAAAGTATCGAACGTGGTATACCCGGCACTTACAAGATTTCTATATGTTGGTTCTCGATAATCGCAAGACCTTCCAGTGATGAAGATGATTTTATATCCTTTCGAAAGAAGGAAATCGTAGAATTTT
>CAZPSM010000039.1:16893-20712 GCA_964589125.1 uncultured Hyphomicrobiales bacterium | reverse complement strand
GTATGCGATGCAAAGCAAGGGTCAATTTGCAAGATTTTGAACAAAGGGGTAAAACGAGGGGCTGAAGCCCCTCGTTGCGAACTTTGGCAGAAGCCATAAAAATACATTCTGAATTTGACGTCTTTATATTTTTTATAGATAAGGAACTTAAAAATGTCGTACTACTTTTCGAAAACTCTAAATATTTCGTTCGAGGAAGCATTACAAAAAGTTGCCGAAATGCTCTCCAAGCACGGTTTTGGCATAGTTTCCGAAATTTTCGTAACGGAACTGTTGAAAGAAAAGATTGGTGCTTCGTTCCGACCATACAAAATCATCGGTGCTTGTAATCCCAACTATGCATTCAAAGCATTATCGACGGAAGATAAAGTTGGATTGATGCTTCCTTGTAACATTGTCGTTCAACAAGTCGATGAATCGACGGTGGAAGTATCTGCAATTGACCCTATTGCTTCGATGATGGCAATAAAAAATCCGCGCCTTTCGGATTTAGCTGCCGAGGTGCAACACCATATGAAAAGCATTATCGAAAGTTTATAGGGTCGTATGGCAAAAGTTTTGATTACCGGGGGAGCGGGCTTTCTGGGTTCGCACCTATGCGACAGATTTATAGCCGAAGGCGATTATGTCATTGCAATTGATAATTTTATTACAGGTTCGGCAGATAATATTTCGCATCTTTTCGGGCATCCGAGATTTCAGTTCATTCACTACGATATAACGAACTATACACACATTCCCGGGGAATTAAATTATATTTTACATTTTGCTTCGCCGGCATCGCCAATGGATTATCTTCGACTACCGATTCAAACTCTTAAAGTTGGTTCCTTAGGAACACACAAAATGCTGGGGCTTGCCAAAGAAAAAAAGGCACGTTTCCTTTTAGCAAGCACAAGCGAAGTCTATGGCGACCCCCTTGTTCATCCTCAACCCGAAGATTATTGGGGCAACGTCAATCCAATCGGATATCGTGGAGTTTACGATGAAGCAAAGCGTTTCGCCGAAGCAATGACAATGGCATACCATCGCTATCACAATCTTGATACTCGCATTGCTCGTATTTTTAATACCTATGGACCTCGAATGCGAATTAACGATGGACGTGCAATACCAGCATTTATTAGTCAAGCCCTCTTGAACCAAGATGTTACTGTCTTTGGCGATGGTTCGCAAACACGCTCTATCTGTTATGTCGATGACCTAATTGAAGGTATCTTCAGGCTTCTGTTGTCCAACATCGTAGAACCTGTAAACATTGGGAACCCCGATGAGATTTCGATGCTCGAACTCGCACGCGAAATCATTGAACTTTGTAATTCGACAAGCACTATTGTCTTCCGTGAACTTCCCGAAGACGACCCCAAAGTCCGTCAACCAGATATTACACGAGCAAAGGAACATTTACATTGGGAACCTAAAATACCCAGAAAGATTGGCTTAATGAAGACAATAGAATACTTTAAAAGCAAGGTTTTAAAATAACTCTATTGTTATTATATTTGAACATCCAATTCTTATGTGCCAAACAGCAATTTATCCGTTCTGGGATTTAATCCGATAATATGAACGTCGTTATCTATTGGTACTATAGACTTTAACACAATATTGCTTGCTTCTTCAAGGCTTTGGACTGCGTAACCACTGAACGAACTGATTCCCCCGGGGATGATTTTAGGAGCAACAAAGAAATTAACTTCGTCCCACAAATTTTCCCGAACAAAACTGCTATAGATTTGTGCACCACCTTCGACAACCAGCGACGCTACTCTATGGTCTTCATACAAAATTTGCAAGAGAGGCTCGATATCGATAAATCCATCTTTTGTAGGGCTCTGTAAAATTTTAACTCCAGCGGTGGTTAAAGCATCCGCCTTTCCTGAAAGGTGCAGCGAATCGGATACGACAAGTAGAGTTTTCTCCCGAAAATCATCGGTAAAAAGCTTTAATTCCAAAGGCAAAGAAAGATTGGTATCGAGGACTATTCGCAATGGAGTTTTCCCAACTAAATTGTGTAAAGTAAGCGTCGGGTCATCTTTCAATGCGGTTGTCTTTCCTATTAAAATTGCATCAACTTCGCGACGAAGTTTCCACACAAGTTCACGGCTCTTTTCCGAGGTTATCCACTTCGATTGATAATTGCTTGTAGCGATTGAACCGTCGAGGCTTTGAGCAACTTTTAAAATCACATAGGGTTTGCTTTCGAGCATATCTTTTATGAAGAATCGATTTAACCAGCGACATTCTTTTTCGAGAACCCCTACTTCGATTTCTATCCCTGCATTGCGAAGGATTTGTATTCCTTTCCCCGCGACCAAGGGATTCGGGTCAACCATTCCAATTACAACCTTAGCAAATCGCTTTTCGACGATAGCGGATGTGCAGGGCGGTGTTTTGCCGAAGTGCGAGCAAGGCTCAAGATTTACAACAAGTGTTGCACCGTCGAGTTCAATACCTTTTGCATTCTCGATAGCATTAATTTCGGCGTGAGGCCCGCCAAAGTATTGGTGGTAACCTTCGGCAACGATTTGACCATTTTTGATTATCACAGCACCAACACGAGGATTTGGACTAACAAAATTGACACCCAGTTTTGCCAACTCGATGGCTCTTTCCATCCATTGTTCAGCGTTCATTATCCTCCAAGATTAATTTCCAAGTATTTTGTAATTGATTTCGGTTGAATGGGAAGTGTAAGCATTACTTTAAATTTTCCCTTCGGAATAAATTTTTCATTATTGTCTTTCCGATTCCAAAATTTTACATAGCGATAACACGAACCGATTTCCTTTGGCTCAACATCTCCTATAACTTGTAGAAAATAGACATCTTCATCCGAACGCCAAACTGTTTTGCCTAGCATATTTTGGACTTCGACTCTTAATCTTTCCGAAGTAGGAAAATATTCATCGCCGGGGGAACTTGTGCGGATAACGTCGAGCCCAAAAAGAACAAGCGAGTCCGAAATTTCGAACATATATGGATAGGCAAATAAATTTCCTTCTACCTGCTGAATTTTAAATGGGAATCGGAACTTTTCTCCGTTTCGGGTGAAGATAATAGACTTGCAGATATTTTCATCCAATTCATCATCGGATATAGGAGTGAAAAACAACATAGGCAAAGATGGAATATCGTCGCTCTCGGTACGAATTTGAACTTGCCGAAGAATAATTTTTTGTTTGCTACATTCAAGGAAGCATTCGATTCGATTGCTATTCTCTTTATTGTTAAGTGTGGAAACAGTATCGGTGCGAATGTAAAATCCAAAAGTTTTACTATTATTCTTTTGGATTTCAAAGATATATGCGTCCCTTGCCTTCATTGTGCTTTTGTTTTCCTTCGAAAATATTGAACAACCCAGTAACCCCCAAAAAATCATAAAGACTCCGAATTGCTTAATTGTGGCGAAAAAGAATTTTAAGTGCCTTACGTTTTGAACCAGAATCTCTTTTGGAATTCTTTTAACTATTATCATTCTAATGCCTCTTTTAATGCAAGTTCATTGGATTCTATAATGAAATCGATTTCCTCGTTAGTGATACACAAGGGGACAAAAAATGCCTCGAATTGTGAACAGGGTAAATAAACATTACGTTCGAGCATTTTGTGAAAATACTTTGCAAAAAGTTTGGTATCGGAGGTTAATGCAGTATCCAAGTCGTAAACATCTTTTTCGGTAAAGAACAAGGTCATCATAGAACCAACGCGATTTAGTTTGAATCTTTTACCAAGTCTATTCAGATTTTCCAAAATCCCTTCTTCGAGCAGTTTTGCTTTTGCTTCTAATGTTTTGTAGATGTTTGGGTTTTCTTTAAT
>CAZPSM010000039.1:11426-16804 GCA_964589125.1 uncultured Hyphomicrobiales bacterium | reverse complement strand
GCAAGGAGTTCCATAATCTCTTTTTTACCTCCGAATGCACCTACTGGTAGCCCGCCTCCGATAATTTTGCCAAGTGTAGTTAAGTCTGGTTTAATTCCATAGAGTTTTTGGGCACCGCCTGAATCCAAACGGAAACCAGTCATTACCTCGTCGAAAATAAGCACGATTCCATTTGAATCGGCAATTTGTCGCAGTCCTTGAAGGAAACCATCTTTCGGTGGCACAACCCCCATATTGCCTGCTACTGGTTCAACTATTATTGCGGCAACTTCGCCTTTGTTTTCCTTAATTAATTTTTCTACCGAAGCGAGATTGTTGTAGGTTGCAACTAAAGTATCTTTTGCAGTTCCCTCTGTAACCCCGGGGCTGTTGGGAATGCCAAAAGTTAATGCCCCGGAACCTGCACTAACCAAGAAAGAGTCGAAATGTCCATGATAGCAACCAGCAAACTTAATGATTTTGCTTCTACCGGTATAGGCTCGTGCCAATCGAATTGCGCTCATAGTGGCTTCGGTTCCGCTGTTGACCATACGAACCATTTCCATCGAAGGAACTAATTCGCTAATGAGTTGAGCGATGCGTATTTCTTGCACCGTTGGTGCCCCAAAACTTGTTCCATTTTCTAATGCATCGGCAACTGCATCTTTTATGAATTTCGGGAGATGACCAAATAAATGTGGACCCCAACTTCCAACTAAGTCGATATACTCATTCCCATCGACATCGACGATTCGTGAACCCCAGCCTCGTTTAATAAAAAGCGGGGTTCCCCCAACAGATTTGAAGGCACGCACAGGCGAATTCACACCACCGGGGATAAATTTCTTTGCTTCTTCGAAAAGTTTTTTGCTATAATCGATTCCCATCTTTCACATATTATCTTTTATCTTTAATACAAACCGCTTATTGCAACATCAACGATTTTCACTTTAATGTAAACATAATTTACGCAATTTTTCATTTTTTCCAGTCTATAAATTCTGTCATATTCTTTCGATACCTCGAAGGAATTCTCGATTGCTGGAGCTTTAAATTTTTTCTTCCTTCGATTTCTATAGCCCGGAAAAAATTCTTCCACAACGAACGTATCTCCTCTTCATTCTCCGAAGTTGCCAACTGAACCGAAGGAATCGGGAGTATCCGACAGCAAGCTTTTTCATTTACTATGGCTGATTTTCTTATTTCATCGTAGATTATAAATCGTAGATTCCCAAACCTTTCGAAAAAATGATTCTTTATGATAGGCAGAATATTATATTTGGGGGCTATTATCGCTATCATAGTTCTATCTTGAAGTTCCGAAAATCGAATGAATCCCATAAATCGATGTGCCTCGCACAAAACGTTCTTAAAAATCTTGTTCGTCAAGCACACCGAGTTGTCCATAAGATGTTTATTGACTGACTTGCCATTTATCAAAACATTTTTGATATATCTTAATGCAATGTTTTCGAATCCATCGACTTCGGAAAAATAAAGAATCTCTATCTTTTGCATAAAAATAGGGTCGATTGCTTTTATTTTGTTTTCGAACACCTTGGCTTTTTCTTCGTTATTTTCGACGTAGAGTTTCGACTGGAATAAATTCTCTTTACCCTTTTTCACAATATCGTCAACATTTTCGCCGATAGCAATTTCGATAGCGTTTATATATCCAATGTAACTACCATCGTAAACGATTTGTTCCATTTTCAATCTCAAAGAATACCCGTATTAGCAGAAATATATGTTTTGTCGAGAATAGAAGAGTCGAACAAGCTATCTTGTTTCACCTCGGAGAGCAAATTGGTGTATTTTTCTTTGTTCTGAGTCTTCAAACCGTAATATTTTCCATTTATGGTTATAAAATTTATTGCTTTTTTCAATGGGATTCGCAGTTTTTTTAGGTCTTCGAATCGTATGGTCGAGAATTTCCTTGCCTTTATTATTTTTCTTGCAGAAGTTACCCCTATGCCGGGGATTCTAAGCAACATTTCATAGTCGGATTTATTAATATCAACGGGAAATTGTTCTAAATTCTTTAATGCCCAAGCTGTTTTGGGGTCAAACCTTAAATCGAGATTTTGATTTTCAGCTATAATTTCGTTTACATTGAACTTATAGAATCGGAGCAGCCAATCCGCTTGATATAACCGATGTTCTCGGAGTATGGGTGGTTCGACTAGGGGAAGTAGGGCATCGTCGTTGACTCTTACAAAAGCAGAATAGTATATTCTTTTTAAAAAAAGCTTGCCATAAAGCCATTCTGCAAGATTCAAAATTGTGTAATCGCTGCTTTCATCCATTCCGATTATTATTTGTGTGCTTTGTCCGGCAGGTGCAAGTTGACGTTTTTTGTTTTCCTTGCTTTGAAGTATAAGGTTCGAAGTATATTTCATCGGATTAAATATTGTTTCTTTGCTCTTCTGTGGGCAAAACTTTGTTAAACTCGTCCTATTGGGAAGTTCAACATTGACACTTACTCTATCGGCAAAAAGCGATGCTTCTTCTATTAATTTTAAATCGCATCCGGGTATAATCTTGAAATGTATATATCCCCCAAAATTATATTCGTTTCTCAATTTCTTTACTACTTTCAACATAAGTTCCATAGTGTAGTCGGGATTCCTTATGATAGCAGAACTTAGGAACAGACCCTCGATGTAATTTCTTTTGTAGAACTCGACTGTGAGTCTTGCGAGTTCGTCGGGCTTAAACATTGCCCTTCTTATATTGTTGGATTTTCTATTAATACAATAAGAACAATCGAATTCGCAATAATTTGTTAAAAGAACTTTAAGAAGCGATATACAACGGCCATCGCTTGCCCAACTATGGCAGATACCAGCGATATGTGTAGTTCCCATAGAAGATTTCCTTTGGCTTCCGCTCGAAGCACAGGAAGCATCGTATTTAGCTGAATTAGCAAGTATTTCCAATTTTTCGTAAATCTCCATCGGAACTCGCCTCAATTCTTTGAGTTAAATAATATCTTAATTAGGCTACAACTTAACCAAATTTTAGATAACTATCAAATCTTTCTTTCTACAAAAGACTATCATTGTGATTTTATGCCATTATAAGTGTTTTTCCCGTATCATTACGAATATTTTTCTTCTCCCCGTATGTTTAAATGATTGAATTAGGTAAAGTAAAGAAAGCGGTTGTTCCTTTGTTTGGTTCGCTTTCGAACCAAATATTCCCGTTGTGCATTTGGATAAATTCCTTGCAAATGCGTAGTCCTAATCCAGCCCCTTTTTCCCCTTTTGTGCCGAAAGATAAATTGAACGGGGTATCTACAAATGCTGAATTTGATACATCGGTTGTCATACCAATACCATCGTCGCTGACCATGATTTTGACGAATGAAGAATCCTCTTGTGTGGCACTTATTGTAACGTGTCCGCTTTCATTAGTAAATTTAATTGCGTTATGAATCAAATTCCGGAATACCGTACTAATCATATTTATATCGCAGAAAACCTCTATTTCTTCGGGAATTTGATTGATTAATGCGATAGATTTTTCTTCTGCGTATGTACGGAATAAATCAATTGAATTGTTTGCAAGGAGATGAAGATTAACTTTCTCTTTATTGATAGTGATATTTTCGGTTAAAGCGGATGCCCAAATCAAGAGGTCTTTGAGCAAACTGTTGAGTCTATTGATTGAATCATTCATCAACATGAAGAACTGCCTTCTTTGCAGTTCATCGAAAGATTCATACTCTTCTATCATCAAGTTGGAGGTATTTTTGAGCGGACCGGCAAGATTCCTTAAATCATGAGCAATGATTGAAAAAAGTTTGTTCTTTGCATCGTTGCTTCTTTCCAATTCAATATTAGCTTGTATAAGTTGTTCGTTAAGAACTTTCAGCTCGGCGCGCGACTCTTCCAGTTGGTGGATTGTCTTACTTAGTTCTTCATTTTTTTCTGTCAGTGTTCGATTCATTGCTTTTGTAAGTTCCCTTTTCTGGTAAAAGTTATATAGGATAATCCCCATAAGAGTGAGAATGATAACCAACGCTCCGACCAAAATCCATAGTTTTTCGGTTCTTTGTTCTTCGATTCTTTTCTCGCTGACTAATTTTTGAACACGGTCAATTTTATCCTCGAGGTCAGCCGAAAGTTTCGAAAGTTCAATAGCCATTAAATCGGAAATCTTAGCCGACGAGTCCAAAAAATTATATGTCTCTTCGAGATATTTTATAGCATTAGCATTATCCTTTCTTAATAAAGCAATATTGTAGAGCAGTTTTGTTGCCTCTGCATAGTTGGGAGTTGAAAAGTTCCTCTTTGCATAAACAAGGGCATTTTTTGCACATTCTTCAGCCTTTTGCAAATCATTATGCTCGAAGTAAAAATATGCGGCGTTTAAATAAAAGTCAAATAAACTATATGGGTTATTATTTTTTTCGAGCAATTGAAATGCCAAAGCGAAATAATGTTTCGCCAAAGCCAATTCGTTTCGAAGATAGTAAATATCCGAAATCAAAGCAAGAGCTTTGGATTTGTAATAATTGTATTGTGCTAATTGATACTCATCTTGAATTTGCTCGATCTCGAAATTGAAACTATTTTTCAAATAGTACAAAGCACTATCGAATTGATTGGCATACAAAAATGCTTCGCCGAGTTTCGTTGTGGCATATTGAATGCCTATCTTATCGCCAATTTGCCAGCGGTAGCGTAAAGATTCTCTGTAGTTTGCTATTGCTTTTTCTATTTCTCCTTTACTTATGTAGCAAAGGGCAATATTTTCGAGCGAAGTCGAAATACCAAATTGTATCCCCTTTTTGTCTTTAAGCAAGCCGTTTGCGAGAGCATCGGTAAGACCTTTGTTCGAAATTTGATAATAATAAATTGCACTATCTAACTCTTGAATCTTAAAAAATAAATTGCCAATATCGATATAAAGCCAAAATGGGGCAAATATGTCATTAATGCTATCTATCATATTAAAACAGCGGAACAGATAACGCGAAGCAAGATGTATCCTATTAGCATTATAATATAGCCGACTTAACCAATAGAAACACTTATATGCAATTCTGGAATTGGTAATTGCCCATTCATTAGAAAGTATCCGATTCAAAAGCCTAATTCCTTCGTCGGGATTCTGTAGGGTCAATGTCTCGAGTTTCCTTTCTAATGTATCGAGATAAGTTAGATTGTTGTTTCTTAGATTTGTAATGATTTTATCGAAAACCTCTTCATTTATCTCTACAGGAGATGACAATAAAATTGTTGTTGTAGCAATAAAATATAAAACTATTATCAATAAATAGAGGGGAAAAGATTTTATTTCCTTTTTACTCATCTTTTTCGCGATATAAATTCTTGCAAAGAAATCAATAACTAAATTACAAAGTTAAACATTTTACTATTATATATAATAGA
>CAZPSM010000039.1:0-11410 GCA_964589125.1 uncultured Hyphomicrobiales bacterium | reverse complement strand
ATAATAGAACCCACTGAACTATTGCTGCATTAACATTGGACGCTACATCGAGATGTTTTTTGTTGTTTCCCCGAAAAATGTTAATTTGCATTTTTCAAAGGGCGGATAGCTCAGGTGGTATAGAGCGCCTGCCTTACAAGCAGGAGGTCGGGAGTTCAAATCTCTCTTCGCCCACGTCGCAGAAGTGGCGGAACTGGCAGACGCGCTGGACTCAAAATCCAGTGGGCTTCAAAACCCGTGTGGGTTCGACTCCCACCTTCTGCACAAGCAGAGTTTATATGCTTCCTTCCTCTCTTAATCCATAATGGACGTGGTGGAAGGGATTCTTCACTACGTTCAGAATAACAGGAAAGGAGATTCTTTGTTCCGCCTTCTTTCGGGGGTCAGAACTCAGAATAGCAAGGATAGCTTAGTGTTATTTCTGACCCTGATTTATCGGCATACAACCTACTTTCTAACTTATGCACTAAACATAACAAACAACGTATTCCTTTCGATTTTTTTGTTCGGCAATTTTCATCACTTTAAAAATCGAAGATTCAAAAAATTAATTAAGTTCTCCAGAAGTTATTAACTTTGTATTTCTACAATTAAACTCATTATGAAAATATGAAAAGTATGACTGGTTTTTCCAAAGCGGAAAAGTCTGAAGGCGGTATCAAAGCAACTGTGGAACTTAAAAGTGTTAACGGACGGTTTTTGGAAATCAATTGTCGTTTGCCCAAATCGATTGCTAACAAAGAATTAGAAATTCGTGAGATTATCAAAAAAGCAATTTCGCGTGGAAACGTGAATGTTCAAATTTCCACAGAAATTGATGAATCTATAAAGCCATTTGTTTTGAACGAGACTGCCGCTATTAATATTCATCGGGCTTTATCTTCGCTTGTAAAAAAACTTAAAATCCGTAGTCAAATTTCTATCAGCGACATTCTGGCTTTCCCACATCTATTAATTAACAATAGTGAAACTTCCTACGATACGGAACTCGAATGGAACGTAGTTAAAGAAGCCCTTATCGATGCTATCAAGGAACTCGAAAGAAGCCGATTGTTCGAAGGAAAAAATATTTACAAAGATTTAGTCAAAAGAGTAAAGAGACTGGATACTCTCTTGCATTCAATAGAAAAGTTAAGCGTTAATCGCTTAGAAGAAGAAAGAGAAAAACTACGCACCAAAGTTGCTCAACTCTTTGAAAGCGATGAAATCGACGAACAGCGTATTCAAATGGAAATCCTTATACTTGCAAACAAACTGGACATAAATGAAGAATGTATCCGACTCCGTTCACATCTTGATTTCTTGCGTCAAACAATGAATGCAAAAGAACCGGTTGGCCAAAAAATCACTTTCATATTGCAGGAAATAAATCGGGAATTCAACACAATTGCTTCAAAATCGGATAATGCACAAATATCCCAAATTGTTGTCAATGCAAAGGAAGAATTGGAACGAATCCGAGAGCAAATACAAAACATTGAATAGACTCATACCGATTGCTCGATATTAATGCACCCTATTGATTCTTTGCTTCGCTCAAAATGACATGAAATGACAAAGTGGAGTGAACAAAGGATTATACCTCCTTGTTCAGGATTTTCTAACAAAGATTTTTTCAAAAAGATGGGAAAAGAAAACCGACTCGTTGTTCACTTTTAAGATAAGTAAAATGCCAAGGATGCCAAGAACGAAATTGCCGAGCCACATACTTAAAAATGGTGATATGAATCCGCGGTCGGCAAGTTTTTCGCCACCGATAAGACAAGCCCAATAGAACACATAGAACCCAAGCGAAATTGCAGCACTTATTCCAAAATTTCCGCGTTTGGTTATCATACCAAGTGGGCACCCAACAAGAGCGAAAACAATGCAAGCAAAAGGTATTGCATACTTTTTGTGGATTTCGACCTCGTACTGTCGAGCCCTCGATTCGAAATCGGTGATGCGAAATACCTCCGAGGTGATTTGTGTCTCGAGATAGTTAAAATCTCGCTCTATAATTTCGTCGAGTCGAGCCAATGTTGTATCGGAAGACATTTTTAAGTGTATTACTTTGGGTTGGGTAGCAAAAAGTTCGGCGGCACGCCTTTGTGCTGCTTGCGATAGTTTCCGGGATTCAGCAACAATTTCTTTCATATCTCGGATTCTCATTTCGCGGTCGCTTCGGGCAACCATCGCCTCGTTCGAACGTTCAAGTGTAAAGCCTTTGGCATCGAGCAAAACTTCCAGTTTTTCAAAATTAATTTTCCGAAAATTTTGTGGCTCATAACTGATGAGTTGTAAAATTTCTCCTTTAAACAATGTAAATCGAAGCTTATTGAGCGATGGAACGAATACAACAAAGCCAGAATCGGCAGAAATACTGTTAAATTGCCTCGATTTAGAATTATCGTAAATAGTAACTCCACGTAGCCCATTGGAAACGGAATCTACTTTGCGAGCCAATATAGTATAGTATTCGATTTGGGTCGAAAATTGTCCCGATTCCAACGAAAATGTTGGTTTCTTTCGGTTTATATCCATCGTTAAAATTTTGAGTTGGTGATTCGATTCCGGAAGCACTACATCGTTGAACCAAAACAGAAAACCGAAAAGAATTACGCTAAATGTTAAAACTGGAGCAACCAATTGGAAAAAACTATAACCACCCGATTTCATAGCAGTTATTTCGAATAAAGAACTCAAATTTCCAAAAGCCATTAAGGTCGAAAATAGAACCCCCATCGGAATCGCCAAAACCAACATCCACGACATATTAAGCAAAATTAACTGGAATATAACCCAGAAACTCAATCCTTTCCCAACGAGTTTGTCTAAATCTCTCATCAAAAATTGAAATAGAAACAGAAACACAACAAGAAAAGTCCCAAAAAGGAAAGGACCTATATGAAAACGCAAAAAATATTTACTTACTATTTTCATAAATTACAAAAGCAAAATTAATCAAGAAAAACAGTAATAAATCCTAAAATTTTATTTTTTAGGGCGAAATTACAACAAAATAGATTCATTTGCTTTTTTATTCCCCGGGTTTGGTTGTATATTAATAGAATAATCTTTTTCCAAAATGTTTAATTCGGCAATTATAAGGTTCGCTGGGCATTTCGAGCTTTGAAGGAGTTTTTGAAACTTATGTGTATTTCTTGTTTTCGTCGGTTTCACCCGTTCCGACTGGTTTTTGAAGGATATTTCGGTATCACCACCGACGTATTCCTTATTGCCCATGGTTTTTCTTTTGGGTAATTTGGGGGCTATCCAACCAATCATTTGGGTATTTGTTCTATATTTAAATTTAAATCTCACACATCGGGGTACGATAGTCTTCTTGCTGTGGTGTTGGCGAGACGTTTTTACCAAAATTGAATAAGTCGGGTTTGTGTTTCTTCTGCACTTTTTCTTGGATAACCATCAATGCTTTTATAAGGGCTTCTGGACGAGGTGGGCATCCGGAAACATAGACATCGACGGGTAGGAAAAGGTCAACTCCTTGAACAACGGAGTAGCTTCGGAACATACCGCCGGTTGAAGCACAAACTCCCATTGAAACAACCCATTTAGGGTCGGGCATTTGGTCGTAGATTTTACGAACAACCCAAGCCATTTTGTATGTAACTGTTCCCGCCACTATTAGCAAATCCGATTGCCGTGGTGTCATTCGAAATACTTCCGAACCAAAGCGCGCAACATCGAACCGAGGCGAAGCAAATGCCATCATTTCGATAGCACAACAGGAAAGCCCCAACGGCATTGGCCAAACAGAATTTTTCTGTGCCCATTTAAGCACGGCATCGACGGTTGTAGTTAAAAAACCGTCGCGACCAAGCAATTTATCTAATCCCATTCTAATCCTCCTTTTCTAAGCTCATAATAGTAACCAGCAAAAAGAACTATTATAAATATTATCATAGAAATAAACGCAAAAAAGTCTAAATTAGTGAAAGTTATTGCCCAAGGATAGAGGAATACTACTTCTATATCGAAAACAATGAAACTCATAGCAACAAGGTAGAATTTTACAGAAAAACGTTCGCGCGCTGTTCCAAAAGGAATCATCCCACTTTCGTATGTTGTTCCTTTCTCGGGTGTTATACGACGAGCACCTATCCATTCTGAAAAAAGCATAAATACAAGGGCAACACCGAAACCAAATATCAACATTAGTATCAAAGGCAAATAAACATCAAGCATATTAGAACTTTACCTTTTTTTAAAAAACCAAATTTATTACATTTATGGGAAATAAACAAAAAGCCGCTTCCAAGAGCGATTTCTATGTAGCCCATTTGGATGACTCATTAGCCATTAAAAAATGCTGAAATGGCGATGGCAATAGGTAAAAGGCGATGAGCAAATCTTTCCAGTTATTGTTATTCTGGAAGCAGTGAAGAAACTCGTAGATTTTTCTGTGGCTCCGTGTTCTCGGAATAGCAAGCGAGGGATTGCCACTCGGTTGCAACTCTGCAACCGAGTGTTGGAACGAGCTCAATTGGCTGTGAGAATATCGAGCCAGTTTTAAACTTATGAATCACTTCCTAAATGTGTTAGAGTACGGTTACCAATCAGTATTGCCCCGTCGAGCGGGCTACCTTTTGGTGGCACAAGTTCAAACCGTTTGTCTTTTCGAACAAGTTCTTCGAGCATTCTACCCAGAAGACTTTTCGATTCTATAATGCCTCCGACCATTGCCACGTTAACTCGTTTTGTTTTGAATGCTGGGTATAGAGCGGAAAGCAATTCAATAAGGTGTTGTGCTGAACGCTCTATGATTCCAAAGCAAACTTCGTCGCCGAGTTCGGCGCAGCGCATAACCGTTGGTGTAAGCATTTGATATTCAAATGTTCGTTCTGCGTATGCTTTAACAATTGTTCTCGGGTTGTCGATGTCGATTAAAGGATTAAAATCGGCGAGCATCTCAGTTAGTTTTGTTTGGGGCCCACGTCCATCGAGTGCACGGACGACTGCTGTTAAGCCTTCACGTCCAATCCAGGCTCCGCTTCCCTCGTCGTCGAGTTCAATTCCCCAGCCACCGCAGCGAACGAATTTGTCTTTCCCAACTTTTCCAATAGCAATTGAACCTGTCCCAACAATCAGAACAATCCCGTTTGCTCCATTAAATGCTCCTTCGACAGCAATTTCGGCATCGCTTGCAATGATTAAGTCGTTGAGTTGAATATTTTGTGTTCGGGCAAGAGTTTTGATTAGATGAGTCGAACGCTGTTTTTCCTCTTCGAGCCAAACGCCAGCTAACCCAATAACAATCACATCAACTTCGGAAGTTTCAATTTGCGCTTGTTCACAAAGGTCAAAAATTATGTTCAGCAAACGTTCTGAAGATTCGCCAACTCCGACGGAACCGACTCGCGTTGTTCCTGCTGTTGTTTGAGAAAGAACCTCATCGCCTCGTTTAAGTATTGCTCGTGTTCGTGTCCCCCCGCCATCAATCGCAACAATAGTATACTCGAATTTGTCTTGCATAAAATCCTTATTGTTTTCCAATCAAATATAAAATTACCGCAATTATTATGCCAATAAATCTCAAAATTAGGGAAAAGAAGGCAATTAAAAAGGCTTAAATTGATAGTATTCATCTATGTCTTGAGAACTTTTTTCTTTGCAGCCGGGAATAAAACATTATTTAAGATTAGTCTATAGCCGGGCGAATTCTTATGTAGACTTAAATCGGTTGGTGGGTCGCCAACTGCGTGTTGGTAATCTTCGGGGTCGTGTCCTCCGTAGAATGTAAACATTCCTCGCCCAATGTTGCCGTGGAGATATTTGACTTCGTCGGTTCCTTCTTTAATCCCCATAATAGTAATGTTCTTTTTAATTTTATCGAGATGGAATGCTGTTGTTTGCCCTAAAAATCCTTTGACTACATTAACATGGTTTTGGGTGAGCATCGTGGGAACAGGGTCGTATTTTGCCGAAAAATCGAACAAAGTGAAGTAGTCCGTTTCGGGGCTAAGCATAGCAACGTTCGGTGGACAATCTATATCCGAAAATTCATATACGAATGGGTCCATAACAAGTTTGAAATTTTCAAATGCAAAAGTTTGTGAATAGTCGAGTTTCGAATTTGCAGTTGGGTCGGCTGGGTCGCCGTCGAACATAGTTTCGCAAATGTCGAGATTGAGCGCCGATAAAGCTATGTCATAGGTATCTGTTGCACTACACATTGCAAATAGGAAGCCACCATTTGCAACATATTCACGAATCTTGAGGACTACTGCCTTTTTCATCTCCGATACTTTTTTGAATCCGAGTTTCTTCGCCATTGCTTCGTTGATTGTAACCTGCTCGATATACCAAGGTTGATTTCCAAACGATGCCCAAAACTTCCCATATTGACCTGTAAAATCTTCGTGGTGAAGATGGACCCAGTCGTATTCTTTCAGTTTATCTTGTAATACCTCTTCGTCCCAAATCACGTCGTGGTCGATTTGAGCATAATTTAGGGCAAGAAGGACCGCATCGTCCCAAGGCAAAGTGCCTGGGGTTGCATATACAGCAATTTTTGGAGCCTTTTCAAGATGGACAACGTCCATATTTACTTCATCGCTTTGGATTCGTGCATAAATTTGCGAAATAGTTGCACCATCGACAACTTCGTAAGCAATACCGCGAAGTCGAGCTTCGGTTTCGACGCTTGGGTTCAAGTCCGTCGCGAAAGAACCTCCACGATAGTTTAAAAGCCAATCAACTGTTTGTCCCTGTTTCAATGTCCAATAGGCAAGCCCATAAGCCTTCAAGTGGTCTGTTTGTGTTAAATCCATAGGGATTAGAATTTTCTGCCCCGAAGCAAAATAATTTATTAAAAACAATAAAACTAATATTTTCGATATTTTTCCCATTTTGCACCAAATTGACACAGAAGGAAAACGAAATTAGGGCAAGATTATTTACACAAGCAGTAATGTTTATTTTGGCAGTAACTTTAACGTAGGATGCCGCTTTTAATTTTTTCCGCCGAAATGATACCGAAGCCTCTCGGGAATAACAAATGGAAAACCCAATATATATGCTCGCGATATTTTTAAGGGTTGCTAAAAGAGGCTACATTTATCTAATTTCATTTCGCAACGGTTGTAAAAAATGGGGATTTGTAAAGCCCTGGCTGCTATTTCTACGACAAAAGTCTTCAATTTTGGGCTGTCTGCTGTTAAAAATTGCATCGTTGGGACTTGTCCGCAAGCAAATAACCGTAGATTTGTGGAAACAGGTATTTGCATATAGATTGCGAGCCGACTGAAACCGATATCCAAAAGTTGGGTCATCCACTTTGCAATCCAGCCATTGACTAAAGGGAATGGGTCGCTTTTCAGCATATGAAATTTTTCGAAACGGGCTTGGAATGCAGAGTAAATGCCTTCGACTCGTATTTTAGGACGGTTTTCCAGGCGCTCGCGCAAGCGCCGGCAAAAGAACTCGGCGGAACCTTTCAGAATTTCGTGGAAATAACGGTCGTTCGTGATTTTCAGATACTGAGAAAGATTGTGGTTGTTGCAAGTTTCGTAAGCGTGAATCGCGTCGTTAATTAATTTAATGTTGATTGGAGCACGAGTTAAACAACAGGTTACTTCTTTGTCGCGATACGCCCGATGGTAAAAAAGACGAACATTAGAATTTGGATAAATATCTTTAACTGCTTCTTCGATATGAATAGAGCCGTTACTCATAAAAGTGGGACAATTAATACCTCGTTTTCGCATTCGCTCGAGCAGTGTGAACCAGGTCTTGTAATCGTCGGCAACCGAAATCTCGAATCCCAGAACTACGCTCGAAAGAGCATCGATTGCCATAGCAAGGAACATTGTATGCCTTGGTTTGTCCGAAGTAGCAGCCGAAAATGTTCTTCCCACAAGATAAGCAAGATGAACATTATGTTTCGAAACGCAAAGGTCAAGGTATTCTTCCCAATTAGGGCAACCTTCGAGAAACTCACGAACTTTTTTGTTAATCCGCAATGGTGAACTACGATAGATATCGACAAGGTCGCGAAATGTTCGACCACTAAGATAGGCTTCGACAAGCGTAACTAAGTCAGTACGTGTAGTTTCGGCTTTTTCGATTACCCAGGTTTTTCCACAATTTCGGCAACGATACCTTCGATTACCCGTTGATGTTTTTCCGTGGCGTATTACCTTTTGGCTTCTGCAATAAATACAACTAATATTTTCACTCGATTTCATTTTATTAAATTTACTTATATCAAAAATTTAATTTAACAAACAACATTTATTTTACAAAATTTGTTCGCCCTTTGTCTTTGTTGCTACTTCAGCAATTCAAACCCTACCCTCAATTTCCGAATTTGTCTTGCCAATGTTTAACATATTTTTTATAAAATTTATGTTTTTCAATGTAACTTTTTTTATTATTTATTAGTTATTAATAAATTTAACAATAAAAAAAAGTTAATTTTGTCTAAAAACAATATTATGTATAACAAAACTTATTGGTGATGTATGTTTCATTTTTTCGTTTTCAATAAATCGAAAGGCACCGGGTTTGTCTATTGGACTATTGCGGTGCTATTGCTCGCCGGTTTGATTTACTCAATGAACTTATTTGCATATCGGAGTGGAATCACCGGGCGGACCGCTTCGGGATGTACTTGCCACGGAACGGAGAACTCAAATACGACTCTTACTGCAATTAGTCAAAGTGGTTCTTGGACTGTGCAAACTGCTTCGAACAATACATTTACGATTCGAGTTGCTAATTCTGGCTATAGTTATGCTGGGGTTAACATTGCCGTTAAATCGACGCAAAACGGGGAAACTAACGTCGGAACTTTAACTCCGAATACAGGTTCGGGGTTACAATCTTCGAATGGAGAATTGACACATACTTCACCTAAAAATTATTCCAGTTACGCTTCGTTTGATTTTACTTGGACGGCACCAAGTACACCGGGAACTTATTACCTTCGAGCAGCAGGTAATGCGGTAAATAATAATAATCAGAACACCGGTGACCAATGGAACTTTATGACTACCCAAGAAATTACGGTTGTTGCTCCTACGCAAGTTACGCTTACTTCCCCGAACGGAGGCGAAACCGTTTGCCCCGGTTCGACATTCAACATCAGATGGACATCTTCGAATGTTACAAACGTAAAGATATTGCTTTCATCCGACGGCGGGAATAACTTTACAACTACTCTTGTAGCAAGTACACCTGCATCGACTGGTTCTTGGACTTGGAACGTTCCTTCGAACTTGACGGCAGGCAATACTTACCGGGTTAGAATTGAAGATGCTTCGAATTCAAGTGTGAAAGATGAAAGCGATGCTAATTTTACTATCGGAAGCCCAACAACTATAACTCAACATCCGCAATCGCAACGAGTATGTGCTGGGACTCAAGTTCAATTCACAGTCTCGGCAACTGGGAATAATCTGACCTACCGTTGGCGGAGAAACGGACAGGACGTCGCCGGAGGTAATTCTGCAACGTTGACCATAAATCCTGTTTCGGTTCTTTCTGCTGGAAACTACGATTGTGTTGTCTCGGGGGTGTGTGGTTCGCCTCAGACAAGCAATGTAGCCATCCTCACTGTCGATACACTACCAAGAATAACAACCCAGCCGCAATCTCAATCTATTTGTGAAACTAAAACTGTAACATTTAGTGTTGTTGCCGTTGGAACCGAGTTAACTTATCAATGGCGGAAAAACAATATAAATATCCCAAATGCCAATGCATCGACTCTTACACTCCAGAACGTTACACCAAACGATGAAGGGCAATATGATGTTGTTGTTTCTGGTAGATGTTCTCCATCGGCTACGAGCGAAAAGGCTACTTTAACAGTTTTGAGGAACCCGACTATATTAACTCAGCCAAAACCCATTACCGCTTGTGAAGGCGAAAAAGCATTTATCTTTGTTAAAGCCGAAGGTAGTGGTCTGGTCTATACGTGGATTAAAAACGGAACAGAGATTCCTAATTCAAACAACGACACATTGTTCTTCGATAACTTACAGCCTTCTGATTCGGGTTTTTATCTTGTCCGTATCCAAGGGGTCTGCGAAAACCAAGTTGAATCGCAAGCGATAAAACTTTCTGTCAATCCGAAACCAATCATTACAAAACATCCGGAAAATCAAAGTCTTACCGTTGGTTCAACTTTAACCTTGGTTGTTGAAGCTAAAGGTAACAACCTTACCTATCAGTGGAAGAAAGATGGTAAAAGTTTAACCGGAAAAACTCAGCCAACGCTTGTTATATCGAATGTCCAAATGAGCGATGCCGGAATGTATCTGTGTGAAGTTACTAATAATTGTGGGATATCTGTTTCGAACTCTTCTACGGTATCGGTAATCGCATCGGGTTCGAAGGCTAAACTTCAATACTCGGTAGATACTCTTGATTTAGGGACTTCTGTTGTAGGAAAAACGTTAGAAACTTTCTCCAATGCTCTTTTGAAAAATGTAGGAACAGAAAACCTTGTTATTAATTCGTTCAGTTTTTCGGGCTCGAATGCCAGCGAGTTCGATGTTGAAGCAAGTTTCCCAATCACATTGCCACCGAACGAGACCGCCGATTTAAAACTTAAGTTTACGCCGAACAGCGAAGGATTTAAAGTTGCTCTTTTGAACTTCCAAAGCAATTCCTCCGTTAGTATGCCCCTCGTAGTAATTGGTAACGCTACCAAAACCTCCGTCCTATTATCTTCGGAAAAGATTACCTTTACTTCGCCAGATCCGGGCGAAACCATAACCAGAAATCTGCTGATAATAAACTTAATCTCGACACAGCTTAATCTTTCGCTAGAAATCACAGGAACAGATGCCGTGTCTTTCCAATTGCTAACGGAGAAGAATGTTATGCTACTTCCCGGTGATTCAACTAATGTTGGTATTCGCTTCTTATCGCAAGAAGCAACGCGAAAAACTGCACAACTGGTTGTAAATGTTACCGAAACTACGGAACATTTCACAATAGAACTCGAAGCTGAATATGCTTCTTCGGTGAACGATGAAGTTTCTACATTGGCGATTTATCCTAATCCGGCTTCTCAACAAATAATATTCGCACCAAAAACATCGGGAACAAATTACAACATAAAAATATATTCGCAACAAGGCTTACTGGTCAACAAGTTCGTTTTGGACAATGCGACACATTTCGTATGGGATTTGAAAGATACCTTTGGAAATACAATACCCAATGGTGTTTATAATTGTGTTGTCTCGGACGGTGTAGAGTTCAAAGTCTTTAAGTTACTTATCATTAAATAATTCGTTGCAAAATCTTCGTCTAACACCTAAATATACAAAATAGCATTGAACAAGGGGTTGCAACCCCTTGTTCAATGTCAATCATAATGGACTCGTCATTCTGAACACTGTGAAGAATCTCCGCCTCATTCTGAACGCGGTGAAGAATCTAATTCAAGTTAATC
>CAZPSM010000038.1:16079-20917 GCA_964589125.1 uncultured Hyphomicrobiales bacterium | reverse complement strand
AATCTATACGATAACTTCGCTAACACCCTTAAATTATTATTGGATATTCCTCGAAAAACATAATATCGATTATAGGAAATATTAGCAGCAAGAAGAGAAGAACACACAAATAAAAAAGCCCAACCTCAATGGCTGGGCTTCAATATAGTGCAAAAATTATTATTTAGTAATAGTAATAGAAATTCCACCTACGTAAGAACCTGATTCGAGTTTGCAGTAGTAAACACCCGAAGGCAATGTGAGTTGAGTCACATCAATTGTCAATTCGTAAACACCTGCTTTTAGGATACCATCGACTAGTGTAGCAACCTTTTCGCCATAGGTATTCCAAAGTGTGATTCTTGTTGTGCCATCGAAAGCAATTCCATATGGTATGGTTCCAGTCGATTGAATTGGGTTCGGCACTGCACTACTTATGAAGTATTGGTTACTGGCAACCTCTATTAATCGAGCATTATTGACGCAAACCGGGCTAATGTAAATGTCTCCGGGGATGGTATCTACAAGAACATACCCAGAAGCAGGCAAATTCATTACTTGAAAGTCAACTGGCAACGGAATAAGGTCCAAGTCGCTCAGATAGGTATCCATCTTAAATTTCATCAAGGTACCGAAGTCTTTCAGGGATTTGTTGTTTGAATAGAAGTGAACTTGCAAAACATTACCATCAATCACCTTTGCATATTCACAATCCCAACCTTCAGATAAAGTCCCAGCGGTGAGCAAACTACTGCAATCCTTAACATCGGGATAGACATCTTGAACGTTAAGATTACCCGTGGATTTAAAGAATACACGCACCTTGAAATCATTTATATTTGCATCCGATAGGGCTTTAGTTTCATCGGGATGCTTTTCGAGAAGTACTTCAACTTCAACTTTTTGTCCGGGGAAGGCTTTGTATTTTCCACTCGGGATGCGGGCTATTAATTTATATACCATACCGCTTCCGATTAACTGAGAATATACGGTTCCGGACTCACCGGACTCTGTGGTATAGTTATAAGCAATCCACATCATATAATTTTTGACTTCCGTAGGTCTAAATTTGGCATATACCCAAAGTTTATCGTTGGGTTGTAATACGAAAGGTGGTTGGTCTGGAATTTCAACGTCGTTAAGCATTAATTTTTCAATTGTAAAGTTGTTATAGTCACCCGAAAGGCTTTGACCAATACTCGAAGTGATTGTAATTGGCTCACTTCCGAGATTGGTAACATATACCGAACCATCCTTTGTTGTTGTAATAAAGATAGTCTTGTAATCGTAATTTGTTGTAGATATTCCTTCGGCATATGCGTAGCCAATCAGTTCGCCTACAACTTGGTCTGGGGCATCGCTTTCGGGAATTAATTGTGCTCGGAAAGTTCCAGCCCGAGTAGGTTTGAATGTAACAGGAATGGTCCAACTTCCGCCAATCTGAATCAGTTTTGCTGTTGAAGGGTTAAGATATTGGTTATCTATTTCGAAAGCATCTTTATCTGCTCCTTCAAGACGAAGTTTGAACACAGTTAGGTCCATTGCTGTAAGTGGGTTAATTGTAACGTGGGATACCACAGCGTTTCCTTCGGCGGTCGTATTGACACGAATCTTGGGGAATTCGTAACCAACAATGTCGATGTGCGGTAGTATGCCAATTCCATGCAATCTACCTCGGACTTCTTGAGTTTTATCGGCAAACCTTCCAACAAGAACAATATCTGCTGTGTACTCTTTTTCTTCTTTAGGAGCGAACCAGACTGCCATTGGAACAGGATTATCGGGAGTAAGTTGCAAAGGTGCATTTTTAGAATCGTAGCTAAATACTCCATCGGGGTCGTTTTCAATGCGAATTTCCATCACATCAACTTTTGCGTTACCAATGGCATTGATTGTTACGCTTCCTTCGTATTTATCGGTTCCAGCAAATTGGTCAATGACACGTTTTCGCATCCAATCGTAGCCAGTAATAGTTGGTCCGGCTTCTAATCCCATACCATCCCAATCCGAATATGGCTTTATTTTTGTAGCATTGCAAACGAAATCGCATCGAGTTGAATGGACAACACCCGGGACATCTGCTTTGTAGTAGACTGTAAAATAATGGTTACCTTTGGGTTGAATTGTTAATGGTAATGGTAATGTCGATTCATCGAGACGGAAATGTTGTTTATCGGGATAATCATAACCAGTAATAATTACCGGAACATTTCCTAAATTCTTAATTTCTACTTGGCGCGGGATTTCTTTACCTACAGGCTGTGGTTCCCAATGAGCATCATCGACATAGATAATCGGTTCCCCAGTTCGCAATTCCAAACCTACTATTGTTTCCTCGTAACACGACAACACTGCAATTACACTGTCTCGAACTGGAATAGCACTCATTTCGTAGCAGGTAGCAACAACTTCGAACTCCTTAGTTTCTTGTGGTGCTAATGTCGTGGGAAGTTGATTCGAAGTCAAACTAAATTCTTTCTTACCATTCTTTAACTTAAATTCTTTTATTACCGCAGGAATTGCTCCAACATTAGTTACTTTAAATTTAAGAGTTTTGTTTTCACCTACTTGCATCAGACCAAAATCGAGAAATGTCGGGTCGGCAGAAATCAATTCTGGTTGATATTCATAGGTTTTGGTAATTGTTTGCCCAGATTTTGTAATCACAGAAACAATAGCCTTTGCAGGTTTTTTCATATCGATTACTTCGATTTTGAACGTAACGGTCTTGTCGCCGGGTCTGAAGTTCGGGTCAATTTGAACATCTGTATAATTATACGAGTTGTCTTTGTCCATCTGGACATCGTAGATTCCAGCGCAATCGGCATTGGGTGGTAAAGCCGTTCCTTTGCCATTCACTGTTCCACACTCCATTTGGTCTTCGACAACCAATGAATCTTCGCAATTCAAATTATAGTTAATACCAATTGGGTAGCCATAGGCAAAACCATCTTTACTTCGGTCCCAGTTGCCATATACATATCCGGCGAAAGTAGCCTTTGTTTTACCCCCGGGTAATGTATCCCCTTTCAACCAGTGGTCTCCCGCAGAAACCTGTTCAGTAATATATGCATACTCTGTTCCTTCAATATACCTAATCGAATTTCCAAATCTTTGTGTGAATGTCTGTCCATCGAGGTAAAGGTATGGCAAATCCTTAGCTCGGAAAGTTACCGCAACAAAGTTGTCGATGCCCATTGGAGAACGGAAGGTAGCGTAACTTGTCCATTGGGGAACAGGTGCAAGAATCAACATCATTCCTTGGCCGTTTCTTGGTGGATTCTGTGGCATGTCGCCAGACCCAACTTTTGGACTAACTGGATTTAACCACCAGGTTTTCCCGTACTGGGCAACCAAAACTGGCTTATTTGATTCGTAATAGGCGGCTTGGTCTTGGTTCGTAATTTCATGGAACTGACCTCGCTTTAAAGAAACACTGATTTGCTTTAATCCACTTCCATCTTGACGCATTTGCTTGATAATCGTTCCATCGTAGGCTGCTACGAAACGAATCATATCGCCAACATCGTCTGCAATTTTACCACGTGGTCTATCCTGGTATTTAACTGGGCAAGAAACATATTGAGTTCCGAGCATCTCGATTGGCCAAAGCATTTCCAACATCATATTGCGCATAAAACTACCATTACGGCCTAAAAAAGTAGCTTGGTAGCGCGGAAATGCACCTTTTGTATGACCAGACATTACAGCAATGGGTTTCGTTGCTTCAATGTATGTTCCGGTCAAATCTGATGAGTTGTCCTGTAGGCGTGCTTCATCCAATCTGCCAAGGATAAAGAAAGTTTGTCCCTTATTCAGCGTAATCGGGTCGGAAAGTTGCCCTGCTTCAAGGTTTATTGTTGCCGCGGTTGGACGATATCGGATAACCGTTTTGTCTTCGGTAGCAATGATAAGAATCTGTGGGGGGCGAAGGTGTTGAGTTCCAACCTTGTCCAGATAAAGATTGGCAGTTACGTATTTGTTCCCAAGCCATTCGACAGGGATTACTCGAAACGCTTCTCCTGTCCATTGATATGAAATATAAACCGCAACCGAAACGGGGTCTTCGGTCTTAATATGTATGCCTTTGTTACGAACCTGCTCGTTATCGGCATACTTGTGCATCAAAACATCGCCATAAACAACTTGTGTAATGTGGTTTGCTTGAACGCTAAAATTCTTCTTTGAACCCGTTTCTAAATCTTCAATGTAGCCTCGTGTGTTAACCTTGGATGAAATCCAAACGCATACGGGTCCATCACCGCGAAGTCCCTCGCCAGCTGGATCCAGCCAACACAATGGGATACCAAACCAGAACTCTTTTCCTTCCGTTATTTCTTGTTTGACCATCTTGGTCTGCGACCAAGCATTAGAGAACCCTAAAATGGCTACAAGAATAACGGAAAATAAATACAGAACTAAGTTTTTAGGCTTCATAACGCCTCCTTTGATTTATAGATATGTTTAACATACATTTACACATTTTTAACTTACTAATATAATAAATAATTTTTAATTTAAAAAAACAAAAAATTATTTAAAAAAATTTAAAATTCTATAAAACAATTTTCATCTCCATTATCAATTATCAAAAAACAATAACACTAATCTGTTAATTTTGTTACACAAATTACACAAATGTACAATTTTTTTAAAAATTTATACCATAAAATTACTTTAGCCTACCTATTGATAAACTGCAAAAGTATGGATAGTATCAAATAACTGTTCTGTTATTGATTTGTTAAACAGTTGGTTCAAAGGAAGAATATTCATAATTTTTTTATTCAGATTTTTGTTATTTCGGTTTTTATTATTAATTTTGAGTTTTTTGAAAATTAAACATCTACAATTGCTAT
>CAZPSM010000038.1:13694-16069 GCA_964589125.1 uncultured Hyphomicrobiales bacterium | reverse complement strand
GGCAAAGCAGCAAACATTTGCGGATAAAGTTAAAAAGAAAGCTCGAACAGACATTGGCTTCAACGTCAAAGTTATTAAAGGGTACCGCACAAAGGAAGGTAATCTTCGTTTCTTCTCGAAATTTGTCCGGGTCATGGACCTTAACGAATTGAACAAAATAGATATCAGTAAATAAACATTTTGGTAATTATGAAAAAAGGTATTCATCCATACTATCACACAATTGAAGTGGTAATGACAGACGGGAGCACTTTTAAAACCCGCTCTTGTTACAAAAGCGACCGCCTTGTGTTGGAAATTGATTCTAAATCGCATCCTTTCTTTACGGGAAAACAAGTCCTGGTAGATACTGCTGGACGTGTTGACCGATTCCAAAAACGACTCGAAAAAAGTAAATTGCTCCAAGAAAAAAGAGGGAAAAAATGAACGCTATTCATCCTATGCTTTCGCCTTCGGCAACTAAGAAGCAAAAAACATATAAGAAAAAGGTAAATCCATATAAAAATGTCGAGGTCTTCGATTACCTTGATTACAAATTACTCGAGAAATTCATTAATGACCAAGGAAAAATTCTACCTCGCAGAATTACCGGGGTAACAGCCAAACAACAAAGACAAATTGCAAGCGCAGTTAAATATGCTCGCCACCTTGCACTGTTACCTTTTGTAGCACAAGACATTGCATAAAGTAGTCAGTACCATAGAAATTGCAGAAGGGATTGGTTATCCCTTTTTAGGTTATTTTTTTACTTTCTCTGGGTTTTGCTCGATGTATTCTTTCCAACTTTTGGGTTTGGTTCGCTCAAAATTAAACACATTCATTTTCGACCAGTGGCACAATGCTACTGCCAAAGCATCGCTTGTGTCGAAAAACTTTTCGGAGAGGTTCAAGTTCAAAATAGTTGAAACCATATAACTCACACTTCTTTTGGTTGCATTGCCTTTCCCAGTAACAGCCTGCTTTACTTGTCGGGGCGAATATTCATAAATGGGAAGATTTTTATTGAGGGATGCTAAAATTGCCGATGTCCTTGCTTGGGTTAATTTAATTAAAGATTGTGCATTTTTGGAATAGAATTGATTTTCGACAGCTACTTCGTCAACTTTATAAGTTTCGATTAATCCCTCAATTTCATTATAAATTATTTTAAGCCTTTCAGTAAAGTTGTTGGTTTCCTTATTAGGTTCAATCACTCCAAAAGATAATACTTTCACAACACCATTGTCGATATGAAGAAGGCCATAACCACAACGGATAGAACCAGGGTCTATTCCCAAAACTACCATCTCAACCCTGCTCTTTTTCTATTTGCGAAAGAATTTCGTCGGTAAATTCATAGTTACCAAATACATTTTGAACATCGTCCAAATCTTCGAGCGAATCAAAAAATCTTAAGATTTTCTTTGCATTGTTAATATCGTCAATTTTCACTGTTGCCTTGGGGATGTATTCATAATGAGATTCTAAAATTGGAATTTTTTGGGATTCAAAAAACTTATAACAAGAATTGAGGTTTTCGAAATCGCAAACAATCCGTGTTCGTTCTTCATCGAACTCCATATCTTCACACCCAGATTCAAGAACCATTTCCAAAATTTGGTCTTCTGTTCTACCGCTTGGGTTAATATAGAGCACACCTTTTTGTTCAAAATTCCACATAACCGAGCCGGGTTCTCCGATGCTACCGCCTAACTTACTTATTTCTGAACGTATTATGGAATATGTCCGGTTGCGATTATCAGTGATAGTCTCTATTATAACGGCAACTCCGAGAGGTGCGTAGCCTTCATATACGATTTCCTCATAAGACTCACCTTGTATTTCTCCGGTTCCTCTTTGAATCGCTCGTTTAATATTTTCCATCGGCATATTCTCCGCTCTTGCATTTTGAATAGCTAAACGTAGACGAGGATTCGACTCGGGGTCGCCCCCACCTTCACGTGCGGAAATTGTAATTTCTTTGGCAAGTCGTGTAAAAATCTTGCCTTTTTTGGCATCCTTTGCTGCCTTCTTATGCTTGATATTTGCCCATTTACTATGACCCGACATTATTTACTCATTTGTTTTACAAAAGCAATATACAAATTTAATGAAATTCATAGTTTTAATTGAAATCATTGATTCTATTTAGGTAATATTTTGAAATACTAGTCGCCCTATGTATCCTTTAAATTCCATTCAATTTATTAATTTGCTATTTTAAAAAAATGTTGCCTTGGAATTATTATTCAATATACTTTTTATACTTTCATACATTAGCCATTTTACCTTTGGCTTTGCTTTTTTCTATGTGTCTAACTATGGTATTACACTTCTAGATTTAATAGTTCTTGCTCTCTATTTCATCTTATTCTTCGCTTTTTTTATTTTAGGGA
>CAZPSM010000038.1:0-13636 GCA_964589125.1 uncultured Hyphomicrobiales bacterium | reverse complement strand
TTCTTCTGTTTTCTTTTAATATAGCTTTGTTGTTATCAGCTTTTAAACCACTTTGGGATGGAAATGCCCAATTACTAATCCAATTTATTAAGACTACCTCTCACTATTATTATATAGTTTTTTTCCTTCTGTTAATATATTTCGAATGGCTAAAACCCAAATCCTTTCAGCGGGTTATTCAAATTTTAATATGGGCAATAATCGTTCTTAACTTGTTTGGAATTTATCAACTTTTCGCACGTGCTTTAAATTTACCGCTCGCGTGGATTGAACTTTCAAATAAAGCATTATTTTCGAGAATAGAGGTGCTGGGCAATATTCAACAGTCAACTGTTCAAATAGGAAACTTCTATCGAGTTACTTCTATTTTCACTGAACCAAGTGTATTAGCAAGTTTCAATGTGTATCTCCTAATTTTTTTAATCATACCTTGGGTTCAATTCAGAGAAAGCTATATTAAATCCAATAAACTTTTAATTTCTTTTATATCAATTAGCATAATAACTTTGTTCCTAACCTACTCTATGACGGGCTTTATGGGAGTCGTTGGAGTCCTTCTTGCAATCATTTTTTTAGAAAACTTAAAATCATATAAGTTACTTATAAAGGTTGTTTTAATTATTGTTGTTGCTCTTTTAGTTGTAAATTTTATTCTAATTGAGTTATTTGGTATAAATTTGTTTAGTTTATTCTCATATCGTATTGAAAGTGTTGCAACCTTGGGCGAAACTAACATCAGGGGTGAAAGTTTACCTACTCGTCTACGGAATATCACATCAGCGATAGAAGTTTGGACTCAATATCCTATTTTCGGTGTTGGTCTGGGACTGCTTGGCTATCAAAAAAATTTCCCTTTTGGATTTTCTGATGTTACAATTATTTCAATATTATCCGAATCCGGAATAATCAATTTTATTCTTTTCATAGCCTTTATGGTTTCGCTTCTTTTTACATCTGTGAAGGTAAGAAATAGAACTTTAAATGTCTCCGAAATCCCACTATCCGAAAAGAAGTTGATAGGTATTGCTCCTTATGTGGTTACTTTTGAAATTTTGAGGTGCTTTTTTGCTGCAAATATCTTGATTCATTTTATTCTCTGGTTTAATTTAGCCTATGCCCTTTATCCAATAAATCGTTATAGTGTTTATCTTGGATATAATTATATTAACGTTTCTTTGAGGAAACTGCATAGGACGAAATAATTTTTCCTAAGCACTGCCGCAGAACTTAAATTTGGATAAGACAAAAAATTAGAGTAATTTTGCAGTTTCTTTTTTCCATTATTCTATAATGTTTGAAAGTTTACAAGAGAAACTCGAACAAGCAATAAAACGGCTTAAAGGTCAAGCAGTATTGACCGAGAGCAATATCGAAGAGGCTCTACGTGAGATTAGACGAGCCTTAATCGAAGCCGATGTTAACTTCAATGTCGCAAAAAAATTTGTCGACGATGTTAAAGAAAAGGCACTTGGTTCACAAGTAAAAGGCAAGCTTTTGCCTGAACAAGTGATTGTTAAAATAGTCTATGATGAGTTGGTCGAGGTTCTTGGAAATAAACAAGCCGAACTCCTCTTCTCGCCTACTCCCCCAACTGTAATAATGATAGCTGGCTTACAAGGTTCTGGTAAGACAACTTTTTGTGCTAAACTTGCTAAGCTTATTCGCAAAAGGGGGAAACAGCCGTTACTCGTTGCTTGCGATGTGCATCGTCCTGCAGCAATAGACCAATTAAAGCAATTAGGACAGCTTGCAAATATTCCAGTTTTTTCCATCGATAGTAAAGACCCCATTTTGATAGCCAAGGAGGCTTTGCTCTACGCTCGCAAATTTTCACGCGACGTATTAATTATCGATACAGCCGGTCGTTTAACTATTGACGAAGAAATGATGCAAGAGGTTGAACATCTTGCTCGCTTTATTAACCCAACTGAAACCTTGTTTGTATGTGATGCAATGATTGGGCAAGATGCAGTAACAACTGCGAAAGCTTTCCACGACAGATTAAATATAACAGGTGTGGTTCTAACAAAGCTCGATGGTGATACTCGTGGAGGTGCTGCACTTTCAGTTTTATCGGTTACCGGCCGCCCAATTAAGTTTGTAAGTATCGGAGAAAAAATAGAAGCAATTGAACCTTTTCATCCCGAAAGAATTGCTTCCCGAATTCTTGGGATGGGCGATATTGTTACTCTTGTTGAAAAAGCTGAACAAGAATACGATGCTGCACAAGCACAGAAACTTGAAGAAAAGATACGCAAAAACCAATTTACGTTAGAAGACTTTCTTGACCAACTTCGAGTAATTAAAAAGATGGGCTCGATACGGGACTTGTTGGGTTTCCTTCCCGGAATGGACAAGGCTTTGCGGAACGTTGATATAGACGAAAAAGGTTTTGCTCGAGTCGAAGCGATTATACTTTCTATGACTAAGGAGGAACGAGAGAATCCTAAAATCATTAATGGCTCTCGTCGAAAAAGAATTGCAGATGGTAGTGGAACAACATTGCAAGATGTTAACCGACTCCTGAAGCAATTTGAAGATATGACAAAATTAATGAAAACAATTAATCGTGGGGGTAGGTCGCGATTTTTGAAAAACTTTAACCTTCCGGCTAACTTCGGATTATAATATTTTATGTTTAACTAAATTAATCTTGATATGGTAAGAATACGTTTAAGAAGAAAAGGCAGGATGCATCATCCTGTATACGACATCGTGGCAGTCGATTCGCGAACCCGTCGGGATGGGGCTTTTATTGAAAGACTTGGTTTCTACGACCCAAACACACAACCTTCCAACATTGAAATTAATCTAGAAAGAGCTATCTATTGGCTCGATAATGGAGCACAACCTTCCGATACCGTAAGGCAATTGCTCAGTTACGAAGGTGTTTTCCTTGCTCGGCATCTCAAACGGTTAGGTAAAACATCGGAGGAAATCGGAGAGACTTTAACTAAACACAAAGAAATTACAGTGGCACGTTATTGGCGAAGAAAAGAGCTACGGAAAAAACGTGAATTAGCGAAAAAGCAATCTCAAGAAACCAAGGAAAACATAGAAGCTACCTAACTAATTCAATAAGAATGGTAAACAAAAATCAATAATTAAGAAAGTGGCTATGCTTTAATATGCTAGCCACCTTTGAATATCGGAAAAGTTATAAACGTAATGAATTGAATTGTAATTTTATTTGTATTTTATATTTTTTAAATTTGCTTGTTTTCAACCGAGCAATTATATCTTTTACCATAGTCGGAAGATTATACTCGGGTTGCCAATTCCAATCGCTGCGCGCCACCGAATCGTCGACATCATCGGGCCACGAATCTGCTATCCCTTGCTTTTTAGGGTCTGGCTTATATTCAATCTGGAAATCAGGTAAATACTTTTTTATTTCATCGGCAAGCGTTTTAACATCGAAACTCAATGAACCAACATTGTAATCACAATGATGAGTAAGATTTTCTACGGGTGCCTCGAGTAAATCCATTGCAGCCTTAATACAGTCGGGCATATACATCATTGGAAGCCGAGTATCTTCGCGAACGAAACACACATACTTATTTTTCTTCACCGCTTCATGAAATATTTCGACTGCGTAGTCAGTTGTTCCTCCCCCGGGTAATGTCTCGGCTGAAATTATGCCCGGATATCGAACTCCCCTACAATCCAGACCGTACTTCTTAAAATAATAATCACCCAATAATTCAATTGTTACTTTTGTAATTCCGTACATAGTTTTAGGCTTTAAAGGAGCATCTTGCGGAGCAACTTTAGGAACACCATCGCCCCAAACTGCTATAGAACTTGGGACAAAAACTTTGGCTAGTTCATATTTTACTCCCAAATTAAATGCATTAAGAGTACCGTTGACGTTAACATTCCAGCAGTTCGCGGGATTGGATTCCCCTGTTGCCGAAAGAATAGCAGCTAGATGAACAATAGTATCAATTGAATACTTGCGGATAAGATTGTCGAAAGCGTGAATGTCTAACACATCTAAAATTTCAAATATCCCATTTTGTAGTTGAGAACTTGGAGGCGGGACTCTGAAATCAGTTGCGATGACGTTATCGCTACCGTATCGTTTCCTTAATGCTGGTGTAAGTTCGGAACCGATTTGGCCACAAGCGCCCGTAACCAAAATTCTTTTTGTTTCTTTTTTCATATAAATCCTAATATTTTATCGTCGATTAATTTGATTCTTCGAAACATTTCCCCTGTTCAACACGAAAAATTTTCAATTGGCGAGAAATCGGGTAAATATATTCTAAAAAATTTGGCTCAGTTATTGTAATAAATGTCTGAACTTTTGCTTCCGATATTAAACTTAAAACATAATGAGTCCTTTCAATATCAAGTTCAGAAAAAATATCATCGAATAATACCACCGGAACTGCTTGCTTTATTCGAAGAAAATATTGCAATTCAGCATACTTCAATGCAATTAAAAGAGATTTACTTTGTCCTTGCGAAGCAATATCACGTGCTAAATTATCGTTCAATAAAATTCGAAAATCGTCTTTTTGTGGCCCAAACAATGTTAGTCCACGTTCTATTTCATTTCTCTTGACATTATTTGCAATATTGGACAAAATTGCCGATATCTCTTTTATATCTGCTGGAACCGAGGCATTTCCAAAGCCGTTAGGAATGTATTTGATATTTGTGTTCTCTTTTTTTCCGGAAATCAAATTAAAACTATCTTTAAAAAACGGAACAAATTCATTGAAAAAATTTTGCCTCATTGATATTATTCTCGAAGCGACGGAAATAAAATTATCGGTCCAGACATCGAGCAAAAAGTTTGGCGAATTCAGCCCTTGAGCAATATCAGTCAGCAGTTTATTCCTTTGTTTTAAAATCCTTTTAAGTCGAAGCAAATCATCTAAGTATTTCGAACTAACTTGTGAAATTATCCTATCTAAAAATTCTCTTCGGATGTTTGGCGAGCCAAAAATTATATCCCTCATATGTGGCGTTAAGACAACGGTAGGCACATTACCAATAATATTTTTGGGGCTTATGGGTGTATTATTGGCATCGGTAATTTCTTTCCTTTTCTTGGGTTGGTAATATATTTTAATGTAATAAGGCAAGTCGTTATCGCTATATGCAATCAGTTCTATGGCATAATAATTTTCGCCTACTTTAACAATATTTTGGTCTAAGGGGGTTACAAAGCTTTTCGTTATACTTCCAATAGAGATAGCCTCCAAGATGCTTGTTTTGCCGGCACCATTTTTCCCATAAAACACATTCAATCCTCTCGAAGGTTCTATTTTAGTCAAACTATGGTTACGGACATTTTCGAGGACTATGCTCTTCACAACCATAAACTCCATTCCAACTATATAAACGTAGGTCGAGCGATTTAATCCCCCAACCGTAGTGGCATTAAAAGCATTAGCAATCTATCGGTTTCTCCGGATGGCCTAACTAAAACTGGACGTGTTGGCTCGGATAACGAAATAACGACTTCTTCTTCTGTTCCTTCGATAACCATGTTTTCAATTGCTTCTTGTAAGAAATCGTTGTTGAAGCCAATTACAAATTTTTCAGCATTAAAATGACAAGGGATTGTTTCTTGACCTTGCAAGCCACTATCTTCGTCTTGTCCAATTAAAGTTAGCGATTCGCTAGAAATTTCAAGCTTGACAGGTTTCCCAACTGGATTTGCAAACAGAGAAACCCTTTTTAATGCCGGCAGAATGTCCTTTCTGTTGACTCTAAGTTCAAATGGATTGTTAGTAGGGATAACACTTTCATATTTAGGATACCGTTCGTCAATGATTCTTGTTATAAGCACAGTATCGCCAATATCGAAGCGAGTATGAGTAATTTCATTATCAATTTTTATGAACGAAATTAACACATCATCAACTATTTTCCGCAGTAATTCAACGGCTCGCGAAGGAATAATTACGCTTAAATCAGTAGGAAATATATTTCTACCGTCAGCTTTAACAGTTGCTTTCGATAGACGATAGCTATCGGTAGAGACAATATTAACAAGATTGCCCTGAAATTGAAAATAGACTCCAGTCATTGCAGGCTTGAAATCATCCTTCGAGACACAAAAGAATGTTCGTTCAGCAGCCCAAGTTAAGTCTTTAGCACTAATCATCGCCGATAAATTTTTCTCTTCCTCACTCAAAGGCTCAACCAACTTACCAATTTCGGGCTTATGCGATTGGAAAAGTTCCGGCAGTTCTAAATATTCTTCAGGGTCTAATCCCTTCATAGAATATTTTCCGAACGTAGTTTTGATACTGATTTCGTAGGTGTCTAAATTAGCATGGAATGCAATCTCTTGCTCATTATCTAACGCTCGAATTATGTCTGTGATACGCTTTCCCGGAATAAGTATTTTCCCATCTTCGGAGGAATTTACAATAATTTGATTCATAATGATTATGTTTTGGTCGGTGGCGATTATCTTTAACGTATCTCCTTCGAGTATAAAGTAATAATACTCGAGTATTGGTAAGGTGGTTTTGCGAGGCAATGCTGCCGAAACATTTTGTAAAGCGTGGTTTAAATTGCTCAAAGAGACTGAAAATTTCATTTTAACCTCTATAAATATTTTAAAAACAAATTTTCTTAATTTTAATTTTTTAAGAACAGCAATTTATAAAATTGAATTTAAAAAATCGACTAAATTTGATATGAAAATTTCGAAGTTTGGATTAGATAATTTCATAATAGGAGTTTTAATTAGCCTAGCAATTATTTTCATTGCAATTTTTGTCATTCCAATTTTTTTTGTTTCCATTTTAGTCACTATTCTTGGATTTTTATTGTTGTGTTTTACTTTTTGGTTTTTTCGGGACCCAAAGCGGAATGTTCCAATCATTGCTATCGAAGATGAATCTATTGTTGTTTCTCCAGCCGACGGAAAAGTTGTAGAAATAAAAGAAATTGTTGAACATAAGTTTTTTAAATCCGAGGCGCGGCAAATTAGTATTTTTCTAAGCCCTATCGACGTTCACGTCAACCGTGCACCAATTACGGGAAAAGTGGTTTTCTTTCAATACAACGCAGGCAATTACCTTGTAGCTTATCATCCCAAAGCATCGGAATTGAATGAACACACTTTTGTTGGGGTCGAAAATAAATATGGAAAGTTAGCCTTTAAGCAAATTGCTGGGATTCTTGCCCGCAGAATTGTATGCATTTTAAAGGAAGGCGAAGGAATCGAAGCCGGTGAAAAAATTGGCATGATGAAATTTGGGTCGAGAATGGATGTCATTGTCCCGTTGGATGCAGAAATATTTATTCAAATTCAGCAGAAAGTCAAGGGTGGCGAGACAATTATCGCCAGATTAAGAAAAGATATTTTCCCTACTTATATTTGATGGAAACGCAACAATGGTAAGATTTACTCGCTCATTAGTTCCTAATTTTCTAACTCTTGCGAATCTTTTCTCGGGGTTTATAGCAATAGTTTACATATCGAAAAACATGTATATGCTTGCTGGTCTTTTTGTTTTAGTTGCGGCAATATTTGATATGCTCGATGGGATTACCGCTCGATTGATTAAGTCTGCTAGTGAATTTGGGGTTGAACTTGATTCACTTTCCGATGCAGTTTCGTTTGGTGTTGTTCCTTCGTTTATGCTGTATAAAATTTATTTTTACCAATTTAATGATATAGGCATTTTCTTCTCTGCTCTACCATTAATTTGTGGAGTATTGCGCTTAGCACGGTTTAACATACAAATTACAGTTTTCGAAGATAAGAAATTTTTTACAGGACTAGCTATTCCGGCTGGCGCGTTTATAATCCTTTCTTACATCCTATTTTACCATTTAGGAAATGATTTCCCAGAAAAATACAAGGAATTTACATTATTTGCTGTAACTATTGTTGTATCCTTACTTATGATTTCCACTATAAAATTTTATAATGTTCCTCGTCCAAATAAAAGATATATTAAAGAGAATCCAATCCATTCTTTGATTTTTCTTATTGCCCTCATTCTTTCAATTGTTACGAAAGGGAAATTTATTTTTCCTTTTTTTGTCTTTTATCTATTTGGCTGTGTAATTCGTCACTATATTTTGAAAATTAAACATTTTTATTTAAGTAGGAGTTAAGCCATTATGCCAACTTTTGAAGCCTTTGCAAAAATTATGTTAAAGAAAGGAATATTAGATGTTCAAGGGAAAACCGTTGAAAATGCATTAAAAACGTTAAATCTTTCGGAAATTTCTAATGTAAGAATAGGCAAATATATTACTTTTTTAATCGAGGCTGATTCGCTCGAAAAAGCGTATTCGATTGCCAACGAAGCATGCGACAAGCTTTTGCATAATCCGAATATCGAAACTTATGAATTCCAAATTACTTCAAAAGATGAGATAAAATAGAGTTGAGAGAAAAATGAAATTTGGCATAGTTATATTCCCCGGTTCAAACTGCGATTACGACGCTTATTATGCTCTCAAAAACAATCTACACTTCGACGCTCAATTCTTGTGGCATAAAGATTCTTCGATTCCTTCTAATATCGATTGTATAATTCTACCCGGTGGATTTTCCTATGGCGACTATTTACGGACTGGTGCAATTGCTCGCTTTTCTCCAATTATGAAGGAAGTGGTAAATTTTGCTGAAAAGGGGAAATTAGTAGTTGGGATTTGCAATGGCTTCCAAATTCTTACTGAATCGGGACTACTTCCCGGAGCGTTGTTGAAAAATACCAGTTTGCGTTTTGTTTGCAAAGATGTATATCTCAAGACAATTAACAATAACACACCTTTTACAACGTTGATTCCTTCGAATAAGGTATTGAAAATCCCAATTGCTCATTTTGAAGGGAATTTTTTTGTGGATGAAAAAACATTAAAGGAACTTGAAGACAATGAACAGATTGTCTTTAAATATTGCGAGCCAGATGGCACAATTACCCAAAGTTCAAATCCTAACGGCTCTTTGAAAAATATTGCTGGTATAACAAATAAACATAAAAATGTCCTTGGCTTGATGCCACACCCTGAAAGATACTGCGACCCAACGCTCGGTGGAAGCGATGGGCAACTAATTTTCAAATCCATCGAATATTATTTACAAAACATATAGTAGGAGGTTCTATGTTTGGCATTGGTGTTCAAGAATTACTTCTTATCGGACTGCTCATTTTACTTATCTTTGGAGGCAGAAAAATTCCAGAACTGATGCGCGGTTTAGGACAAGGAATAAAAGAATTTAAGAAAGCATCGACTCTCGAAAGCGAAAAAGAAGAAAAAGTTAACGATAAAAGTAAAACGGAATCGAATTAATAATGTTCGATGTTGGTGGCGGAGAACTTCTCCTTATCATTTTAGTTATTCTAATTCTTTTCGGACCCGAAAAGATACCCGAAATCGCACGTTTCGTTAATAAAGGGGTTCAAAAGATACGGCAAGCACAAAGCCAGATACAATCAGAAATTAATTCAATTACCCGAGAAATAAATACCTCATTCGAAGATAATACTAACAATAAGGATTTCCCCAGCCCTTCGACGAAAAACTTTGAAAAGAAATAATTACTTACCAACCTACCGCTATTATTTTCTTAATTCTTGAAACCCTGTTTGTTATTATATCGACAGATTCGAACAAAAGTATGTACCCACCGGGAGAAACCTTGCTCTCTTGAAAATCTAACCCATTCCATTCGATTTCTCCGATTGATGGGGATAACTCATTATTGACTAACTCACGAACAATTATACCATTCAAGTCGAAAATTTTCCCAGTAATCCGTGCTTGTTTGAAAGGTAAAACATATCGAATTTTCGCCCTTGATTTCGCCAAAGAATTTGGAGAAAAAGGATTAGGTTCAATTTCGAGCGAAATTTTTTCGTCCTCTTTGAACGAAACACTGTTCACCTCGTTAGGGGTCGCACCTTTCGAGTCAACACAAGTGAACCAATTTGAACTATCGCTCGAAGGAACAGATGGGAGAACCTTCTCTAAGCTTCTATTTTTTGATTCTGTAATATTCTCTTCATGCCAATCTGGTGAAAACAATAAGGAATCTTGGCACATCCCTATCCTATCGTAAATTACAATGTTATCACCCCCATTTTTTAAACTAAACGACTTGTTCGAGCAAAAAATTCTTGAATCTCCAAGAAGATATTCAAAACAGTTAAAAAAAGAGGAATCCCAAATTATTACAAAATAATCATTCGGATATATAACTTTAGAAGTATCATCAATTACAATGTACATTGTCCTATTTTCTGTTGGCTTATTAAATATTTTCCAATCGAAAAGGTTTAGTGTGTCACTTGTTAAATTAAAAAACTCGATAAATTCACCACATCCTTTTTCTACATCATATAAAAACTCATTAATCGACAAACCAGAAAATGGTTTTGGCAAATCGAGTCGAGTTGTAAACTTTTTTTCCACGAATACTCCCAACGAGTCAAAAGAAGCATAAACATTCAATGCCTTAAGCAAGTCATAATTTAAGTTTTGGAACATTTCGGAGACTTTATGTTCGTAGTGTCGATTTACTTTTTTCGGAAGAGTCTCTATTCTTTCTTCAAAGATAGGCAATTGAATTTCATCTGCCCCCTGTTTAAGGATAAACTCAGTTTTTATTACTAAATTAACTAATGGCAACCTTCCATTGTTAATTACATCCACAACGACACTATTTTCCAAAAATTTATAAGTTAAATCTACCGACATATCTACAATTCGCCTACTGTTTTCTTTACATAGCGAGTTACCCTCGGGATAACCAGAAAGCAACCAATTGGAATTATCTATTGCTGGCTCGCTCCAATCGTAACGTTCCAATGAAATTCCTTTTTTCCCCCATTTAAAATCATAATAAATTGAGTCAATGAGTATAGAATCTTGATTCCTGATTGTAATAATATCGTAATCATTGTGGAGTGTTGGCATATTTATTTGAACTAATAAGCAATTAACATTTATTGATAAGTTAATTGAGTCTTTGCAAATAATTGCATACGATTTAGAAGTTATGAACAGCTTTTGGGTAACGAAAATCGAAGAATTTCTATTCGCAATATAAAATCCCTCACTTATGAAGTCTGCATCGGTGGGATTGTACAATTCAATCCATTCACTCTGATTTGTCAGTGGAGCGGGGAATATCTCGTTAATAACGATTTGCCCCAAGCAACAGCAATTGATTAAAAAGAATACAAAAACACTAACCTTTGGCATAATAGTCGAGCAATGGCTTAACTACGGATTTGCTTATCAATAAATTCAATAAATCGGATATAATTGCTGCATCTTTTGTTGTAAATCTTTTAATAATTGGACTATCTAAATCCAAGACACCTATTACGGAATGATTGAAAAGCACTGGGACAACCATTTCAGAATTTGCAGTTGGGTCACAAGGTATATACCCAGGATACCTATGAACATCATCAACAATAATTGGCATTTGTTTCTTAACGGCGGTCCCACAAACACCGGAACCAATAGGTATTCGAACACACGCACTTTTACCCTGGTGGGGACCCAAAACCAAATCCCCACTTGCTACGAAATAGAATCCGACCCAGTTAACACCATCAAAATTGTGATAAAGTAGCGAAACAAAGTTGCTCGAATTTGCAAGGAAATTACGTTCGTTACCAATTAGTTGAATTAATCTTTCCCTTAGTGTCCCAAAATGATTTTTTGGAAATTCAAATGACTCCATATTCTTTCAAAAATTATCATTCATAATGATTGTAAATTAATTATTTTTTGCAAAAAATTCAATCCAAAAATCTAACGTTGTGTTAGTATTAAAATCTTGCTCGAGTTGAACGAGTTTCTCATCAATAAAATCAAGAAACTTATCATATTTTTCAGTTGGGATACTGCTTTTTTCTATAAAAGATGTTAATAGGTTTAACAAAACGGAGTAGTCTTGAATATTTCCCAGTATAGTTTGAACTTTTTGAAGGTTCTTTAATTCTTCTTGTTGAAAACCGTAGATTGGTTGAACAATTTCCATTGTATATCGAAATTTCTTCACCGCTATTCGTGTTCTATGATATGTAGAATAATTTTTAGGTTCAATTTTGCTTCTTTCGGCGAGCACTTGCTTTAGAACATCTTTCAATATTTCGTTGATGGTCTCGAAAGTCAAGCTAATTGGATTTAATTTGTTTTTTATCGATAGCTTATAGAAAAAAATTAAACCGAATAGACCCCGGTACAAATTACCTTTAAAATTGTGTCGTAATTTATTTATTTGTTTATCCTCTTTTATTTTGAGAAATACCAAAAAATCGAGCAAAATTGGAAACTTTGAAATATTTTCGACAATATAATATTTTTGAACCTGAAAATCTCGAACCTTATTAAGCGATTTTAGCAAATGCTTCAATTGTGTAACTAAATTGGTATCGGTAGTTAGTAGTTCAAGGCGAGATACAAAATTGTGAAATGCTATTATTCGACGGCAACAAACTCTCAAATCGTGAATGGCATCTTCGTCGAAAGATTTCTCCACTTTATCAAAGCTTTTTCGAAATAAAGAGTCGAGAAGCTCTATTCTTCTAAGCAATATATTTTTATCTCGCTCGTATCCATAACTCAATATTTTCGATAGTCCAACTTCGTTTAACTTGAACGTTAGGTTTCACAATTAGGATTCTCTCAGACAGTTTAAATGGATTCAAGGAGCCACCAAAGTATTTACCATCATCGTCAGTATCTTGAAAAACTACTAACGTATAAGTTCCTTCCAACATATTTTCGAATGACCACTCCCCCCTTGTAATTTCTGCAATATAAGTATTCAACTTGTTAAAAGCAACAACTTTAAGATTCTTGGGAATAGTATCGGCACGGGTTATTAGATTACCCCGAATAATACCAAAAACAGGTTCCTCGGGAATTGATAGTTCACCCTCTAAAGACAAATTAAAATTTCCCAATCCATAAACATCGAGCAAAGTATCAATTTTGATTATTAATTTATATTTATTGTTCCATTTTAACTTATTGAATCTAATTGTTGCCAAAAATGGATTTGTAAAGGACAATATGCCTTTTATAGTATCTTTTTGGAGAATACCAATAGCAAAAATATTGACCTTCGAACGAATTGTATCTATCGGCTTCGAAAATCCCAAACCTAATTTTTCTCCAAGAGTATTTATTCTAAATTGCTTTTTGAAAATGATTTCCGGCTTTTCTTTATCCACCAAAGAAGAGCCTTTAAAAACCAATTCTTTAGGGTAATCGAGGTAATTGCCAATTGTATCAGTGATTATGTTAGGTTTGGAAATCGAAAGCCTATAGAAGTTGTCGGTCATAAGGGTATCGAAAAAAAGATATAAAACATTCCTTTCAATTGGATGGAGGAACCCAATTGAAGGAGCAATATGATTGTGCATAATTGTATCAACAACGTGAATTTCTCTATAAATATCTCTATCAATAGAATCATTAATCAAAATTGGTTCCGAAAAAGTTAATTTTAAAATCCGTGAATTGATTGCTTCAATGTCAATGAATTGGGGCTTCGTTATGTCGACTGGTTTATTGAAAATAATTATGCAAGTGTCGGGGTTAATTGAAGTTGCATAATACCTTTCTGAATATATTCCAAACTCATCGATTCCATTATCGTATATTTTATTGTTGTTCTTAT
>CAZPSM010000037.1:1177-21877 GCA_964589125.1 uncultured Hyphomicrobiales bacterium | reverse complement strand
CAAATTACAAAATGCGAGCCTCGTCCTATTCAGACGAGGCTCGCTTGTATATGGGGGAGTAGTCTAACTTGTTGAATCGAGGCGAAATATCAACAAATGTTGCGTGAACATTTTTTAGAATATTTAATTTCCGGACTAATTTCTTGGTATTTGACTTTTTTGCCAACCATTTCGCAAATGATTAATTCTTCATTGGAAGAATTTTCCAGAACCCCGTCGTGAATTCCCAAACGTGTTTTAATCATACAACCCCAGGCAGTTAGAAGTTTTTGCACGTTAGTGGCTGTATTGCTTCTTTTACCGATAATAATGATGAGAATAGATTTTTAACATTTTACATACCATTTATTTTTTCAACAAAGCGTTGTCTATTTCGAGTACAACTGGGCAATGGTCAGAACCCGTTTCCTGTGGCAACATATAGCAATTTTTAATAAAGGGAACAAGTTCATTTGAAACGAAATGATAATCAACTCGCCAGCCCACGTTATTTTCTCTTGCTCGTCCTCGTTGGCTCCACCACGAATAGTGTCCGCCTTCGGAAATAAATATACGCAGAGCATCAACGAACCCCATTTCTATTAATTCGTCGAGTTTTTGTCGTTCGATAAGTAGAAAACCGGAAGTATTTATGTTTTCCTTCGGGCGTGCGAGGTCAATTTCTTTGTGAGCAGTATTGTAATCTCCCGATATGATTATTTTCTTTTGTTTTTCTTTTATTTTCCGTAAGTAGTCATAAATAGCATCATAGAATCGGAGTTTAAAATCTAAACGTTCATGGTCAGTATAGCCTTTAGGGAAATAAATATTCAATAGTATAAAGTTTCCAAAATCTAGTTCAATAAATCTACCTTCGGCATCGAACTCCTCGATGCCAATTTTATACGAAACATTCTCCGGTTGGATTTTTGAAAAAACTGCAACCCCACTGTATCCTTTTTTAGTTTTACAGGTGTTGAAGAAGTGAAAGAATCCTTCGGGGGTAAGTAGTTCAGGTTGTATTTGTTCGACATCTGCTTTTACTTCTTGAATACAAAGAACGGTGGGTTGAATTCTTTCGACGAAATCGAAAAGTCTGTTCTGTTGGGTCACTCTATCGTAGCGACGCGAAGGATTTTGACCCACAATCGAACGATATCCGTTTACATTCCATGTTATAATTTTCACTTTTTTCTCCATTGTTATTCAAACTAATTTATTGAAAAAGTTTTTTATAAAAAAATTTTTTCAAAATTTGTAACTTATTTTTTCAATTTTTGTTATTGTTTTTGGACAAAAAATTATTTTAATGATTAAACCTTTTAAAATATTTTTTGTCAAATTAATTGAGTGGTTCAGTTTTATAATTTATTGGAGGTTTTATGAAAAAGTTAAGTATTTTGGTTCTTTCAGTTATCGCGATAGCGATAGTTTCCTTTGTTGCCTGTAATAGGGCAAGCGACCCAGTATCACCGACTACCGAAGAATTAGTCTTTACCGCAAACATTCCCAGTGAAGTCGATATGGCAGTTGTTTCTGATATGACCGAATGTACAATGGAACGACCAATGGGGATGATGTTCCCCAAAGACGACCCACTTCGTCCGGAGCGACCAATTAAGTTCTGGCTTCCATTAGGAAGGATTCTCGTGCAACTTAACTTAACCGATGAACAAAAAGAACAGGTCAAAACTTTCCTGTTAGAGTATCGTGATTGTGTAAAGGGTGCATTACAAACCCTTCGTGAATCGGAACGTGCGATAATACAAGCGGCAAACGAACAGCGACGCCAAGTTATGGAAGACCTTAAGAACGGTGTAATAGACAGGCAGACTGCAATGGAACGACTTCGCATAATAAACCAAGAAACTCGCCAAGCTTTGATGGAAAACCCTGTCCGAGCACAAGTTCTTCAACAACTTAAGGATTGTTTCGATACCCTAATTAACAATATTAAGAGTATCTTAACAGACGAGCAGAAAGCCTTATTCGAAGAATTACTCGCTAAGTATAAAGACTGGCGTCCGGGCAAAGGTCACGGAGGGTAAATCTGTAGAACCTCGTAGAACTAGAATTTTACTGGGGGCTGTCTCAAAGGTAAAATGAGAGAGCCCCTACTTTTTTGATATTTCCGTCTTATTTTTTTGATGGTTTATCTCAACGTACTCTATTATTCTGTGCTTTATTACATACTCTGCGAAAAGGGCATCCATTACAGTTAATCGAAGATAACAACAAACAAAATTCTCAGTATGATGTATTAGGAATAAAGGAATATGTTTCAAATCCTGATACATTTATCCAAATTGGAAGTTACTTTGTTGATAACTATTATACACATCGCTATGACTTTTACCGCAAAACTTATGGAATGAAAAATGTAGGGTATATAGTATGTGGTCTTCCGCTACATATCTTTTTTTCAGCTCTATATTGGTATCTCCAAAAGAATAATAGGTTGCTGGCTATTTCACGAAATTTTGGCAACGATTGGGAATTAATATCCTATCTTAAAGGTAAGCCTCGTTTAATTTTCAATGTTTCGATTTACTTTTTCATTAGTCAGTAAAGAGAAGTAACAGAGATTTTCAAAACAACTGATTCAGGAAAGTCCTTCATTCCGGTAAGAAATTTTAAGGCAGGATACAAATCGCAGAAATCGATTCCATATGAGACCCTTCCTTTATTTTATCTCGATGAAACTGGCAGGGGTTTTGCCAAGGGACAGCAACCCTGGAACCCACAATTTCTAACTTTTACGAGCGATTCTTGGGATTATATCGACACAAAGGTTTTAGATAAGTTTAACCTTGGCTATCATCAATTGGTTTCTCGGTTGAGCAATTTACCTCCAATGTAGCAAAAATGGGCGACAAGTTCTTTTTTACTAAAAGCGATACTATTTCACAATGGTGGAACATTGGATACCGTACTTTTGCTTGCTATTTGGATACTTCATTCGAAGAATATAACGAATTACACGTAGATACTCTCGCTGCCACTTTTCATATTATCCCAGAAAGTTTAAGTGAATTTATTGCATTTTGCTATGTAAATAATCCGGATGAATACAATGATTACACCTTTGAAGTCAGAAAGTATTTACTGAAAGATTCTAACTTTACTTTTACAACATTACACAAGATTAATTCAAAAATTGCAATTAACCAAATCTACGAACACAACCGCGATTCAATATTCATAACATTCAAGCAACCCGACCAACTGTATCTTTACTATAGAACCCGCGACACACTTCAACTTCTTTGGGCACCCGAAAACGACGAATGGCGAAATCCTCTCCTTATGCTGATTTCAGACCGCTTCTACCTTGTCGGACGTGAATTGTTTTTAGAGAATATAAATCGGAATGATTTAACACAATAGCGGGAAGGAAAATGGGATTGTGGCAAGCCAGGCTTCGAAAGTGTCATCTTCAAGGGCAACGTTGCAATTGCTGGATTGAGCGACTCGCTTTGTTCATTCAATTACTATAAAATCACATTAAAGAAGGATACAGCGACAAATGTCGAAGGAAATCAAGTAGAAGTTCGCTGCTATACAACGCATTTTTATGCAACGGAGCCATATCCCTTGCCAGCGAGCAATGTAGTCAAGAGCAAGATATACACATATGGCAGTTTCGATTTGCGTCAAGCAATCGATGGGGTTTATGATGTTATGGGCAACAAAATCGAAGGCAAGGAACGAATAACGCTCAGAGAATTAGGCAAAGCAACAGCGGAAATGCTGTGGGAATGTAGTGGGATTCCCTCTGGCGTTTATTTCATCGTAGTTCGGCACAACGTAGGTACGGGGTGCATCACAGTTACCCACGCGACCCAAAAAGATTGGTTATGCCGCCCTCTGTGAGTATACCGTTGGCTTTTTTGTCCTACTTTCTTTTCAATAGGATTTTTCCAAATAATCTTCGTTTGCTGTTTTTCTCTGGATTTGTTTTAGGATATTTAATATACGATACAACACATTACGCAGTACACCATTTTCCAATAAAGAATAGGTTCTTTCTTAAGATAAAGTCGCACCATATAAACCATCATTATTCAGATAAGAGTACGCGTTTTGGGGTTAGTTCGCTTTTGTGGAATATTGTTTTTGGGACTTTACCAAAGAAGCAATCGATTAATCGCTAAATTCAACGATACCACGAAAGAATTTCTTTTAGAATTGAATCTTCTGGTGTAATGTCTCTTTGTATTGTTTCGACCAACCTTTCATCAAATTTGCCATTCGTAGATAATTCTTTTGCTAATTTGTAAAAGTACGAGTCGAAACCAAGACTTTTTACAATACCTTTCGGCAATAAATCGAACAGATGAGAGTTACTTCAATGTATTTGTCCTAAATATTCATAATTGTAGAAGGAAGCAAATTCATTTAAAAGATTGGAAACATTATCTAATAATGAATTATCTGATTCAGAAAAAACGATTGTCAAAACTTTCTTCTGGTCTAATATTACATCTCCACCTACAACTTCATTCCAATACTATGAATTGAAGACAATGACCATAACTGCTTAAAGTCTTTCCATACCTCTTTGCTAAACAAAAACCATAGAATTGTAAATATTCCAATAAACGGGAAAAAAATTAACAAGTTGGATGAATTCAATTCCGGAATTGCACATACCTGGGCATTTAGTAGATTTTTTTGAAACTCACATCCACTCAAATGATTTAAACGACAAACTTCCCAGCTTATCGAGCTTCTTGGTAAAACTTTATACAAAAGAAGCATCTTTGGCAAAACATTCAAACAAATTCTACATTATGTTTTCAAGGATTTTGGCTTATCGTTTATTACTGCCTCGGAATGTCGAGCTCAAAATTCTTTTGTCGAAACATTGCATAGAGAAATATAAAATTTTGGAATTAGCTATTCTAAAATTGAAATAGCTAATTAACTAATCAAATCTAAGAGGATTCAAATAAAATCAGAAAACTCATATTGAAACCTATTCTACCACTTCAATGACAATAGGGTAAAGGTAGAGTGGGTTCAAAGCAAAAAGCCATTTGTTATCGACGATTTAGAAATTCCTAAGGAGGAAATGTTAGATTTCTTTGAAAAAACCGCGAAAAATTTTCTCCAAATGTGCTTCTACGACCTATATGTCAAGATTTTATACTTCCATCTATTGCATTTATGCAAAGCCTCAGTGAAATTGTTTATTTCGCACAGCTTAAAGAATTATACCAGTGGTATAATGTTTTGATGTCAACAGTTTCGCCAAAACATTCCATCGCTGGGATTCCCAAAACATATTCAAATTTGATTAGTTCTAAAACAATTTTCTATTTTTTACAACCCCAAGAAAGTTTTGAAGAAAATTTATACAAACGCTCCCGAGATATATTTCTTCACAACAAAATCAAAGATTTAGAAAGTAATATCTACCATAACCTCGAAGCACTCAAAGAAATAGGAGCATCTTTGAATAAATCCTTAAATTTCGTTGGAGAATTTTTTGTTGAAAAAACTAAAAAACTTTTAGATTCATTCATTGATAAAATTTTCCTAACAGAGAAAAGAGAAATTCTCTCCAACCATAAGGAATTGTTATAACTAAACACACTGCTCTATCCAAATGGAAGATTATAAAAGCGAGCTCTTACAAATGTGTTTATTTTATTTAAGTTTGAAACGATTAATTTTCTAAAAGTAGTTAAAGCAATTTTTTATAAAGCACCGATTAAACGTTTTGTAGTAGAATTATGATTTAACTTTTGTATTCATTGTGTTGTTTTTCGTTTTGTTTGTAATTGAAAGAGTATCAATTGATTAAGTTTTGACTAAAAGTGAATTTTGGGTAGTCTATGATATTTTTCTGAATTTATGCTTTCTGTTAGGTTAAACTCATAATTCATTTGTTAATTTTGATTGTTAATTGATATGAGAATGGAAGAAAACAAAAATGAACCAATTTATCCAATAGGAGTTGTATCAAGACTTCTTGGTATAAGCGTACATACACTAAGAATGTATGAACGTGAAGGGCTTATAATTACCAATCGTGGTACAAACCAAAAGAACAGATTATATTCAAACGCCGACTTTGAAAGAATCCGCTGTATTTTGGAAGCAATTCGAGAAAAACAATTTACCATTGCATCGCTAAAAACTATCTTATCATTAATCCCATGTTGGAAAGTAATTAATTGCCCAGAGGAGGACCGATTGGACTGTCCAGCATACAAAAGTATTGGCAAACCATGTTGGGCATTTGAACATAAAGCTAATGTTTGTGCTGATAGGGATTGTAAAACTTGCAGTGTTTATAATACTTTTACAAGATGTGAAGAAATTAAGAATTATTTAAAGAATATATGAGTTTGCTATGGAAAAACTAACAAGGAGGAAATTTTTACAAATTAGCGGAGCCACTTTTACTAGTGTAGGAATGTTTGCGGGGGGTGGCAAAATGATTCAAAAAACCTTGTTTGCGACAGAAAAAAGCAAAGGTGTTGTTAAAATACCGTCTTATTGTTCAATATGTTTTTGGAAATGCGGTCTAATTGGCTATGTAAAAGACGGAAAGCTCTGGAAGTTAGAAGGCAACCCACTCGACCCGCTCAGCCGTGGGAGACTTTGTCCACGTGGTAATGGTGGCGTCGGACAACATTATGACCCGGACAGACTAAAAGCACCACTGGTAAGAATTTCCAATCGTGGCAGTGAACAGTGGAAGGTAACGACTTGGGACGAAGCATTAAGATATACTTCCCAGAAGCTTATGGAAATAAAGGAGAGGTATGGTCCACAATCAATTGCCGTATTTAGTCACGGTCCCGGAGGCGCATTTTTAAAGCATACTTTGCGAGCATTTGGGGTTAAAAACTTTTCCGCTCCTTCTTTTGCACAGTGTCGTGGTCCGAGGGAAGTTGCTTTTGAATTAACATATGGCGAGATAATAGGTTCGCCAGAACGAACTGACATAAAAAATTCGAAGTGTTTTGCACTCATTGGTTCTCACCTTGGAGAGAATATGCACAATTCACAAGTTCAAGAATTTGCCGAAGCAATTCAAAATGGGGCAACAATAATAGTTGTCGACCCAAGATTTTCTATTGCTGCGAGCAAAGCAAAGTATTACCTCCCTATCAAGCCAGGTACGGATACTGCTTTGCTTCTTGCTTGGATTCACGTACTAATTGAAGAAAATCTTTATGACAAAGAATTTGTTGAAAAATACACATTTGGTTTCGAACAACTAAAAGAATACATTAAGCAATATACCCCCGAATGGGCTTTTACCGAAACTGGAATCGAGCCAAATTTGATACGCCAAGCAATACGCGAACTTGCAAGATATAAACCACAGTCATTTGTACATCCAGGTCGCCGCGTTAATTGGTATGGCAATGATGTACAAAGATTACGAGCAGTTGCTATAATCAATGCTCTTCTTGGAAATTGGAATCGCAAAGGTGCCTTTTTCAAGCCAGTTAAAATGGATATTCCAAAATATCCATACCTACCCTACCCTGAAGTCGATTACGAAGTTGTATACAATCCAAATAATAAATATCCATTTGCTGGCGAAGAGGAAGGACTAACCCAAGAAATTCGCTCTGCAACAATCACTGGTGAACCTTATCCTATCAAAGCTTGGGTTGTGTATGGAACAAACTTAATTCAAACACTACCTAATCAGGCAGAGACCTTGGAAGCCATTCAAAAGCTCGACTTTTTACTTGTAATCGATGTAATACCATCTGAAATTGCAATGTGGGCAGATGTTGTACTTCCCGAATCTATCTATCTCGAAAGGTACGACGAGTTGAACATAAGTCCCTTCCGGGTTCCATTCGTTGGAATTCGCCAGCCAGTTGTGCCGCCTCCCGATGACCAACGTGATGGTTGGTGGATTGCAAGAGAATTAGCCATAAAATTAGGTTTAGAAAAATACTATCCTTGGAAACACATAGAAGAATACTTAAGGTATAGGATAGAGTCTGCCGGTCTTTCTTACGAACAATTGAAAAAAGACGGTGTAATACTTGGCAAAGAACAACCCATCTACGTTGATGACGGCCTCCCTTTGGAATTTCCTTATACAAACACAAAAAAGGTTGAATTATACTCAACACAACTTGCCGAGAAAGGGTTCTCCCCATTCCCGAATTACGAAAGACCCCAGGAGCCACCTCCGGGTTATTTTCGCTTGCTGTTCGGTCGTGTAGCCGTACACACTTTTAGTATGACACAATCTAATCCAATTCTTATGGATATGGTTGGAGAAAACGAAGTTTGGATTAATTCGGAAGCAGCCGAAGCATTTGGAATTAATAATGGGGATTATGTTGTTTTGAAAAATCAAAATGGAGTTATAAGCAATAAAATAAAAGCTCGGCTAACACAAAGGATACGTCCCGATTGTGTGTATATGTATCACGGTTTTGGCCATATCTCCAAAATGCTCAAAAGAGCATATTTGAAAGGAGCGAACGATGCTCAACTTACCACTCACTACGATATTGACCCAATTATGGGTGGTACAGGGATGAATAATAATTTTGTAACAATCGAAAAGGTGTGAAAATGGCAAGATATGCTATGGTAATAGATACTACAAAATGCGTTGGATGCATGGATTGTGTTGTAGCTTGCAAAACGGAAAACAATGTTCCAGAAAGTTTTAATAGGGACTGGATAACTTACGAAACAATCGGAAAATTTCCGACCTTGCATATGGAAATCCGTTCCGAACGATGTAATCATTGCGACAATCCTCCTTGCGTTTATACTTGTCCGACTGGTGCCAGCCACATTTCCAACATCGGGGGAATAGTTTTAGTTGATTACGACAAGTGTATAGGTTGTAAAGCCTGCATTGCTGCTTGTCCATACGATGCACGTTTTATTCACCCCGATGGATACGCATCAAAATGCACCTTTTGTGAACATAGAGTTGTTCAGGGACTCGAGCCAGCGTGCGTTGCCACTTGTCCAACACGTTGTATGCATTTTGGGGACATAGAAGACCCCAACAGCGAGGTATCTAAACTGCTTCAATCAAGAAAATACCGTGTTTTGAATCCCGAAACGGGGACAAAACCTCAAATTTACTATTTAATATAAGGAGGTAAGATGAACGAACTTGTTATAACAAGACATAACCACTTAATCGACCCCTACCTACACATTTGGGGTTGGGAAATTCCAGTTTATCTTTTCCTTGGTGGTTTGGTTGGTGGAATGATGTTAATCTCGGGTTATTTTATCTTAACTGGTAGAACTAAAAGTACACTCTGTTCCTGCTTCCGAATTCCGATTATCGGAATTATTGCAATTTCATTAGGTATGTTCGTACTATTTTTAGACTTAGAACATAAGTTGTACGTTTGGAATTTATATTTAAACTTTATGTGGAAATCTCCAATGTCTTGGGGAGCGTGGATACTTATTTTTATCTACCCAATTTTGTTTTTTAGCATAGCCTTAAGGATACCCGAGGACTTTGCCAAGAAATTGCCCAAACTTAAAGAATTATCCGATAAGATTCAAAGAAATCCTTTTCTAATCAAAGTTATTGGGGCATTAAGTATGGTTGTTGGTGGTATGCTTGGAGCTTATACAGCAATTCTTTTAAGTGCTTTCTCTGCTCGACCGGCTTGGAATAGCCCGATGCTTTGGACATTGTTTCTAACCTCTGGATTATCGAGTGCTGCTGCTTTAGTCCATCTCATTGGCAAAGACCCCGAAGAAAGACATTTGCTTGCAAAAGCTGATAATGGTTTCCTTATAGCTGAATTAATCATCATAATTCTAATGATTATCGGTTTTGTTTCATCCGAGCAGGTACACATAGATGCAGCGAAACTCATTCTTTCCGGTCCTTTTGCAGCTTCGTTTTGGATTTTTGTTGTTTTTTTGGGCATTATTATTCCATTTATTATTCAAATTTTTTCTGTGAACAACAAAATTCCACACACCAACGTTGCCCCTATTATGGTTCTATTTGGTGGATTGATTCTTAGATTTATCGTTGTATATGCTGGCCAATACAGCCACTGGCAACAGAATGTTTTTACTATTTTTAAATAAATAATGGTGAGAAATGGAAGTAGAAAATGTTCAAAAAAATGAAGGAAGCACAAAAGCATTTCACAAAGGGGAATTCCCAGAAAAACCTTATTGGAATCCTTACATAGCCGGTATTGGTTTGGGCTTAGTTCTCCTTGCAGCATTTGTAATTATGGGTCGTGGCCTTGGCGCTTCCGGTGCCGTGTCTACAATAGTTGCAACTGGGGTCGCAAAAATTGCTCCCGCCCACGCCCAGGAGAACGAATTTTATCAAAATTATTTAACCAACGAAAATCCTTTAAAAGATTGGTTGGTTTTCGAAGTTTTAGGTGTTTTGGTTGGTGGTTTCCTCTCCGGTATTTTCGCTAATAGGGTTCATATCAAAATCATTAAAGGTCCGAGAATTGGTATATCCAAACGAATGATATTTGCCATCCTCGGTGGAGTCTTAATGGGTTTTGGCGCTAAACTTGCCGGTGGTTGCACAAGTGGGCAAGCCCTTACCGGTGGTGCATTATTAAACTTGGGAAGCTGGTTATTTATGCTCTCTATTTTCGCTGGAGGATATTTAATTGCATATTTTTTTAGGAGGTCTTGGATATGATAGCACCATTTTACAAATTCGGCCTTTTTGGAGAAGAATTCAGCTTAATAATTGCATTTTTAATTGGAATCGCCTTTGGTTTTGTCCTTGAAAGAGCTGGATTTGGCTCTGCAGACAAATTGGCTGCACAGTTCTATTTATATGATATGCGAGTGTTCAAAGTAATGTTCAGCGCAATAATTACTGCAATGCTCGGAGTCTTTTTCCTTGGTGTCATTGGTTTCCTTGATGTAAACTTGATTTACTTTACTCCGACATACGTAATACCTCAAATTGTCGGGGGCTTTATTCTGGGATTTGGATTCATAGTGGGAGGTTATTGCCCAGGGACATCAGTTGTTTCAGCATCAACGGGAAGAATTGACGGACTACTATTTCTTATTGGCGTGTTCATTGGTATTTTCATCTATGGGGAAGTTTATCCTTTATTTTCTGGCTTTGCAAATTCAACTCCAATGGGAAAACAAACTCTTTACGATTTTCTCCATATACCATATGGGGTTGCAGTTTTTGCAGTAGTTTTAATTGCTGTAGGCGGCTTCTCTGGTGCAACCTACCTTGAAAAGAAGTTCCAAACTAAAATTTTCGGGAGGAAAAATGAAACTAAGTAAATTGACATTAAACCAGAAATTAGGCTTAATTGCAATCTTGTTGGGAATCATAGCTCTCTTTTCGAAAGACCCAACAAAAGCTTCATACGTTAAAATTGAACCAAACAAAATCCTGCTCGAAATAAGAAACACCTCTCGGTTTATCACACCATTAGAACTTGCCGAGAAAATTATCAAAGGCGTAGAGACATTCATAATTGTTGATTTAAGAAATCCTAACGAATATGAAAAAGGAACTCTACCCCAAGCTGTTAATTTAAGTGTTAAGGATTTGCTTGAAAATGCATTGGCTAGAAATCAGCAGATAATAATTTTTTCAGAGGACGACACAAAAAGCTTAAATGCTTGGTTGGCTTTAAAATCTATGAGCTATAGAAATATCTTCGTTTTAAAAGGTGGATACAACGGATGGATTGATGAAGTGCTCTATCCGAAATTAAAAATTGACTCAACACAATCGGACTCGACGATTGAAAAAGTCAAACAAATATCCCAGATATCTATTTACTTTGGTGGTACGCCTATATATATCGCGGGAGGACAAAGCAACCAAATTGAAAAAATGGAATTCAAATCAACACCTACTCAATTATCAAAGCCATCCGTTGTTCTGCCAAAACCAGCAACTACCTCGAAACCTAAACGCGAAGGGTGTTAGTTCTAAATATAAATTCCTTCTCAAAGTTTCAAATTTTGCCAAAAGGGGCTGTCTCGAAAGTAAAATGAGAGAGCCCCCTACTTTTTTGATATTTCCGTTTTATTTTTTTGGTTTAACAATAACTTTTTTACGTTCTTTTTTTGTTCCCCTAAATGATATTTTGACCAATATGGAATACACTATACTATATTTTTAGAAAAGAGTAAGCAATAGCTAAAAATGGCTGTTATGTGGCTATTTTGGCAAGATTATGGGCAAGAGCAAGTAGTCCGACCCCGATTTTGAGTAATCCTTTTAGCAAAAGTCGTCTGAATCTTTTGTTGTGTTTGATACTTCCCAAAACAGATTCCACTTCCACGCCACGCTTGCTACGGTGATAACGCCCCTTTTCGCTATTGAGCAGTTCCATTGCTCTTTGCCTTAATCTCTTGAGACGATGATTTATTTTATGCACTTTATTGCCATCTCCTTTATTGTATACTCCGCGCAGAGGGCACCCATTACAGTTAATCGCTTGATAACGTGCGTATTCTTATTCTTGTAAATATCCATGCTCGGTTTTGCGTTCGCGCGTGCCAATACAACTTATCCTCTCGTCCCTCGGACAATAGCAACAAGCCTCTTTCTTATTATAATAAATGTTGTTCCACAACTGTTCTTTCTTCTTTCGTCGGTCCTTATCAAAGTAATTGTATTTTACATAGGCTCTAATATTGAGCTCTTCTAATAGTACATAATTCTCTTCCGAGCCGTATCCAGCATTAGCAACCAATTCTAACGGCAAAGACTCGTGTGTATGCATAAACTCTTCTATATGATGAGGCTTCGAAGTAAGTGCGTCAGTAGTATGGTTTTGGTGAAGGCTTATGTTACTTGTGTGATATTCGAACAACTATATCACCGCTATTTTTAACAACATGCGGTGATGATAGCCTCACCTTTGCACTGCTTCAAAATCGGTTGAATACCTATCCGCTCAAGCACTTGATTGGCACCCCTTACAAGATGGTTCATTTTTATCATATCCTCCAAAGAAGGGTGAAGAAGTATCAATTGGTCGATATGGTAATCCTTAAATACTACTTTATTGCTTTTATCGTTCCTTCTCATATTGGAATATTCTGATTTTAAGAAAAGTATAAAGCCGACATTATAAAATTTCAGTCTTTTTTCAAAAACGAAAAGGCTGCCTCTTACTTTTGAGACAGCCCCTTTTTATTTTGTTGTGACAAGGTTAAAAAACTTATGTTTTACCCTACTATGTCTAATATCTTCAGAATACACTTTGCTTCTTATAAGTATTAAATTTTTTGATATAACAATTTTGCAGAATCATTTTACGTTTAATAAAAAATGATTTTTAATTTTGATATTTAAAATTAGTTTATTAATTTTGCAACCTAAGTTCTTTGAGCGGAAGTGGCGGAATTGGCAGACGCACCATCTTGAGGGGGTGGCGCCCGGTCGGGCGTGCGGGTTCAAGTCCCGCCTTCCGCACACTTCACATTTTTTGTGGTTAGCTCTTGTGATGTGAGGCTTCTGCTTAGCGAGTTCATACCGTAGAGAGAATGTTGTTCATTATATTGTAGAATTCACCTTGTGTGATAAATTTCGGGGGTTTCTCCGAATGATGTTAAATAAAATTGGAGGCTCTATGGATGAACAGTTCCAACCTACTGGCGAAAGCCAGGACATTTCTTACCAACCCAGTGATTTTGGTGTTGGCGCGATAATTTCAAATGGCTTTTCGTTCGGATTTAAAAATCTTTTCCCGCTACTCGGTAGTTTTATCCTTTGGGCAATTACAATTTGGATTCCCTACATCAATGTTGGGACAACGGTTGGTTTATATGGGTTGGTTGTGAAGATGAGTCGCGGCGAACGTTTCGGTGTTGGCGAAATTTTCAGTAAAAAATATCGTCGCATTTTTCCGGAATTTTTCCTACTACTTGGGTTGGTCTCGACTGCTGTTTCGTTGGGAACATTTTTCGTATTTATTCCGGGGGTTATCATTTCTCTCGTTTGGTATTTGTCATATTATCTCCTAATTGACAAGGATATGGGGATTATCGAGTCTTTGAAAGCATCGAATAAAGCGACGTATGGCTTTAAATGGGAAATTTTCGGTGGCCAATTCATTATTTTCTTAATTTTCTTTATAATTTTTATGATTGTTTGGCTAATATTTCACACTACTCCCGAGGAATCCGAGAGGCTGGGTCCTATTTCCTTCTTTGCGGGATTTTTCTCTATGGGCTTCTTAGGTTGGTTGTTTACTATTATAGTTTGGATGGTTTACTCGGCTGTTGCAATGGGTGCCGATGGATACATTTATAGGGAACTTTCGAAGAAAGTCTGATTTGTTGGAATCACAATTGTTATTGCTGAAAAAAAAGAATGGTATGCTTTAAGGGTGAATATAAGTTGAAAATGGCTTTGCTGAAATACTGTTTGTTGGATAATACCTCAAGGTGCCCATTGTAGGATGTTACAGTGTATCCATAATTGCTAAGAGAAATAAGCCGATTTTTAAGTTTGTAGTGTTTGGTTTGTGATATGAGTGGGTAAAACCTCGTTTTTCTTGGGGGGGGGTATATACTTGTGGTTTATTATGCTAAAATAGCCGGGGCGTATTGGTCATACGCCCCTTTGATAGTTTTGGGGATACTTTATCGGTAATCAGTTTAAGTCCACAAAAGTATCTGGCATTTTTTCTTTAATAATAAAAATAAAATCAATAGGAAAGGCATTATTCGAAAGCGAAAGTTTGGTTAAATTGTTCAGATTGAAAGTAGTCTCGGGCAATACCGAAAGTTCATTCCCGCTCAAATCGAGTTCTTCAAGTTTTGTCAAGTTTCCAATTGATTCAGGCAGAAAAGTTATTTGGTTTTCGTAAAGAAGAAGTTTAGTCAAGTTTTTTAAATTTCCAATGCTGTTTGGAAGAGTTTGAAGGAGATTTTTATAGACCCTAAGCTTTTCTAATTTAACAAGGTTTCCTATTGTTTCGGGCAATTCTTTCAGTTGATTTTCTTGAAGTTCAAGCTTTTTTAGATTTTTAAGATTACCAATTGATTGAGGCAGAAGACTAATTTTGTTTTCGAACAAAAAAAGTTCTTCAAGTTGTTCGAGATTGCCGATTGATTCGGGTAGAATTTCAATCTGGTTATTGTTTAATTCTAAGTTTTTTAGATTAGACAACTCTCCAATACTTTCTGGAAGCGATTTGATTTCATTGTGGTTCAGACTTAATTTTTCGAGTTTGCTTAGGTTGGAAATCTCTTGGGGTATTGTTTGTAGTTGGTTCCAACTTAAATCCAGATATACGAGGTTCCCCAGATTGAGAACTACCGAAGGGAAAACCGAAAAGTTATTACCACCAAGTTCTATTTTCTTTAAATAGCGGAGTTCTTTGAGCTGCTCTGGTAAACTTGTAAGGTGGTTATTGCGTAAATTCAATTCTTCTAAGTTTTTGAATTCGAAAATAATTTCGGGAACCTCTTCAAGACTTCTCAAATGAAGGTCGAGTTTCGTAACCTCCAAAGGATTTTTAAGCAGTTCCCGAAGATGCGAAAGTGTCTTTTCGGTTACCGTCGATTTAAGATTTTCAATTTTATTACTCATAATATTTAAATTAAAATTAAACAAATTGTAAAATATAAATATTTTCAAAAATACACAAGAATAAGGGAAAGAAAAATTTGCTGTTCGGCAAGACGAGAGAATCGGAGATTGTTTGTAATGTTCTGCATTCTTCAGTTTGGTTTGGTATCTAAATTTGCTATTATATGTTTGTTCTGTTACCATGTCTTTTTTTCCTAATTTTGCAATGTAGAAGTTAGTATAACAAGGAAAGAAATGGATTACATTGGTAGTTCAAATGTTGACCCTCGGAAAGTAACTACTTTTCGATTGCAAGAGATGAAAAAATCTGGGCAGAAAATAGTTTGCTTGACCGCTTATGATGCTCTTATTGCTCGGATTTTCGACGAGAGTGGCATCGATGTTATTCTTGTTGGCGATTCTTTGGGAAACGTTGTCCAAGGGCTCGAAACAACCATTCCCGTTACATTGGACGACATTATTTATCATACGAAAGCAGTTGTTCGAGGAGCAAAGAGACCACTTGTCGTTGCCGATATGCCTTTTATGTCGTTCCAAGTGTCTGCCGACGAAGCGTTTACTAACGCTGGTAGGATAATGAAGGAAACCGGTTGTGGTGGGGTAAAACTCGAGGGAGCAAGCGAAATTATTTTGCAAGCAGTTAAAAGGATGACAGAGAGCGGAATTCCAGTGATGGGGCATGTTGGACTTACCCCACAAAGTATTCATAAATTTGGTTCATACCGCGCCCGTGGTAAGGACCCGCAAGAGGCTGAATCGATATTCCAAGATGCAATAATGCTTGAACAAGCCGGAGCATTTGCCGTCGTACTCGAAAAGATTCCTGCCCAACTGGCACAAAGAATTACCAATACACTCAAAATACCTACTATTGGCATTGGTGCTGGCCAATATTGCGATGGGCAAATCCTTGTTTACACCGATATGCTTGGCTTGACAATAGATTTCAGCCCCCGCTTTGTTCGCCGTTATGCTCAATTATATGATGCTGTTATGGAAGCAGCCAAACGTTATAGGGACGATGTTCGAAATTCAAATTTTCCGAACGAAAGCGAAAGTTATTAAACAAAATTTTTTCCGCTTTTTTCCTTCTATACACTTTGAACAAAAGTAAATTTAAAAATGAGAAGAACAATCATTTTGATTGTTTTGATATTGTTTTGTGTTACAAAAGTATTTGCCGATAATTCATTTACTGCTACAGCAAGCACTACAAGTGCTCAAGTAGGTGAGCAAATTCAAATTACTTTTACTTTAAATACAACCTCGGGAAAAAATTTCCAACCGCCAAGCTTCAAAGGGTTTACCGTGTTAGCAGGTCCAAGTCGTTCAATGAGTACACAAATTATTAACGGACAAATTTCGAGTTCTCTTTCGTTTATTTATATTCTTTCTGCTGATGTTCCCGGAACTTATACTATTGAGCCAGCAAAAATCACTGTCGATGGTCGAATTATAAGTTCTAACCCGATAACTATTACCGTAAGCAAATCGACAACTCAAAATACTTCAAAGCAGCCGTCTTCTGAAAAGTCGCTCGGCGAACAAGCCAACGAAATCATACGTAATAACCTGTTTATTCGATTAGTTGTCGATAAAAGCCAAGCATATTTAGGAGAGACAATTGTTGCTACATATAAACTCTATGTTCATCCGAACTTGAACATAGTGAACATATCTGTTCCCAAAATGCCAAGTTTCAATGGTTTCTGGACACAAGATTTCGGGCTTAAAGAACTGAGATTTACTACTGAAAACATAAATGGTGTGCCTTACCGTGTTGCGGACTTAAAGCAGGTTGTCCTTATTCCTCAGCAAGTTGGAAATCTTAGTATCGACCCGATGGAGATTGAATTTGTTGTTAGACTTTTGATTCAACAGCAGAGGAGGCGAAGCCGTGACCCATTCGATATGCTTTTCGACGACCCATTTTTCAACGACCCTTTCTTTTCGAATCGATATAAGGATTTCCCCTATACAGTCAAATCCAAACCTACTTCTATTAAAGTGCTTCCTTTACCAACAAATCAGCCAACCGACTTTCACGGCGGTGTCGGTTCAATGCAAATGAAAGCGTGGTTAGACAAGAACCTAGTAAAAACTGGCGAAGTTGCAACTCTCCGAGTTCAAATCGCTGGGAAAGGAAATTTAAAACTTCTTTCGCCGTTTAATCTTTCCTTGCCAAACGATTTCGATGTATATGAACCCAAGTTAATTGATAATACTAATGTTTCCCCTTCGGGGATTTCTGGAAATGTTGTCTTTGAATACTATCTGATTCCTAAAAATCCGGGTGAATTCAAACTTGACCCAATCAAATTTGCTTATTTTGACTTATCGCGGAAAGAATATGTTACACTCGTTTCCAATCCACTTAGTTTGAAAGTAGAAAAAGGGATAGGAACGCAATCCTTTGTTGCTGGTGTAAAAAAAGAAGATGTTAAACTAATAGGACAAGATATTCGCTACATTAAGACTGCTTCCCCGAGGTTTGTAAAAGGTAGTACAACTCTATGGGGTTCGACAACTTTTGTCTTACTTTCTGTATTGCCGATTGCCTTGTGGTTTGTCTTATTCGTATATCTTCGACGAAAGAGGCAACTCGAAGGCAATATTGTCCTTTTGAGACAAAAACGGGCGAAGACAATTGCACGGAAGCATCTTGCAACTGCGAAAAAGTTTATGTCCGATGGCAAGAAGGAACAATTCTACGAAGAAACTGCGCGTGCTCTCTGGGGATTTGTTGCTAATAAGTTAAATATTTTGCCAACTGATTTAACTAAGGAAACTATACAAACTCGTCTTGTCGAATTCGGATTGAATTCGGATGAAATTAAACGGTTAATCGATGTTATAAATTTCTGTGAACAGGCGCGTTACTCTCCGCTGGGTAACAATCAGCCATTGGAAGTAGTCTATAGCAATGCGGTCGAAATTTTGTCCAATCTTGGTGAGAAGTTGATATGAAGTTATTAAATGTAATTATATCAGCTATCATTCTTTATTCTTGTGTGCTACTTTCAAACGATAGTTTTAATCCAGAAATAGTGTTTAATAAAGCCAATTCATTTTATCAAAAAGGTGAATACGACAAAGCTATTGAGTTATATCATCAGATACTATCGAGTGGGTATTCTGCAAAAGAAGTTTTGTTTAATATTGCTAATTCTTATTACCGCCTGAACCAATTTCATTATGCGATTCTATATTATGAACGTGCGCGTCGGCTCGATCCTTCCGACGAAGATATTAATTTCAACTTGCGAATGGCAAATCTACATATAGTCGATAAATTCGATGAAGTTCCAAAATTTTTTTTAGTCAAATGGTGGGCTAATCTTATCGATAGTTATAGTTCTAAAACTTGGTCAACATTGGCAATTTTTTCAATCTGGATTTCTGCCGTCGTCTTTGCTTTATTTCTTGTTGTTAATAACGTTAATATTAAGAAGGCTTTGTTTGCTTTGGGACTTCTATTATTTTTCTTGTTCATAGCGAATTCCATATTCGCATACTCTCGCTACCATAATGAAACAACTACCGATTATGCGATTGTCTTTGCTATAAATTCCTATGTCAAAAGTTCACCCGATGAAAATTCGACCGACCTTTTCATCTTGCATCAAGGTACAAAAGTTCAAATTCTCGACCGTATTGGCAAATGGCTCAAAATCCGTATTCCAAATGGCAACATTGGTTGGATTGAAGAAAGAGAACTGGTTATAATATAAAATTCGATGGTAGATACAACAATCTTAGCATATAAATTTATATTATTTATACACTTTAATTTTGAATTTAAAAAATTCTTAATTTTGCATTTTGTTTTTTTATAAAAATCGTCGATAGCATATTCAAAAGGTGAGCAGATGGAACAAGAAAATTTAAGTCTCTCGGAAGAAGAGAGAGAAAACGAATCGGAAACTATTGTCAATCCTTCTTTCATTGAACAGGAGATGCAATCCATTGCAAGTATTTCCGAAGTGGAATCCGAGGAATCAACCGAGAAAGTTGAAAATGTGGAAGATTCATCGATGTCATCAGTATTAGGACCAGTTGAGGCAATGGCAGCAGAAACTACCCAAGGTTCTCCCGGTACCTCGGAAGTTGCATCAGAAGCAACCACGACTCAAGACACTGAGCCCAAATTAGTAGTAGAGGTGGAGCCTTCGGCAGAACGAAAGCGTCGGATAAGACGCTCTCGGCTGTTGCAATCTTTTGCCGAGGTCAAAAAGGCTTTTGAAAACGACCAACCGATTGAGATTTATGTCTATAGCCGAGTTCGCGGTGGGCTACGGGTTTACTACAAGGAAGCTCCCCTTTTTCTACCTGCATCGCATTTCCATTTGAAGAAATCCCCAACCGATGAAGAACTGCTCGAAGTAGTTGGGAAAAAATTAATGGTGAAAGTTCACGAAGTACAAGAGTATGATGAAGGTAGTATGGCTGTTATAGTAAGCCGAAAGAAACTGCTCGAAGATGAATTCTGGAATAGTTTAACAGTTGGACAGGTAGTAGAAGGTAAAGTTAGTTCCATTGCGAGTTTCGGTGTTTTTATAGATTTAGAAGGTGCAGAAGGACTAATCCATGTGTCTAATTTAGCACCTTACCGCATAGATAATTTGAAAGAACATTTCAAATTAGGCGATGTATTGAAGGCTGTAATCATTGAGGTAAATAAGGAACAAAAGAGGATTGGTTTAAGTCGGAAAGAGTTCGTCGATGTTTCCTGGGATGTCTCACCAGAAAAATATGCTGTGGGGACCAAACACACTGGTATTGTTCGCCGAATCCTTGAATTTGGTGCTTTTGTTGAACTTGAGCCCGGGGTTGAAGGCTTGCTCCGAACCTCGGAGATTTCATGGACAAAGCGAATTCGCCGTCCAAGCGAAATAATCAAAATCGGCGAACAAGTTGATGTTGTAGTTACTGCCTTTAGTTCCGAAAAGAGAACTATTTCGTTGAGTATGAAACGCTTAACGGAAAATCCTTGGTTTTCCTTACACGAAAAATATCCTATCCACTCAGTTTTCGATGGAGTAATCAAACAAGTTGTTCCTCAAGGCTGTGTTATTTCAATTAACGACGAAATAGATGGCTTTTTGCCTCGCAGTAAAATGAAGAAACTTTTACGAGGTAATAAGATACCTTATCGCTCTGGCGACAAACTTAAAGTT
>CAZPSM010000037.1:0-1167 GCA_964589125.1 uncultured Hyphomicrobiales bacterium | reverse complement strand
GATATCGTTCCCGATGATGAATCGCTTATTCTTGGTGTGGCTCAAGAAGAAGCCGAGCAACATAATTCTTCGACAAAAAAAACACAACAGCAACCCAAAAATTTTGAATCGAAAGCTTTAAATACTGGTATTTCGATTATGGATATGATTTCCGACGACGAAAAGCAGAACCTTATCAAATCCTTGAAGAAATAAATCTCTCTTGTGGAAACGACAAACCCTTTCTTTGTAGAAGGAAGGGTTTTTCGTTATGTTCGTGATAAGTAAAGGCTATCGATAGAGTTTTTTCTTAACTCAAATATAAAACGGCAAGACTGTAACTGAAGATATGCAAAATGTGGATTTTATATAACCAGGGCTCCGTTTATATTATGCATTATTAACAATAACGATTGAGAATTTACGATATGTATTTTTTAAATTGTGTATAAGAATGAGAATTGCAATTGGTTGCGACCACGCTGGATATGGACACAAACTTGGAATAATTGATTTTCTGCACCTGTTAGGATATGAAGTAATCGATTTCGGGTGCAACAGTACCGAGTCGTGCGATTATCCCGACTTTGCTCGCCCAGCTGCCGAATCGGTTGCCAAAGGCGAAAATGATTTTGGAATCCTTATTTGTGGTTCTGGAATAGGAATGAGCATTGTTGCAAATAAAATTCGTGGGATACGAGCTGCAAATTGCACCTCCCCAAAGATGGCAGAACTCGCTCGTCAACATAATAACGCAAATATTTTGACTTTTGGTGCCCGATTAGTTTCGCTCGACGAGGCGAAGGAAATAGTTCGTTCGTTTTTAAACTCTGAATTCGAAGGTGGTCGCCACCGACGTCGCGTTGAAAAAATCCACTCACAAACAGGTTGCTAATATGCTTCGAAGTGAATACGAAGTTGACCTCCTTGCATTTGGTTCTCATCCCGACGATGTGGAAATTGCTTGTGGAGGGTCGATAATTAAATTTGTTCGAGAAGGTTTAAAAGTTGCAATTGTAGATTTGACACGTGGGGAGATGGGAACTCGTGGAACGCCGGAAATTCGGTTGCAAGAAGCCGAGCAAGCCAAAGATATACTTGGTGCAACTTTCCGAGAAAACCTTGGTTTGGAAGATGGTTACCTTGAGCCAAATAGATATTCGATACAAAAGACGGTAGAAGTAATTA
>CAZPSM010000036.1:0-21891 GCA_964589125.1 uncultured Hyphomicrobiales bacterium | reverse complement strand
GGAAACGCTTTTCGAAATATATTCGGGAATGCTTAGAAAAGCGTTTCCCACCCGAGTTCCAAAATTTTTGCACGAAGAAGTTTCGCAAGTTGAACAAAATCCCCGTAATCGGGTGGGAAACGCTTTTCTAAGCATTCCCGAATATATTTCGAAAGAAAGGGCGCCTTCCCTTGTGTCGAAATCGCAATTACAAGGTCGTCGCGACGAATAAACGAAGGCATAATAAAATTACAAATATCAGGCTTATCGGAAAAATTAACCAAGACATTCCTTCCGTGGCAGTCTTCAAGTATCGAAGTATCGACTTCGGGGTCATCGGTTGCTGCAAATATAAAGGAAAAACCTTGGGAATCCCCCTTTTGATATTTTCTTTTGAAGTAATTCAACTTATGTTTATCGATTAAGCACTTTAATTCCTCGGTTACCCAAGGCGATATGATAGTAGGGTATGCGTCAAACTCTAACAAGTTCTCCACTTTTCTGGTTGCCACGCTACCACCGCCAACTACCAGAACTTTAAATTTCTCTAAATCCAGAAATATCGGAAAGTATCGCATACCCTATAAGAATTTAAAATTCAAAATTAAGAAATATGTTGCTTTATTTAAACTTTCGTATATTGCATTATTTAATAATAATGGGCAATTATGAAAAATAAAATTACTGGATTAGCCGTAGTTTTGTTGCTGTGCTTAAATTTGAGTACCATAGTTACAGCAAAACACGACTTTACGTTGCGAGTTATTGCCGATAGTTTAAACGTTCCCTGGGAAATTAAACAAATCGACAGTAATTGGATTATATTTACTGAAAGAACTGGTAAAGTTTCGAAGTTGAACATATCGACGGGCGAAAAGAAATTACTTTTGAAACTCGACGATGTTCGCCAAGTTGGCGAAAGTGGGCTTCTTGGGATGGAACTCCATCCAGACTTTCCCGATACACCTTATGTATTTCTTGTTTATACCTACGGTGCTACACCCCGTTTTTGGGAAAAAGTTGTTCGCTACCGGTATGCAACAGACACACTTGTTGAACCTTTTATACTCATCGATAAGATAATTGCATATACGATACACGATGGCTCTCGTTTGATGATTGGAAGCGACGGGAAATTATACATAACAACCGGAGAGGCTGGAATGCCAGAATTATCGCTCGACAAAAACTCTTTGAACGGTAAGGTTCTTAGGCTTAATCTCGATGGAAGTATCCCAGAGGATAATCCATTTGGAAACGCAGTGTGGTCTTTCGGGCATAGAAACGCACAAGGAATGGTAGAAGTCAATGGAAAAATTATTATTTCCGAGCATGGACCCCAAACCGACGACGAAATTAATATTATTCAAAAAGGTGGGAACTATGGTTGGCCCAAGGTTATTGGCTACTGCGACGAAAACTACCCCGGCGAGCGAGACTATTGTTCCAAAAATAATGTGATTGAACCGGTCATTTCGCTTTACCCCGAAGTTACACTTGCCGTATGTGGACTTGAATATTATTCCAATAGCGGAAACCCAGATTGGGATAATTCTTTCCTTCTTGCAACGTTAAAATCGGAAACTCTGTTTCTATTTAAAATGAACGATAGTTTCACGAAAGTTGATACAATATTCCCTTTGATTGCCAATCAATTTGGACGATTGCGATGCGTTAGAAAACTTCACGATGGAAGAATAATTATCGGAACCTCGAATAACACCCCATCCAACCGTTACCCCGACCAGCTTATCGAAATCACTCCCAAAATCAGTTTATCGAAGGAAGACACACAGGGAAAGTTGGATATTTTCAAAATTATCTACGATGGAACCAAAATTACCATCGAAAACGACAGTCAGAATATTACAACAAACAATGTGCGAATATTCGACATTCTCGGGCGACTTCTTTTTGAATCATCTTTCGCTGAGCGAATTGAGGTAGAGCATCCAAATTTTTTTCGGAATAACATACTTGTTGTCCAATGCTCTAATGACAAGGGAACATATTCAAAACTAATCTATGGATTTTGATTTCTATAATAGGATATTATCTATCTGTTTTGTATCTGTTTTGTGTTCAACAGTTATATAAATAAATTTTTCTATTTAGGAAAACGAAATTAGAGAAATAATTTTAGTGTTATCAAAATATATGGTATATTTTAATTTTAATTACAAAAATCTATATAAGCATCGGAAACTAGACCAATTATTTCAACAAGTGAATCAATTCATATTCAGTTTTTGAGTTACCATTTCCTTGAATTTCTTTTTTCATTACACAATATATGTCCGAAGGTAACGGAATCCCCGTGTCATCGTTGCCATCCCAATTTATGAAATGATAGCCGGAACTTTCAAATCCTACCGATTTCAATGTCCTTACTTTTATACCCTGGATGTTATAAATAGAAATTTCAGTCAAGCAATTCTGTTCGAGATAATAAGATATATTGGTATAAGAGTGGAAAGGATTAGGCGATATAACTAATGAACTCAAGGAATTATTCTCGTAATCTACACTAACGGGTCTGTTGCTAACTGCAAACCATTTTGGAAGCCCCGCATCCGATAAATAACTTTCAACCTCTCCCGCTGCTGAAATCTTGTCGCTACCAAGCTGAATTTGATTAATAGCATATCTCTGCTGTGCCGTAAAATATGACTGGAAAGCCAACCTTGTATCAGTTGGAGAATAGACGGGACTGCTCAAACTTGCAACGCTTTCCGAGGCATAAACTATATTGTTCACTTTACCTGAAAAGAGGTCCACTCCATTTATATAGTATGTACCATCGTTTTCATCATAAACTTCGAAAACCAATTTATGTGTCGAATTCTTTGAAAAATCCGGGGAACCAATATGAACTCCGGATGGCATCGGCGGAAAAATCCTATAAATGACACCCGAAGGAACATCAATTGCATTCATTTCCATATAAAAATACTCTTTTCCGTCTTTATCAAACGCATAATTCAAAGCGTCGTATGCAAGAATTTTATTATTTATGTTCCAAGAAAGGGTGTTTGCAAATAACGGTACAATACTGGGATCACCTCCGGTAGTTGGCACATATAACATAATTTCCTTATAAGTTCCTTGTACTAAATCGAAGACATAAATAATTGGGCTTAAACCAGTTGTAGTAGCAGCCAATTTAAGTCCATCGGGAGAAATAGCAATTGTTCTCCATACCCCTGTTTGGCTCAATACAGTTTCATTTGTTCCATCGTTTCTAATTCCTCTAATAAAATTATTATTATCAATGAAAAAAATCACGCTACCATTGTCAGGGACGGTAATGACGCCGTTATTTTGGGTATAAACTACCGTTGAGGTTAGTTTTTTCACATCGGTATAAGGGTTTTGAATCACAGGCTTAGCTAAATAGAGTGCTAAGTCAGTAGTTGCAACACATGCAATCCAAGAAGGCCCATTAACAGGAGTCAAGTCTGGCCCAGGATTTGTCCCGCTTCCATCTAAAATTCCAACTTGGTCAAAAGCTGACTTTACAGATGCTACTTCATTAGAGCTAGCTCCAAATAATTCTTCGGCAGCCTTGACGCAGGCAAGTCTCATGTCAATAAATTGAGCTTGCTTAGATAAATAACGATTGTTTAAGACCCGATAATAAATTTTCTCGAGTTTATCTTTCCCTATGGCATTACCAATGAGGTAAGTTGCTTTATTAATAATTCCGACATTGTAATGAACGCCACCATTGTCTTTATCGATATCCAAGTTGAGATACTCGTTCATGTGGGCTGGGAGCCAGATATAGTCACCTTTTATACCTCCATTATGAGGGTCTGAAAGGTCTCTCATTCTTCCCGTAGGAAAGGCACCCGGTTTTACAATATCCTCGCCCATATACCAGTCTTCGCGGTCAACCATACAACCACCCCAATCGGCGAAAGCCTCGTTTAAAGCCCCAGATTGAAATTTGTATTCAAGGTCAATAGTGAATGTTACGACGCCATGAGTAAATTCATGCGCTAAGAAATCGAGGGCTGGGGGCCAGCCGTTCGTCAGTTCGCCACCATCTCCAAGAACAACGAATTGACCGTTCCAGTATGCATTATCGAAAGACTGACCTTGCTCGGTAACGTGAAGTATTGTAAACATATTCATACCCTGGTCGTCAAGCGAGTTCCGGTTGTGAGCTGTTCTATAATATTCATAAATCAAGCCGGTATTATAATGAGCGGACACAGAAAATGCATCATTCCACTGGTTATTTGTTGATGAAAAAATATTTGGTTTGGATTGTTTAGTCAAGTCTGTATTATTATTTGTCATAGTCATTATAAGCCCTTTTGGTTTCTGGGGATTATTATTATACATTGGTCTTGAAGCATCAATCATCAAATAATTACCAGCTTCGAGATAAACATTGATTGTTCTATCATTTCCAAGGGCATCTTTTGCAACGGCAGTCGTAGGACCATCGGATGGCGAGAAATTGTATTTTTCTAGTATTTCACCCCTCTCGGTATCTATAAAGTATCTCCAATTGTCAACTATATTAGGGCGAATCTCTATTACCCAAGCCAATGCCGATTTCCTAGTTTTAGAATCAATCCAAATATATTTCTCGGCTTTTGGACCACGATATTTCAATAAATCCTTTATGCCGGGCTCGAGCTCCAAAACGTTTACAGTTTTTGATAGGTCTTGCATCGCTATTCGAATAGCATCATCAGACTTTACTTTTTCACTTTTAACGTCAATATCTGAAGGAGTTGGAACATATCTACCATTTATCAAGTAAATTTGATTCTCCGCATCAAAATGAACAATGAGCTCTTTCCCCCAAATGGGTACACCTTCATAAAACTGACTAAATCTTATATGTTTCTTCCCCTCATTGTCTATAACAGTTTCAGAATGTTTTAGTTCAACACTCGGATTTTGAAGCCTGAAAAGATTTTTATTATCATTTATGAAATCGATAGCAGCCAAATTAGAAAGGGTGTAGGCTTTATACTTTTGAGATAGGCTTTTCAGTTTTTCGCCTGCAATAAAGAGCGGTACGTCCCCTTGCTCGGCATAATGAACATTGAAATTATTGAATTTAAGAGCTCTTTGGCATAAATTGGATACATCATTGTGCAAAGTTTTGAGTTTATCTAATAAAATCTCATCGTCAGCAAACCTATCTACAAAAGGTATTCGAACCATGTTGCTCTTATAATATTTCGATAGCATTAACGCGGTCTCTTGCAAATCCTGAACAGTTGGCATTTTGGCTTCATTCTTTTTTAAAAGCTCTGCTTTCGATTTTTTAACAAAATCAAAGGTTTGCGAATACAATGTGAAGCTAACAATTATGCTGAATTGCAGCAACACTGTAATAAAGAAACTATTAATATGTTTCATAAAACACCTCAAAATTATTAGTTAAAAGTTCATTATAAAATTCAAAATTGATTGCATACCCACTTTCCTTCCCTATCAGAAACAGGGAAAACAACATTCTACCCCTTTTCAGAAGGAAACTAATCGTTGTGTTATGATTACCGAAAACCATCATAAAACATTTAAGTAAAGTTTCAAAACCTGGCCAATACTTTATTTATCGCTATTTATTTTTGGTTTTCTGGTCTAATCTTTTCAAATAAAATAGAATCTACTGAATTAAGCTTATTAATAATATTATCATTAGAATGGGGATTCCAGAGGATAGTATTTGTTTTTCCGTTTGCTTTAATCTTAATATATTTCGAAAAGTTGCCCGGCTTCCCATATTTGATATCCATTAAGTTACTGTCTGCTATTTCCTTCCAGAGATTTTCCATTATCCTTTTATTCAAAGAGTAAATAAGCTTAGTGTTTTCCTCCTGAACACCCCCCTTCCAAGAATAAACATTTCCGATTGAATCAATTGTCCAGCCACTCCATTCGCCCGAAGAGCCTCCACCACTTCCAAAAGATATCTTCAAATCCTCAGGATAATCTTTTTTGCCTCTTACACTCAAACATGATAAATAAAGTAAATCTCCAAGGATAAACAACATCAACATAAGAAGGTATTTATTCATTCCATACTAATAAAAATGTTGAAAAATATAAAACTATACACGTAAACTTACGAAACATAAATAAAATAACCAAACAAATTTTTTTTACAACTCACCTATAGCACCTAAAATTCGGAAACACCTATGCAACATCCAATGGGTACTCAACTTTAAAAGCAAAACACAAACCATATAAAAAATAACCAGCTTGCTCCTAATTGAAATCATAGTGTAAATTTTTTTCTATTGGAGATACCAGCCGAAAAAACTATATTATAAAATTGGCGAAGACCACTTCTTCCGTAACGTTGCAATGGCAGTCGAGGCACTTTGGGACAGTGCACATCGATTTTCGAAAGAAGAACATTGCCCATTGAAAGAAGTTGTGTATGAAAAGGATGCCTCACTCGAATAGATATCCTTTTAACATATAAAATACCTACATCCCAAGATGGAACAACTATAGTCTATTAGCAATTTTTCGAAACCGATTATTTTTACAGCGTTATCTTTGTCAACTTCTTAATTACTGCATTACTGCCACCAGAAATCTTGACAAAATATTATGAAACATAATTTTTTTGTTTCTTATTTATTCAAAAAAATGGGGCTGCCTTTTGAGACAGCCCCACTACCCACCTTCCTTTCCTACCTACAAACGCCCTATTTCCAATCCACAAGCAATGAGAAACGCATTGTGTTCGCAAGAGGATGATTCTCTTCGATTGTATTTATAAAACTGAAATCCAAACGGAAAATGTCGTAGCGAAGTCCAGCGCCGAAGTTCCAATATTTACGATTACCAAGAATAGATGGTTCTGTGAAATAACCTGCTCGCAAAGCTACAATATCTTCGTACCAATATTCGGCACCGAACGATAGTTCGACCCCGGGATTTTTCCAAGCGGTAACAAACGACTTTGGCACGGGGTCGCTTGTTAAGGAATCTCGATAGACAAGCAATTTAGAGATGTCGAGAGCAAACTTTAAATCGTTGTATTCATCTTTAAGGACTTTCACAGCAGTTCCTATACGTAATGTAGTGGGTATTGGGTCGGATTCTTTTCTGTACGTAATTTTTGGTCCAACGTTTTGTAGGTTTACTCCAAATGAAAGCATATCGCTAAGGTCAAGCCCAAATATATCAAGATAAGATGGTTTCCAAAGCATACCGATATCGAAACCACCTGTAACACCAACACCGGCTTCGCCACCAGTAAAAGCAGTTGCCGGAGCAAGGTTCGAGTATATTAATCGAAGTTGAAAGCCAACACCCAAATCTTTGGCAACTTTTGTACCGTACGACAAACCTACCGCATACTCATTTGAACGGAACTTGCCTTGTGGATTCCCATTCATATCGGTGCGAGTGAACTCACCGAGATGCATAAAAATAAAATTGAAGGCAACAGTTCCATCGAGTGCTTCAATGAACTGCCCAACAGTTCCATAACTATAATACAAATCGGTGTTGAATTGGGGTAGCCATTTGGAAAACGACAAAGAGATTTGACGATACGGAGCAACATCCTCGGGGTCGAAGCCTTTTTGAACATAATCGAAAAAGCCCAGTCCCCCGGGATTCCAATAAATGGCATTAATATCGTCGGCTATCGCTGTTCCTACTTCTCCCATCCCACTTGCTCGCGCATCGGGCGGAATCGAGATGAACAAAACCGAAGCTCCACCTGCTTGTGGAAAAACCTTCGGCGGTAAGGAAAATAGCGAGAGCAAAAGCAAAGTGCTTAGCAAGACATAACTCAATTTTTTTCTTTTCATAGATGCCTCCAAATCAACCTCATTAACGAATAATTTATTTAACAATTGCAAATTTACTAAAAGCAGTAGCAACATTTCCATTAGCTTCGACTGTAACCGAATAGGAGTAAATCCCCGAAGGAATTGAATTACCATTATTATCAAGACAGTTCCAAGGCAACTCGACTCTCAATAATCTTGAGTCGTCGGTAGCCGAGAAATAAATTAAATCCCCAAAGCTCGAAAATACTTTCAAAGTTACCTTGAATGGCCCATTTATATTGTGTTGAAAGCGGAAGGTAATTGACTCGCTTGCCGGGTTCGGATAAGTCGATAAATTGTAAAGTCTGATGCCTTCTTCCGTTCCTAAAATCTTAAATCTCGTTTCTGCAATGGTATAATTATTAAAAATATCCCACGCTCGAGCCCGTATTTTATGTTCCCCCGGCTCTAATCCATAAATATAGGTTTTAGCGTATCCTTGTTTAGGATTTGTCAAGGAACTTTCGTATTTTTCAGTTAAATCAATGGACTCGATTTTATCGTCAATCCAGGCTTCAATTCTGTGTCCGATTCCTCTCCCAGTAGCATTTATCCCGTAATCATCCCAAAGTCGAAGAATCAACATTGGCGGATTACTAACAATATCGCCTTCTTTAAAGGTAGTATCGTTCAAGAAAATTTCGACCTTAGGAGGGGTTTTATCCTCGACAGACAGAACGTTGACACCGACTATACGCATTTTATTGAAATATCCTAAGGCAAATTGTTTGCCCGAGGTATCTTTGGCAAAAGCGCGTAAGCTTATGTTTCCGGGCAAATAACTGATTTCTTCGGGGATATAGAATTCTGCGGAAAACTCACCATTAATCACTTGAACTATGCCGCGGGCGAGAATGCCACCGGTCTTGGTAATATAGTGTGTTGTTTTTGGTGGGTCAATGTCTTTAACCTCTTTAGTATAGTTGACGTCGTTGACAACAATTTCGGCTATACCATTGAAACTCGATACAATTGAACTGTCGGTAGGGGATGTGATGAGCCCATCGATTTGTAATTTCGACATAGCCTTCAAATTAATCACAGAATCGGTTGGTAGGCTCGAGATATTAATTCCGTTAATTTTCCTGATAGTAATATCGTATTCCGGCAGATTTAATCTAATAAGCGGGTCACAGAAAAGAAGATACTTCTTATCGTTATTATTATATCGATATTGCTTTATTTTAAAGTACGCATCGCCAAGTATTGGATATTTGCCGTCCGAATCTCTTTGGAACATTTTACCGACAAACTCACGATTAATAGCTGCGTTGTCCGAAACATAAACTAATCGAGTTGCAGTAAAATAACCAATTGCTCCGCCTTTGGGGGAAAAAAGTAAGTCTTCGGTCCCGCTGTTTACATCGGTCATATCGAAACGCCCAAAGTCGCAAGTTGCAGCAATACCAAAAAACAACTTGTCTTTGTTAACAAGTTGCCCAATAGTCTTGTCGCGGTCGAAAAGTTCTTCGTGTGCCCAAACCCGTGGATTACCGTGCCCCACCCAATTGACCAAAATTCCTCCGCTGTTTATTGTATAAACCAAATCGGCAGAGGCTTGTGGTTTCCGGCGCCCTCCGGGTACATTTTCCAATGGATATTCTGGAAGATATACTTTCTTTTGAAAAAACATTGGGGGAACATACTCATTTGCTAAGATTTCCGAGTCACGTGTATGCATATTGCCATCTGTTGCAGGCGGGTCATATTTGGTCAGACCATCGTCTGCTGCTAAAATCATTGTAGCACGCCACGACGAGCTTTCAGAATTATTTTCGTATGTATCAATTTTATCGACATATACACTGCCAATCTGGTCATCGTAAACTGGGATTCTGGCTATTGAAACGTCGATTTGTTGGTCGTCGCCGATAGCACAAGCAAAATAGTCGTCGGAAGTATAGGTTTCCGTACCATCGAAATCAGCGCGATAATCTGGACTTTCGTAAGGAGGAACATAGTTCTCTTTTTTAGTGGTGATGTATTTATAATCATAGTGCCCATCGCCCCAAAGAATAACGTATTTTGGCTTCTTTTCCCAATTGTTTAGAGCATACGCTATGAAATCTCGAATTCCCGTGGGGTCGGTGATACCATAAGAAAATTCATCGAAAATCTCATCGGTATAAACTATTGCAAAGGAAAGATTGGTTGTTTTTTCTCTGTATTGTTTATATTTTTCGGCACTGTTGCGTAGGAGTTTATTCGTAACAATTACCACATCGGCGTTAAGAGGATTAGTTCTTAAGCCTCGAAGATTAACTTTGGAAACTTCCGGCTTTAACAAGTTGCTACTAATAAAGAATTTACGAACTTTCCCGGGTTCGACGTTTGCTCGGAATGTAAAAGCATTTTCGACAACGGATAGGTTTTCCAGTTGCCTCGGCGAGTCGGGAAATGTGACATCGAACCCAAAGATTTCCCCACTAAAACCATTAATTTGATATTCGAAACATCCCGAATTAGTTGGCTCGGTAAAAAAAGATATTGAGTTATCCACAGGGACAAACGCTCTCGGATAATGAATTTCATAAAAATTAAAGTAGGGAGTAGCCTTGCCTGGCTCGGGACTGCTGTATTCAATCTTGATGTTACTTCGGTTATCGGATGCTATTTGCTTTGCTGGCAAAGTTGCTGTGAATTCCGTGCTTTTGGCTTCTAAATAGGTGTTTGAATTTGAGATGGCATTCAATTGTGCCTTGCCAAGAAGGTTCGAAGAAGACTCGTAGAACGAAAAAGTCCCTTTAAAGTGAGTACTATCGGTTCTATATCTATGTGCAACGTTGAAACGATAAAATATATTCCCATTTCGGTCGAGGTTACTTAAAACATTGGTAAATGTTCTGGGAAAAATGTTACCCCCGAACCAAGTCCGGCCGGAACCACTTGCATAGGGATTGGTAAACTCTTCCTTGAAAAAGATTCTCTCGATATATGTTTTAGGAATATTAACATTTGAACATTTCCCTACCGAGTCGAAGGTAAATCTCTTCCCTTCGGTCCCACCCCAAGAAAGGTAGTAATAATTTGTATTACCAAAGGGATTGGTATAACTACGAAATTCTTGACCGTTATATTCAAAGCCTTGGGTTCCAACGCCATAAAACACAATGTAATCCAGTTCCCCATTCTGTTTCAAGCGAACAATAATCGGAATCTCGTTGAAATTATTTTTTAAAGCATTCGATACTTTTTCGCTTAATGGTTTCCCGTTTCCCCCATAAATCTTAATAGTGTTTACTTTGCTTGCTGGTATATTAATACCGAGTGAAGCAAGCATTGAACCATCTATCTTATAAAGTCCTTCCTTTTCGACTTTGATTTTGACGAATGGATTATCTTCCGCGAGTAATTTATCTGCACCTTTCCTTTCATAAACAGTGGGATTAGGAACCTGGGGATTTAGCCTCCATTGCTTTGCTTGTTTTTCGTTCAATACATCTACCATTAAGTCATCGCTGACGGTTGGTGCCCGAGTTATGGATTCAAAAGAAATTGTTATCTCGATTCCAGTCGGAATAATAATTGCACCTTTGCCGGGGTCATATTGGGCAGAAGCAATCAGTATTTCAGCAAGATGAACATTTCGAGCAATCCCTTTGTAATTACATTGAACCCAATCGACGGGTTTAAAATTTGAATAATCAACCATCGACGAAGGATATTCTTGTGTATCATAACCTTGAATCTCCGAAGGTGGCATCCTGCCGATAATTTCCCTAAAACCTTTAATAGTGTAGGAAAATGAAAATGAAGTAGGACTTGGTAGCGCTATAAGTTCAGAAACATACAGAACTTTTGGGCTTTCCATTTTGAAATCGCGAACGAAAGAACCTTGAATTTTGGGCTCTATATACGATTCTCCATTAATCTTTATGGTATCGAACCCTGCTAAATCAGGATTAAATTCAACTCGCAAAGTTGTGGGTGTTTGCTCAAGAGTTTTGAACCCTTTTGTAAAAGCAGAGGAACTGAACGAAAAAGCAAATAAAAAAAGCAAGAAAAAGAACAACTCTTTCCTTACAATTCTTCTTTTGTAACTATACATAAGCACAATATCAATGATTTTTTAAACCGAGTCGCAACCTACTGCATTTACACTTTTATTACTTCAACACAATTCAAAAGACAAAATACAAAAAAAATTATTGTTGATTGCAAAAAATTTATTTTTGTTTTGGGGTTTGAGAGGCGGAAAAAATGTATAACCATTGGAGAATACTATTAATGCTCGATAAACTATTCAAAAGTTTGTGGAATTCCTTCCTTCGAATTAAGAGTGGATACTATCAAAATTCATATCTTTCACATTTCCTTTGTTAATTTTGTTTTTTTAGGTAATTAGATATGTTGGTTAATGAACTTATTGAGCCTAAAAGTATAGTTGTCGTAGGAGGTTCGAACGATTTACACAAACCCGGTGGTAAAGTTCTACATAATTTAATTCGCGGTGGGTTCAATGGCACTCTCTATGCTGTTAATCCAAAGGAAGCAAATGTTCAAGGGATTCAATGCTTTCCTACTTGCAAAGAGCTTCCCCGGGTTGAACTTGCCATTATCGCAATTGCTGCGAAGAATGTTCCAGAAGCGATGTCGATTCTTACTAACGAGAAAGGCACGCGAGCATTTATTGTGCTGTCGGCTGGGTTCAGCGAAATGGGTGACGAAGGACGTCGGCTCGAGGAAGAAATCGCTGAAATTGTTCGCAAAAGCAATGGAACTCTTATCGGTCCAAATTGTATAGGGGTAATTACGAAAGCATACAAAGGTGTTTTTGCTGGTCCTATTCCCGAATACGACCCTTCGGGTTGTGATTTTGTTTCTGCATCGGGAGCCACCGCGGTCTTTATCCTCGAAGAGGCAATCACTCGTGGGATAAAGTTTTCGCAAATTTTTTCGGTGGGGAATTCGGCTCAAATAGGAATCGAGGAAATCCTTGAATTTTGGGATACTACTCATAATACAAATAGTTCCAAAGTTAAATTAATCTATGCAGAACAGATTGCTAATCCACAAAAATTTTTGAAACATTCGAGTTCGCTAATAGCTAAGGGTTGTCGGATTGCAGCAATTAAAGCGGGGCGCACGCAAGCAGGCTCACGTGCAGTGTCTTCGCATACGGGGGCACTTGCCGGCACCGATGAAATGGTAGAAGCACTTTTCCGCAAGGCTGGGATTATCCGCTGTGAAAGTCGAATGGAATTAGTTTATGTTGCCGGAGTTTTGTTAAATAAGCAAATTAAAGGTAACCGATTTGCTATTGTTACTCACGCTGGGGGACCGGCAGTTATGTTAACCGATACAATGGAGGCAGAAGGGCTCGCAATACCCACAATAACAGGCCCTAATTCTGTTGAACTTCTGAAACAATTGCACTATGGGTCGTCGGTTTCTAATCCCATCGATTTTTTAGCAACTGGCACCGCTCAACAATTGGATGTGATTCTCGATTACGTGGAAAATAAATTCGATAACATCGATGCCTCGGTTGTGATATTTGGGACGCCTGGGTTGTTCGATGTAAGCGAAGTCTATCGAGTTCTCCACCGTAGAATTATTCAGTCTCGAAAACCAATATTTCCGGTGCTTCCTTCGGTTGTCCAAGCTGCAAAGGAAATAGAACTATTTAAATCGCTCGGGGGAATTTATTTCAACGACGAAGTCGCTCTTGGGAAAGCAATTGGAAAGGTCGCGAGAATAGAAATACTCGAAAAAACGCCTACCCCAAAATTAATCGAAGATACTCGGGGAATTCGGAATATAATTGAAAGTGCAACAAGCGGTTATCTTCCAAATAAAGAGGTCCAACGTCTCCTCGATTTAGCAGGGATTCCATTTGTCAAAGGAAAGGTTATAGAAGAAATTTCGGAGTTAAATTCCGCACTTGAAGAAGTCGGTTTGCCAATCGCGATGAAGGTTGTTGGTCCTTTGCATAAAACCGATGTTGGAGGAGTTCGCTTAAATATTCAAAGTTACCGGCAAGCCAAATTGAATTTCGATGAATTGATGCAAATCGAAGGAACCAGTGGAGTTGAAGTTCAGCAAATGGCAACGGGCAAAGAATTATTTTTCGGGGTCAAGTGGGAAAATGGTTATGGGCATTTAATAGTTTTCGGTTTAGGGGGAATATTTGTCGAAGTTTTGCACGACGTTCAATCTGCACTTGCACCATTATCGTTCGAAGAAGCAAAGGCAATAATTCACTCTATCAAAGGCTATCGACTAATCAAAGGGGTACGTGGCGAAAAACCAATCGACGAAGAAGCGCTAATAGAAATCCTTTTACGTATTTCTGAACTTGTCGGAATTGTTCCAGAAATTCGGGAAATGGACATCAACCCGGCATTTGCTAACGAGAGCCAAATTGTCGTTGCCGATGCAAGGATAAGAATAGAGAAGTGAGAGAAATCGATGATTGCTGTTGCGGAATAGAATAACATTTGGCTTCTTTTTTGCTTCGGTGGTAGCCCAATCTATGGTGCTTGTCGGATTTTTTATTTTACTCGAATTCGGAATCTTGTAATTCTTCGGGTCGTTTGATTTTTGTCCGTTTATATTCGTTTAATTTATATTGAAAACCGAGGAACGCAACTCTGCTTTCACGTGTTCGGTTCATCTGTGAAGTAAAATTCGAACCGTCGGTTGTTAAGTTGTAGTTTATTGTTTTGAATAAATCCATTATTCTAAAATTAATAGTTGCTCGTTCATTTAATAAATCAATTTTCAATGCTAAACCTGCTGTGAATATACCATCGAGACGACCGACATTTCCCATAGAGAAGAACCTCCAATACATTCCGCCACCCCCAGTTGTTACGACCGGGGAATCGTATGACATATTGAACTGGAGGTCTATCCCCTTTGCAATATTAAAAATCGAGTTTAACTTTGTATTCCAACTTCTGCTGTTCTTTGGTTGGATTCCATATTGTGGGATACCGTTAACATCCAAATAGAAGTAACTAAAATTCCAATTAAGCTTCCACCAGTCAAAAAAGTTCTGGTTCCAGATGACTTCGAAGCCAACCGTGTTGCTTCGATTTAGGTTCTCGTAGGTTGTCTCTGTAACGTTTGAATCGAGTAAACGAGTAACACGGGAAATAATATCAGTGGTATATCGATAAAACAAGGTGAAATTCAACGAGCCTTTAGGAAGATATTGCAAGTCTGTGATTTCGAATGAATTGACGTATTCTGGTTTTAGTTCTGGGTTGCCTTTTGAAAGATTCTGGGGGTCCGAGTAGTCCACAAAAGGATTTAAAGACATAAAACTTGGTCGATTAACCCGTCGGCTATAACTGAACATAATGCTGTTTGCGTTCGTAAGTTGATAGTTTAAATGAACTGTTGGAAAAATATTGAAATAGTCTTTTTTGAAGACAGAAGCCGATGTTCTTTGGTCTGCCCTTGTCGAGGCATATTCACTTCGTAGCCCGATTTGGTAACCAAAATTTCCTGTTTTGCTCGAAAAAGTTAAGTATCCAGCGTAAATATTTTCATCGTAGATAAAATTATTGCTAATGGAAGTATTTAAAATCCAATTGTTTTGAGTAGGGTCGTAATTGAAGAATGAATAATCAATATCAATGGTTCGGAAAGAAGATTTCAAACCTGTTTCGAGTCGTCCAAAAGGGAAAGGTTGAACATAGTTTGCCTCGGCGATTAAATTTTTATTATTCTGTTGGGTTCGATTCTTTTGAGAAATTTTGGTATATAGAATTGTATCCAGAAAGAATTGATTATAGTATGCCTCGTCGGTTCCATCGTAAGCAGTATAAAGTAGATTAGCGTTCAATTCTTGTTCCTTTGTATCGAATGTTCGCTTAAAGTTCAGTCCAAGGTCGTAACTTAAATTTGGGGCTTCGGAGTTATTCAACCGATAGTATTGATTCGAATAGCCCCCCGTTAGGTTATGGAAGGTGTAGCCGGTCGAGTCGCTTATTCGTCTTTTGAAATAACCTATGTTAGCATTAAAAATTAGTGAGTTATAGGCATTCGGTGTCCATTCGAAAGCGAATTGACCACGATGGTAGAAGCCTCGGCGCAAGAAATTCTGCAATTGTAAAAGGAAAGTGCTATCGGGAGCAAACGAGTTTCGAGTTGCATCTGTTGCACCACGCATACTAAACTGCCGGAAACTGTAGCCAAGATTAGTATTAAAATTTTCTGTCCGTAGATTTGAGTTAATTGAAGCATTATACTTATCGGCGGTTCCGACGTTCAAATTAAACATTGCACCATATCCGAGCATTGTGTTCTTTTTTAGAACTATATTTATAATACCGGCAACACCATCGGGATCGAATTTTGCTGAAGGATTCGTTATGACCTCGATGCGTTCAATGTTATCGGCGGATATCTGTTCCAAAACCGAAGTCCTATCGAACCCCAATAGAGCCGAAGGTTTACCATCAATAAGGATAGTAACATTCCCGGTGCCCCGCAGACTGACGTTACCATCTAAGTCGACACTGACGGAAGGAACGTTTGCAAGAACATCAACTGCTGACCCACTGGAAACGGCTAAATCCCTACTTACATCATAGATTCTCCGGTCGATTTGGTACGAAACTATATCTTTTTGTGCTGTTACTTCTATTTCTTTCGTTTGAATCGCCTCGTTTTCGAAAAGGATTGTTCCTACATTTACATTCGGATTTCTTGGTAATACAAAAATAGAATCAAACGCCAGCGATTTGTAGCCAATTAATTTCACTTGAAGGTAGTAGCGTCCGAAGGGAACTTTAGTAATATCAAAAAAACCTTGGGAATTCGATAGAGCTCCATTGACTAAAGAAGAATCTCGGGTTCGGTAAAGTTGAACACTCACATATTGCATAGGTTGGCCAGTTTCGTTATCGACGATTTTACCACGAATCGTTCCGATTGGCTCACCTTGAAACTGACCCCCGTGTTGGCTCTGTGAATAGGCAACAAAGTCTGTATTTAAAAGCAAAAAGAAACTTATCAACCAAAAGTTTATCTTACCGTTTTTCATAATGCTTCTATAAAAAAATTATTGAGACGAACCAACCAACTATAAAATTTATAGACAATCGAGAATGGGGAAAGGTTTAATTTTTGAGAAAAAAATTGTATCTTTGTTGTTTTTCTTTTTTCGTTTTTTATGAAAAGTAGTATCGTTATCAAAAAAGCATCGACTCATAATTTGAAAGGTATAGACCTTGAAATACCACTTCGGAGTTTAACCGTAATAAGTGGGGTTAGTGGTTCTGGTAAATCTTCGCTTGCATTCGATACAATTTATGCCGAAGGGCAAAGGAGATTTGTCGAATCGCTTTCGGCATATTCCCGGCAGTTTCTTGAACGTATGCCCCGCCCCGATGTCGAAAGCATTACAGGGATTCCACCTGCTGTTGCAATTCAACAAAGAACACAATCGAAGAACCCACGTTCAACAGTCGGCACAATAACGGAAATTTACGACTACTTGCGGCTGGTTTTCGGTCGCATCGGTGTTACAATTTGTAGAAAATGCAAGCAACCGGTACGCCGATTCAATCCACAGAACACATTTGAATATATTGAGCAAAATTGGAAAGATGGCGACAAACTCCTGATTCTGTATCCTTTACGGGAAGGTTTAAGAAATATTGCCGACGAACTTAAAACAGCGATACAACTCGGATTTTCACGCATCTTCGATACAAAAGACAACGAAGTAACTGATATACAAAGTTTCAGGGTACAATCAAACACAAAATCGACTGATATTTTTGTGGTTGTTGACCGTGTGGTGCTTCGGTTCGACCAAGACACAAAATCACGGATTATCGATTCGATTGAAACAGCCTTTACCCAAGGCAATGGTCGAATTATGATTAGAAACACCACGAAATCATTATCGAAAAAGTTTAGCACTGAATACGAGTGTCCCGATTGCGAAATAATTTACAAAGAACCCGAGCCGCGATTGTTCTCGTTTAATAATCCTTATGGGGCTTGTCCGGTTTGCCAAGGCTTTGGAAGAACGGTCGATATCGACGAAGACCTTGTAATACCCGATAAAAGCAAAAGCCTTCGACAAGGTGCTTTGCATCCTTTTCGAACGAATTCATTCGCGAATATTTTGAACGAGATATTAGAAGCCGCTGTTAAATCGAACATCTCGATTGAAAAACCGATACGCGATTTTACACCCGAAGAGATGGACTTCCTATGGAATGGAAACGAGAACTTCTGGGGTTTAAATGCCTATTTCAAATACTTGGAAGAGAAGAACTACAAAGTTCAAAACCGAGTAATGCTTGCCCGATATCGTGGTTTCACTAATTGCAAGGCTTGCGGGGGTAGCCGAATTAGAACCTCCGCTCGGCAAGTTTTTGTTGGAGGTAAGAATATACCAGAATTAATTCGAATGCCGTTGGACAAACTTTATAGTTTTTTTGAATCTATTCAACTTTCTGACTATGAATGGAAAGTTGTTGGGCAAGTAGTGAAGTATATCAAATGGCGACTCCAGTTGCTAATCGATATAGGTTTGCACTACCTTACACTCGAGAGATTAACCCACACACTTTCCGGCGGAGAATTGCAGCGAATCTATCTGTCGAATGCTCTTGGCTCTTCGCTCGTTGGAACCTTATTTGTGTTGGATGAACCAAGCATCGGGTTGCACCATCGCGACACCAACAGATTATTGCAAATACTTTTTAAACTCCGTGATGCTGGGAATACAATTATCGTTGTCGAACATGACCCCGATATTATAAAAGAAGGTGATTTTATTGTCGATTTGGGACCGGGTGCGGGGGAATTTGGCGGTAAAGTTGTGTTTTCCGGTTCATATAAAGATTTAATTAAAGCGAAAGATTCGTTGACAGCACAGTATATTACCGGCAAAAAACAAATAAAAATTAGGAAAGCCAAGCATGAACCAAAAGGGTTTATCAAAATTTATAAAGCACGACAACACAATCTAAAAATTGATTACCTTGAAATCCCTCTTGGTCAAATGACCGTAATCACCGGAGTTTCCGGTTCGGGTAAAAGCACACTCGTCCACGATGTAGTCTATCGTGGGTTGTATAACATTTCTATACACAACGAAGCCACAACAACTGCTTACGAGCGTGTTTTTGTGGATGGTTTCTTTAATAAAGTTGAATTGGTTGACCAGAACCCGATTGGGAAATCAACTCGTTCGACTCTTGCAACTTATTCGAAGGTCTTTGATTTAATAAGAGAAGTCTTTGCTGCAACCCCTTTAGCAAAACAATTGGGGCTGAAGCCGGGGTATTTTTCTTTCAATGTTCCTGGTGGACGCTGCGAAACCTGCGAAGGCGAAGGTTTCATAACTGTCGATATGCAGTTCCTTCCCGATGTGCTTTTGGAATGCGAAGATTGCAAAGGCACAAGATATAAAAAAGAGGCAAAAAATATCCTCTACAACGATAAATCTATTGTCGATGTTCTTAATATGAGTGTCGACGAAGCAATAGAATTTTTTGCAAACGAGCCAAAAATTGTTCAAAAATTAAAGATTTACCAAGAAATTGGGTTAGGATACGTTCGATTGGGGCAATCTTCGACCATGCTTTCTGGTGGCGAATCGCAAAGAATTAAATTGGCTTCGTATATCGAACAAGGAGATGTTAATGATTATATCTTTATTTTCGATGAACCTACAACTGGATTGCATCTGGACGACATTGCTAAACTTTTAAATTGTTTGCAAAAACTCGTCGATTCGGGCAATACCGTTATCATTATTGAGCACAACCTCCACGTCATTTCTTCGGCAGATTGGATTATAGACCTTGGGCCCGAAGCAGGCGACGAGGGTGGCAGAGTAGTTGCAAAAGGAGAGCCAGAAAGCCTTGCTAAAATTCATTCTTCACATACAGGCAGGGCATTGCAAGAATTTTATCGAAGACTCAACGGAAAATAGATACAACAACTTGCTTTGTTAATTGATTTTATATTATAATCATAAGGCTCCCCATTTGTTTCTATTCCGTCCAATCTTAATAGGTAAAGATTGCAGAATGTTTGACTTTGTTCAGTACAACAAATTTAGCAAACATTAGGATTAGAATTAAACTTTTTTATTTTTATTTTGTCAAATTAATTGAACAAATTAAATTATTTTTATGAGTTGTAGAAATGTCGGATTGGGTCCTAAAATTGGAAATAGATAGGGAAATATTACAACAATTTGCCGAAGGGAATGCTGAGCAAGCCGCTCTTCGGTTAGTTAAAACCTATAAGAATTTCGTTTATTTAATTGCCTATCGATATTTAAAAAATCATGATGATGCCGAAGATATTACGCAAGAAGTTTTTATCAAGGCTTTGGAAAAACTGAGAAGTTTCCGATTGGAAAGTACTATCAAGACTTGGCTTTATCGAATTACCGTTAATTATTCCAAAAATTTTTTGCGAAAAAAGGCACTTTACTCGTTTTTTAGTATCGATAAAGCGAACGAGGCCGACGAAGGGTTCGACATTCCCGATTCAACAGAACCTACTGGAATTGAATACAAAGAACTCGAAGAAAGGTTTCTGCAAACTGTTGCAAATTTGCCCGAAAAACAACGCGAAGTTTTTTCGTTAAGATACTTCGATAAATTGAGCTTTAGTGAAATTTCGAAGTTATTAGGAACAAGTGTAGGCGGATTGAAAGCCAACTATTTTCACGCAATTCGTAAAATAGCAGATGAAATGAAAAAATATTTGGAGGTATAAATGAGCAGCGAAAAATTCACTTATACGGAAATGCAAGAACATCTTCCCGATTATGTCTTCGGCCGTCTTTCTCCCGAAGAATGCCAGCGATTCGAATCTACATTGCCCGACTATCCCGAGTTGCAAGAAGAAGTCTCGGAAGTTCGAAAGGTGTTCCAGAAACTCGAGTCGATGAATCTTGATAATTACATTGAACGAAAGACAAGGAATATTCCTCTTAAAGTTTCGAATCGGTTTCAACAACGAAGACAGCCTCTTGCTTTTCTTTCGAGTCGTTCCTTCCGAGCTGCTGTCGCCGGAGTCGGTATGCTCATTATAGTGTTTTCGTTAATCTTTTTTCCAAAGAAACAAGATACCCTCGATACTATCCCACAAACGTCGCACAATCAACTTTCGGAACAACGAAATGATTTAGAACCTTTATTCAAAATAGAAGGTATGGAAGAATTAATTTCGGGTGTCCCGAGCGAAAATGATTTGACCGGCCAATTGCCTGTTGGTTCGCTGGGCATTTTCGAGCACCTTCCACAAAGTTCCGAAGTCGCAGTTACATTAGATTCATTGATGAAAGAAACTTTAATTTCATCGATTCATCCCGATACACAAATTTCAATCGATATTATGTCGTATTCGCAATTACTCGACAACTTAAATAATTTGGATGAAAGTGATTTTATTGAATTAATAAAGGAGATAGAAAATGTTAACATTTAATTGGAAATCCATAACAGCAACTACTGCAGTTTTGATATGTTCGGCTGTTATGTTGATAGCCCAGCCTCCATTCCACGCTCGCGAAAGAATTTCTGAGTTCAAAAAAATAAAACTTCTCGAAATATTAGACCTCGACGAACAGACTTCCGAGAAGTTTTTAGCAAAATATAACTCTGCCGAGAAAATAATTTCCGAAAAACTCGAAAAAGTCCAAGATGCGATGCTCGACCTCGAGTATGCTCTTCGCAAGAAATCGGGTAAAGAAGAAATAGCAAAAAATAGCCAAAAAGTTATGGACGCTCAACGCGACCTATTAAACACAATGGTCGAGCAACAGAAAGAAATCAAAGGGATTTTGAACGAAGAACAATTTGCAAAATACCTGTTGTTCGAAAATCGATTTAAGAGTGAATTGCAAAGATTGCTAATCGAAAGAGCGAAAGGGGAAAAAGGCAAAAAGAAGTTTAGACCAAAAGGATCCCCCGACGGCGAATAAACCAGCACACCGATTATACTTGGTCTTTGAACAAGGGGCTGAGGCCCCTTGTTCAATGTCAATCACAATGGACTTCTCATTCTAAACACAGCGAAGAATCTATTCCACCACCGTTTCTTTTAGATTCTTCGTCCCATCCCGTCTTGTGGGACGGGATGGGACTCAGAA
>CAZPSM010000035.1:19528-22423 GCA_964589125.1 uncultured Hyphomicrobiales bacterium | reverse complement strand
CTATCTCGATGATCTTTGGGATGCTTTCGAAAGAAAAGTCAAAATAGAACAAGCCCTTCCAATTTTTACGGTTCTTACACTTTCTGCTACTTGTTCCGAAATGGACCCCTACGCTGTTTTAACTAATGAAAAAGAACAAAAGAAATGGAATATCGATGCCTTTTGCCTTTATCCAAAGGCTTCCATTGTCGACCCAACCTTTCAAAGTACTTTGCCGTGGAACCAAACTGTTTATGGTGCAATCGATATCCTTTCCCACATTATGGAATTCTATTTTCAAGGAAAGAGCGAGGAGGCAACAATTGCATTGGACGAGACTTTGATGAAAACGGTTTTTTCTACCATTGACAAGTTAAAAACCAATCCTACTGATTACAATTTGCGAGCTACACTTGCATGGATATCGACCCTTGCTTTGAACGGAACTTCTGGTGCCGGACTTTATGGTGGGGATTGGGCTTGTCACACAATTGAACACGGAATAAGCGCAATCCACCCCGAGGTGGCTCACGGGGCTGGCCTCGCTGTTGTATTTCCCGCGTGGATAAAATACATCCACTCCTTGAATGAACCTCAATTCCTTCGTTGGGCAAAAAATATATTTAACCAAGACAACGTCGAATCGGGAATTACATCTTTGAAGGAAAAATTCAAATCGTGGGATGCTCCAATAAGCCTTCGCAATTTAGGAATCAACAAAGAAGAAATTCCATATATTGCTAATACAATTTGGAAATCTACATCATATAGGCAAATCGGAAATCTAAAGTCGTTGGATTACAATGATATTTGCGAAATTTTACATATTGCATATTGATAGTTCCATTTTTCCGAAATAAATTATAAATTGTATCTTTCATTATAAGTTTAATTATAAAAACTGCTATGAAGCTCCAGATTATCAGAACAAAAGACGAGTTCGCCGATTTGCCATTACCAACATATCAATCCGAAGGTTCAGCGGGAATGGACATCGTTGCCGCGGTTGATGAACCGATGACAGTTGCTCCGGGCGAAATTGTCCTTGTTCCAACTGGGCTTGCAATTGCGTTGCCTATGGGATTTGAATGCCAGGTGCGTTCTCGTAGTGGCTTAGCTTTGAAACATGGAATTTTTGCACTTAATTCACCGGGAACAATCGATAGCGACTATCGTGGTGAAATCAAAATTATTCTGGCGAATTTCGGTCGAGAACCATTTGTGATTTCCCGGGGGGACCGAATTGCTCAACTGGTTGTGGCACGTTACGAGAGAATAGAATGGGAACTGGTTGATTCTTTACCTGTAACAAATCGGGGAAGTGGGGGATTCGGAAGCACAGGACTTTAATTGTGCTTAAATAAATCTGGAGGAATTATGCTTCAACGTAAACCAATTTTAAGCGAAGATTGGCTATCGCTCTGGTTGGGACTCTTCATCTTTCTGCTTTCATTGGGTATAGTATTGGGAATTGATATTCTTGGATGGGGCGTGAAGGTTTCTGTATGGAACGACATTGGAAAAGCCTTCAGCCCAGTTTCGGCAACCTACAAATCGCTTTCTCCCTGGTTATCGATATTCTTTACCTATTTATTTATGCTAATCGTTGTTGGGTTTGGGAACTTTATGCTTGGCGGTCGTGTTGGTAAATTCATCTATTCTTTTACTATAGTTTTTTTATTAAGTTTTATATGCTGGTGTTTAGGAAATTTTGCAAACATAGCGGCAACAACGCCACAAGAGATGGCAAAATTCGGGATTGGTTGGTCATTGAAATTAACGGGCGAAGCAGGCTTCATCATTGCATTATTACTTGGACTAATTATTAGTAACTTTTTCCCAAAGTTCACCGAATCGCTGAAACCAGCAGTTACCCCCGAGCTCTACGTCAAAACAGCCATTGTAATTATGGGTGCTGGTATTGGAATTAAAGCCATCGAAAATTCGAGCCTTGCGTTCTCGATTGTATTTTTAGGGTTGTGTGCAATTCTTGCTGCATATTTAATCTTTTGGGCTTTTGTTTATTTCGTCGCTCGCAAATACTTCAAATTTAGCCGAGAATGGGCCGCACCTCTCGCTTCCGGAATCTCAATTTGTGGAGTAAGTGCAGCAATTGCAACCGGTGCAGCAATAAAGGCACGTCCCGTTGTTCCAATTATGGTATCCTCGCTTGTAGTCATTTTTGCCGTTGTAGAACTTTTAATCCTTCCATTTTTGGCACAGCAATTCCTTTGGAACGACCCACTTGTTGCGGGCGCTTGGATGGGACTTGCTGTCAAAACCGATGGCGCCGCAACTGCAAGTGGGGCAATAGCCGATGCTCTCGTATTGGCAAAAGCAAGCGAAAACAACCTATTTTTCCAAAAGGATTGGATACTCAATACAGCAACAAACGTTAAAGTCTTTATCGATGTCTTTATTGGTATTTGGGCATTTATACTTGCATATATTTGGGCGAAGCACATAGAACCAAAATCCGAAGGTTTGAATCAAAAAGTTCCCGCGCGGCAAATTTGGGAACGTTTCCCCAAATTCGTTCTCGGTTATATCTTAACTTTCCTTATCTTCTTAATCGTGGGACTTTCCAATCCAGAATTTGTTCGAAAAACAGCCCAAACCCAAGAAGCAACAAAACAAGTTGACACGCGCGCAAAACGAGGACTTGTAGTAGCGAAGACTTCGGAAACTCAATCTGTTCCCGGTGTAGGAGTCCAATCCACAAACCAAAGCAATGTTTTTAGAACATTTTTCTTTGTCCTTACCTTTTTTACCATCGGGTTAGTATCTAATTTCCGTAAACTGTGGGAAGAAGGGATAGGAAAACTTGCTGCAATCTATGTTATTGCTCTTTTCGGGTTCATTATTTGGGTTGCTCTTTTCATTTCTTGGCTTTTTTTCCATAATATCTTACCACCA
>CAZPSM010000035.1:18408-19435 GCA_964589125.1 uncultured Hyphomicrobiales bacterium | reverse complement strand
CCACTTCTTCCAATCGAAAAAAAACTAATTACGTGGAGCATTATTTTGGGTGTGGTATTTATCGTTGCTTTGTATATTATCAGTCGGTTGCTGGTAAGCTGATACACAAGATTCCGGCTGAATGCACAACGGGCTGCAACCTATTGTACAATATGATTACTACATATATCCAATAGTATATGTAGATAGCAAATCCAGCATATTAGTCGGTTTCTTCAACCTGTACCGGCAGGGTAAAGTAGAAAGTTGAACCTTTCCCCGGTTCAGATTCTACATAGAGATTACCACCGAGTAACTCGGCTAAACCTTTGCATATCGAAAGCCCCAATCCGGCTCCTTCGTAACCCCGGGACAACGACATATCGGCTTGAGTAAAATGCTCAAAAATTCTTTGCAGATATTGTTGAGGAATTCCAATCCCAGTGTCTTTTACAAAAAACTGTATTGAATCGGGCAAAACTGAATATCCAATTGCGATAGAGCCTCTTTCAGTAAATTTGATTGCATTATCCAAAAGATTTGTAAGTACTTGTCCAATCTTCATTCTATCGGAAGTAATGCTATAATAATTAGAATTCGAAGGGAGAACAACCTCAATATCGAGACCTTTGCTTTGTGCTTCGTGAAAATGTTGCTCATAAATATCGTAGAGCAATGTGCTGACATCGAATTTCGTTGAAATGATTTCTTCTACGCCAGCCTCGATTTTCGATAAACTCATTACATTATCTAATAGCCGAAGTAAACGTTGACCACTGTCGCGAATGAAGTTAGAATATTCGTTAACCTTATCTTGCGGAAGTTCTGAAGAAGTTAGAATTTGAGCAAAACCAATGATGCCGTTGAGCGGTGTGCGAATTTCGTGGCTCATATTCATTAAAATTGCCGTTTTAAGTTTAGAACTTTCTTCGGCTTTCTCCTTCGCAATCATTAAATCTGAAATCAATTGTTTCTTTTCGGTAAGGTCGCGTAAAACTGCAATAGCACTCAATGTATCCGGTTTCTCTTCGAGAAAAGAAAACTTTGC
>CAZPSM010000035.1:0-18397 GCA_964589125.1 uncultured Hyphomicrobiales bacterium | reverse complement strand
ATAAATCGGTGCTCCGTTTTTAGAAATTAGAGTAAATTCCTCTGTGATAGAACCCTTGCCTTTTTTGGAAGCTTCAATTAACCTTTCTGAAAATTTCGAGTAAGCCTCTTTATCGAAAAATAAGTTACCAATATTTGTCCCAATTACTTCTTCGACGGGATAGCCAAGAAGTTCGGTAACCGCCTTATTCACATATCTAATAATGCATTCTGGGACGGAGAAAGTTACAATTATATCCCCGATTGTGTTGAATAGAGTAGAAAGGGATCTTTCGTTTTGTGCTATTTTTTCTTCTGCGATTTTCCTTCCCTTCATCTCTTGGACTAAAAGGAGAGCCCGATTTACAGCGGGAACAAGATTATTCAAGTGATGTTTTAGCACAACATCCATCGCTCCAAGTTTTAAACATTCGACGGCTCTTTCTTCGCCAATTGTTCCCGAAATGAAAATAAAAGGTAATTCCGGTTGAATTGCTTTTACTATTTCCAGAGCTTGAATTCCATCGAAACTGGGTAAATTATAATCCGACAGAACAATGTCGAACTCACGTTTTTTTAGAGAATTTATGAAATCGTTCCTATTCTCTACTACCGAAATTTCAATGTCCAAACTTTCGAGGAGTATATCTTTAACGAGTTCGGCATCGTTAGGATCGTCCTCTAAGTAAAGCACTTTGATTTTCTCCCTCATTGCAACCCAATATTGTTTAAGACACAAACTATATTATTTTAACATCTTTAACATTAATAGGGGGTTCATTTAGAACAGCCCAAAAGTATCCAAGAGTTCCTATAGCATCAATAAATTGTGCAAAATTTACAGGCTTGATGACATAAGCATTAGTGCCAAGGTTGTAACTTTCGATTATATCTTTCTCTTCTTTGGACGAGGTAACCATTACAACCGGAATGGTTTTTAAATTGGGGTCATTTTTTATTGTTCGTAATACTTCTAATCCATCGACTTTAGGCATTTTAACATCGAGCAATACACATATCGGATTCCCGTTAGAGCGAGCAGCAAATTTGCCTTTGCAATACAAAAAGTCCAATGCTTCGGCTCCATCGTGGACAACTTGGACGTTCTCCACAAGATTATGTTGACCAAAGGCTTCGAGTATCAATTCGACATCGTTAGGATTATCTTCTGCAAGAAGAATTGTTTTAATCCTATGCATTTTATCTACTTCCATTTCCTAAACTCCGCTAAACATTCTAATTTTACACAATTAAGTTTTCAAATTAAATTGGTATTGTAAAGTAAAAGGTTGCACCTTCGTCGATTCGACCTTCTGCCCAGACTGTGCCCCCGTGTTTAGTAACAATTCGCTTCACGTTCGCTAATCCAATCCCAGTTCCGGTAAATTCTGTTATAGAGTGGAGTCGTTGGAAAACCCCAAACAATTTGTCGTAGTATTGCATATCGAAACCGACGCCGTTGTCTTTCACGGAAAAAACATAGTAGTTATTCTCTTCTTTGCAGTCCAATTCAATGGTGGCAATCTCGCGCTTGCTCGTGAATTTAATTGCATTGGCAATTAAATTTGCAAAAACTTGTTTCAAAAGAGAATAATCGGCTTCGACCTGAGGCATCGGAGAAATTCTCCAATTAATATTACGGTTTTGATATTCAATTCTAAATTCTTCGATAATTTCATTTATCATTGAACTGCAATTGACCTTTTGTTTGTTCAATTCTGCTCTACCGAGGCGGGAAAATGTTAGCAAATCATCAATTAATCGCCCCATTCGCGCCGCGGATTCCGAAATCGTCTTCAAATAATGAAGAGTTTTATCATCTACGTTGGGAAGTTGCTTCTTGAGAAGTTCAATAAAACCGTTAATGTGCCGCAGTGGTGCTTGAAGGTCATGAGAAACAGAATATGCAAAAGCCTCTAACTCCTTATTTGTCTCGATAAGTTGGGCGGTTCTTTCTTTGATTCGTCTTTCGAGTTCTTTGTTTAGTTCTGCTAAATCATGTTCAGCACGCTTGCGTTGTTTTTCTACTTCTATATTATCCAAAGCATAAGAAATATCCGGCTCAACTTCTTCGAGTAATTTAATTTCTTTATCTTCGAATAAATTAACTTCTGACGAATACAGTTCCAAAACTCCAATTGCCTTATTGGAAAGATAAAACGGCACTGCGGCATAAGAACAGATGTTTTCCTTAAGAACAGACTGCCTCCAATATTCACAATCTTTGTATTCCGATACATTATTAATTACAACGACCCGGTTTTCTTGAAATGCTTTGTTGCAAGGGAAAAGAGTTCTTATCTCGTCCGGAGCACCAAAAAGGTCATTTTGAATCGACACGTTTTTGTCGTTAGCCCATACTTTTGGGTCAATTTTATTTTCTTTTGGTTCAAACAAATTAACACAAGCAAATTTGAAGCCACCATATTCTATCGCGACTTTACAAATTTGGTTGAGCAACTCATCTTTGTCTTTCAATCGAACGATTGCCTGGTTTGTTTGGCTTAACATAGCATAGAGCCAATTGAGATGCTGGATTTCCTTTTCGGCGAGTTTTCGCTCTGTGATGTCCTGGAAAGAACCTTCGACTTTAACAACTTTACCGTTTTCGATAACTGGGATACCTATTGTATGAACCCACTTTTTAACTCCTTTCGCTGAAATCATTTCCAATTCGAGATTATAGCCAATTCCTTCGTGGATTGCGTCCTTTACTGCTTTGGTAATCTTTTCTTTAGACTCTCCAACATAGAAACTTAATGCTTTTTCGACACTTGTAGGTTCATTTAGGTACATATCGTGAATATGAGCAGTTCCGAGAGTCCAAGTTCCTCGTAAAGTTTTTGCATCGAATTCCCAACCACCGATTTTAGCCATCCTGCCAGTTCTATCGAGCACATTATACAGATATTGAATCTTATCCAACATAGCTTTATAAGTATTCTTATGTCGGTTATTATAAATGAACCCAATTCCTATCGAAAATGCAATTATTAATAACAAGGTAAAACTGGTTATTGCAATATCCAAAAATTGACGTTCAGAAAAAATTTCTTCTCTATCGGTCTTTGCTATCATATACCAATTTGTTCCGGGAATGGAGGCTAAATATGCGAGACCTTCAACTCCACGATAATCTTTCCCAACGAAAACTCCGCGCTTACCCATCACTGCTTGAACTGCTGGTAAATCTTCTCGTGTCATAGGCAGCCAAAATTTCAAAGGAGTATTTTTTTGGTGCCTAAGTTCATTCAGGTATAAGACACCATCGCCTTGTTTCTTGAAAACGAACGTTTCCGACGATTTGCTTGGTGTTGGCCAAGATTGTATGAACGGATAAAAATATGTAGATGGGTCAACACGAAATACTAATACTGCCAATATTCTGTTTCTCATATTAAAAATCGGAACAACTACATCGTAGTGGACTTTTTTATGCAAGTCACAAAAGTAGAAATCGGTAAATAGAGTGTGATGCTGGGCAGTCACTTTCCTTATAAATTCGGAAGGAACGCAATCTGAATGAGCCGAGTCGTTCCCAACGGAAAGCAAATGTTCAATATTCGGGAAATATAAGGAAATCGCTTCGTAACTAAAGTCTTCGCGTAGCAATCCAAGAGACAAAAGAATGTCTTTTCTCATTTGAATATTGTTCCTGTCGTTTAACCACTTTTCGACGGCTGCTACAAAAAGTGGAGACCGAGATAATACTTTTGCATCCTTGCCAAGTTCGGAATTCCAACGAACGATTTGATTGACTTTGAAATTGGTAATCTCCTTGAGTTTATCAGCCTCGGTCTGGACTATTTTACTTGTATATATATTATGAGAAACATACGCAACAATTATTAAGATTAAGGAAACAATCGAGGTCAGAATGAAAATACTGCTCTTTTTCGAAAGAAATCTACTCGGTCGAGCGTCCATACATCTCCTTGATTTAATTTATATTTTAATATTTTAAACTCATGTATGGAATCCAATCACTTAGCCATACTACTTTACTAAGACAGATATTTTGTTGTAGAGTTGTATTTTTGGCCGAAGCAAACAACAATGTGTCAACCTCATTATCTATTCTAATCATCATTTATTTTTCTACATTCCATACCGCTATAACTTTAATTTAATATTTTTTTATCATTTAGCAAAGAATATTTTGAAAATCTATCTCGAAATCCGAATTGCAAGGATATATGCTTCAATGGCTTTATATTTTATATCCGACACAAAGCGAGGGGTTGTCTCGTAACTGATTTTTTGAAAAACATTGTCGGACAAGAATGTTCAGCCACCACTCCGGCGGGTCATCGCAACTATTGAAATTGCCTTGGGGTTAACTTATATGGTACAACCCTTTTTTATTTTTAAAAATCAAATTAACCTTCGTTTAATTCGTTTTTATAAAATTATAAGAGACAATATTTAATTATGGAAGGCAATTCAAGAAAAAAAAAGCGAGGACAGTTAAATTTACCCGAAAATATTTCAATTCCAAGAATTTTAACTATTCTTCCTTTACGTGATACTGTAATTTTTCCTTATATGATTTATCCAATTCTAATTGGACGCGCTAGTTCTTTGCAAGCGGTTTCGGAAGCGATGCAAAACGACAAGTTTATTTTTCTTACAGCACAAAAAGAACCAACCATCGAAGAACCATCATTTAACGACATTTACCAATATGGAACTATTGCCAAAATACTCCAAGTTATTAAATTACCCGATAATTTGCTCAAAGTACTGGTCGAAGGTTTATTTCATTCCCGAATAGTTAGGCAAGTTAAACAGGAAGATGTCCTTACTGCCGAGGTAGCCCCTATCCATATTGAACTTGACGAAAACGACCAAGAACTTGTAGCACTGATTCGCCGAACAGGAGAACTCTTCGGAGACTACGTACGTGCCAATAAATTCATTCCATCTGATATTTACACTGCTTTTGAAAATATCCGAGACCCCATTCGGAAACTTTACTTTGCATCCGCTAATATTCATCAGTCCGTTCAAGTAAAACAACAAATTCTTGAAAAAACTAATCTGAAGGACCAATATTTTCAATTAAACTCCATACTGACATCGGAACTCGAAATCCTAAAAATTGAAGAAGAGATAGACTTAAAAGTTCAAACTCAACTTCAGAAAACACAAAAAAAATACTTTATCCAAGAACAAATTCGAATCCTACAAAAAGAACTCGAAGAAGAAGAAGAAACAATCCCCGAACTTGCGAAGTTGAAAGAAGCCATCGAAAAGGCGGAAATGCCGGAACATGCCTATAAAAAAGCAATAGAAGAGTTTGAACGGTTGCAAAAAACCTTAACAATGTCCCCAGAATTTGCTGTTAATAGAACTTATCTCGAATGGCTAACTTCGCTACCATGGACAACAAAAACCAAAGATAATTTTAGTATAGAACACGTTCGCAAAATCTTAGACGAAGACCATTACAATCTTGAGAAACCAAAAGAACGAATACTCGAATATATTGCAGTATTAAATTTAGCGGGCAACCTAAAAAGGCAAATCCTATGTTTCGTTGGGCCACCAGGGGTCGGAAAAACATCCCTTGCAAAATCAATTGCACGCGCTTTAGGGAGAAAGTTCGTTCGCTTCTCGCTTGGTGGGGTTCGCGACGAAGCCGAAATTCGCGGCCATCGCCGAACTTATATTGGTGCTATGCCGGGTAAGATTATCCAAGCTATGAAAAAGGCTGGAACAATCAACCCCGTCATTCTACTCGATGAAATAGATAAAATGTCTATGGATTTCCGTGGTGACCCATCGGCAGCTTTACTCGAGGTTCTCGACCCCGAGCAAAATGTCGCTTTTCAAGACCATTACATTGAAGTAGATTACGATTTGTCCAATGTCTTGTTTATAACAACGGCAAATGTCAAGTATGAAATTCCCTTACCTTTGCTCGATAGAATGGAAATCATTGAACTTTCGAGTTATCTCGAGCCCGAAAAACTCGAAATTGCAAAACGCCACATAATCCCGAAAATTAAAAACGAATACGGCTTAAGCCAACTGTCTATCGACATCACCGACTCTGCAATCTTAAAAATTATTCGTGAATATACTCGTGAATCTGGTGTTCGCAATCTTGAAAGAGAAATTTCCTCGGTTTTTCGCAAACTAATTAAAGACATAATTGCAGATTACGAAAGTAAAAATCTTTTCCATACCGAAGATGACTTCAAGGTGGCATTGAAAGATAATCCAAGGTTCCTCAAATCAATCAAAAGAAAAAAGTATTTAATAGATGAATCGAGAGTAGATGAATACTTAAAAGTTCCACGTTTTAAACTGAAAAACGAAAACCTTGAACCGAAGATTGGTGTTGCAACAGGGTTAGCTTGGACCAGTATCGGTGGCGATATTATGCCGATTGAGGTTTCGATAATGCCGGGCAGTGAAAAACTTACCCTTACCGGGCAACTCGGCGAGGTAATGAAAGAATCGGCTAAGGCAGCTTTGTCATTTATTCGCTCCAATTTCGACAAACTAAAAATTCCAAAGGATTTCTTTAAACAAAAAGAAACTCACATACACGTTCCCGAAGGGGCTATCCCGAAAGATGGGCCTTCGGCTGGAATAACAATAGCAATTGCTCTCATCTCTGCCGCGACCGGAATACCCGTCCGTGGCGATGTCGCAATGACCGGTGAGATAACCCTTCGCGGAAACATTTTGCCTATTGGAGGATTGAACGAAAAACTTGTTGCTGCAAAACGAGCGGGCATAACAACTGTGATTATCCCTAAAGGTAACGAACCCGACCTCCAAGAAGTTAATGAATATGCCAAAAAAGATTTGAAGATTATCCCCGTACGACACATCTTCGATGCTCTTCCTTACGTAATGAAAAAATCGCACTCGAAAAATAATTCTTTAATTAAAGGAAAAACAGTCGATGGACAAACTACAAAAACTCATAGAAGAGTTAGAAACTAACTTCGAAAGAGAAAAATTTGAATTATTTGTCCCTCAATTTCTCGAAAAACTCAACAACGGTGAAATCCGTGCCGCATCACCTCTACCCAATGGTGAGTGGCAAGTTAATATGTGGGTAAAAAAAGGTATCCTTCTTTTATTCAAACACGGGCAGTTAGCCGATATGTCGATTAACTCAAATTTTAAATTTTTCGATAAGCATACTCTACCATTGAAACGAGTTTCGCTGGAAAATAAAATCAGAATTGTTCCCGGTGGCTCTGCTATTCGTTCCGGTTGTTTTATAGCATCGGGTGTTGTATGTATGCCGCCTATGTATGTTAATATTGGTGCCTACGTTGACGAAGGTACACTTCTCGATTCTCACTCTTTAGTGGGTTCTTGTGCACAAATCGGAAAGAGAGTCCACTTAAGTGCCGGTTCTCAAATTGGTGGCGTTCTTGAACCTATTGGGGCTTTCCCAGTCATTATCGAAGACGATGTATTTATTGGGGGTAATTGTGGAATTTACGAAGGAGTTCGAATCCACAAAGGAGCTGTCGTTGCTTCGGGGGTTGTTTTAACTTCTTCGACAAAGGTTTTCGATGTGGTAAACCAAAAATTACTTTATGCAGAAGAAGGAAAGCCATTAGAAATACCCGAATTTGCTGTGGTAGTTGCTGGCACTCGAAAATTGACAGGAGAATTTCCTGAAAAATATGGGCTTTCGATATACTCGCCAATTATAATTAAGTACCGAGATGAAAGAACAGATTCAAAATCCACATTGGAAATTACTTTGAGGTAACGATGGATAAAACACAGTTGAAGACCCTAATCATTTTCGCAATAATAAATTTTCTCGTTGCAATTTTGTTCCTTATTTCTTTTCTATTAACAAATGAGTTTTTGTATCTGATGGTTTCTTTTGTTAATTTCTTTGCATTAATGGTTGTTTCTTATCTTATAATTAGGTTACATAAAAAGTTGAAGCAAAATGAATAAAAGCCAAATAATCCCAAAAATTCGAGAAGACATCGCCATCCAAATTATCGAGGAAAAAGAAGGCAACAAGATTTTACTTTACGACCGAAGCCGAATTGCACCTCAACCTTTGTTGTTCCCAGCCGAGTTTTCTTATATTCTTCAATATTTTGATGGCACAACTACATTCGAACAACTCGAAGAAAAGCTTTCCCAAAATTCCGATGGGGAAATTGACCAGTTTATCGAAGGATTCTATCATCTTGTTCAAGAGCTCGACTACCTCTGTTATCTCGATACACCATATTTTGAATCTGTTCGGAACGATATCATTGCTTACCTGAATTCTTCGGTCCGACCAAATGCTTGTTCAAACTCTTCCTATTCAAGCAATCCGGCACAATTAGCCTACGAAATTCAAACAATGCTTGCCACAGCAAAGAACGAAAAACTAAACTTTAAGCCACGAGCAATAATTGTTCCCCATATTGACTTCCGAATCGGCTCCCCAGCACACCACATCTATTCGGAAGCATATAATAATATTGCGAACTTTTCCTACGACATTTTCGTTATTCTTGGAACTGCACACTATGGTAATTCTGATTTCTTTATGTTTACAAAGAAGGATTTCGAAACACCGTTGGGAATTGCACAAACCGAGCAAGGAATAATCCAAGAATTAAGTAAGAGTTATCGTCCATTTGAGTTAACTTTCGATGACCTTGCTCATCGATTTGAGCACTCTATCGAATTCCAAATCGTTTGGCTTCAGTATTTATTTCCTAAAACAAAAATTAAAATTCTCCCTATTCTCGTTGGCTCACCACACGAATTTGTCTTAAATCACCAACTCCCAATTAACGACGATAAAATCCGAGCCCTTTTCGACACTTTGCGTGAAACTATTTTTGAACGATATAGCAACCCCCTTTTTATTGCAAGCGTCGATTTCGCTCATGTTGGTAGAAAATTCAACGACCCTTTCGATGGCTTAGATATTATCGATGAAGTTAACAACCATGATGATGCTCTAATCAAACATATCGCAAATTGCGATGCTAATGCATTTTTCACCGAGGTTATGAAAGTTGGGGACAAATACAAAATCTGCGGACTTTCCCCAATATATTCACTATTATCGATTGTTCGACCAACTCGGGGACATTTTTTGGGCCGTGACTACTGGAATGATTTTGGAAACAAATCTATCGTGAGTTTCGCAAGTTTTGCTTTCGAGTAATCAATCGACGCGAAGTTGAACAGGCTTTCGCTTAATTGGTAAAGTTACAATGAAGGTAGTCCCTTTCCCCACTTCCGATTCGAAACTTACATCTCCCCCCAATAATTCTGCAATTTTGCGAACTAAAAATAACCCTATTCCTAATCCTTCATATTCACGAGCGACGCCTTCACTCCCTTGGCGGAATAATTCAAAAATCTGATTAATTTTGTCTTTTGGGATTCCCACACCAGTATCGATAACTTTAATTATCCAATTCCCTACCTCGCAATTATCTAGTCGCTCCAATACAATTGTAACTCCACCTTGGTGAGTATATTTAATTGCATTATCAATTAAGCAGAACATTAAAAGAGACAACAACTCAGTATCTATTTCCACTTTATCAAGATTATCCGAGACTTCTAACTCGAAAAATAAATTTTTTATAGACGCAAAAGGTTCTAACCTATCTTTAATTCCTTTGAAAAAATAGGTTAAGTTAACATCTTCAAATTTTGGAGTAACTACCCCACCAACAAGTTTGCTTGTATATATTAAAGACTCCAAAACATTAAAGAGTCGGTAACCCGAAAGGTAAATCAAATCCCCCATTTCTTTCAAATCATTGTCATCATAACTTTCGCGTAACAATTTAGAAAATCCAAGAATATTATTAATAGGCGTTCGAAATTCATGGCTAATATTGTTTAAAATATATGTTTTAACTTCATCGGCAAGTTCAGCACGATTCTTTTCCACAAGTAGTTGTTGTTGCATTTCATAAATTTCAGTTAAATCTGAAATAACAAAAAAAACAAAATCGTATTCGGGGATGAAACTCCCGTTTGCTAAAAACCACTTGGATTTGCTTTCGGTGCCTTCAATTCTAAAATCCAATTGGCATCCATTATTTCTATTTTCAAGCATATTGAAGAACTTTTCCTTCAAATTCTCGCGAGCCTTACTGGGTAAGACTTCAAATATTTTCCTTTCACGAATTTTTTTCCTATCGACCCCAAAAATCTCCAAAAAAGCTCTGTTTGCGTCTATGATATTCCCTTCAGTATCGGTCAGCAAAAAAATATCCGGTGCAGAATCGAAGAATAATTTTCGCTTAAATTCACTTTCAAAATATTTTTGCTCTTCAAGATATTTATTTATTGCAAATGAGAAGTCATTGCCCATTTCCTCGAAAATATGAACTTCTTCGCTCTCGAAAAAAAATGGATTATCGGAAAAAACGACCACTATACCAAACAACTCATCAAATGAAATTATCGGAATAATTACAACAGAAAGCAATTGTTTGGAAAGGAGTACTTTGCGAATATGCTCGGGAAAATTAAATTTATCGATAAGATTATTGTAGTAGACGACTGTTCCGCTTCCCGAAAGGATAATATTTTCTACGTCAATAACCAAAAATGGATATTCCTGCACACACTCATCATAAGTAAATTCTTCTTTAAATAACACTGATGAATCTATGCCAGAATTTGTAACCACTACAAATTTATTGACATCTTCAAAATAACGAAATAATACTGCCATTCTGAATTTTCCAAATTCGCTAATAATTCTACATACTTCATTGAAAAGCTCATTAAGTTCAACGTTCCGAACAATAGTCTGATTGACTCGCGATAACAGTAAAAGCATCTGGTTTAATCTTGAAATTTTTTCCATCGCAACTTTTCGCTCGGTTATATCGTGAATAATCGCAAGCACCACTTCGCTCCCTTCGTATTCAATCGAACTTTCCGAAACTTCTGCAAAAAAAATCGAGCCATCTTTTCGTTTCATTCTGGTTTCGACTATCCTTTTTTTAAATGAAGATGTTCCTGAAAGCATATCGTGCTGGACAATTTCCTTATCTACAAATATATCAATAAGATTCAAATGCTTTATCTCCTCTATCGAATACCCCAATATACTCTCTACTTTTCTATTGCTTTCAATAATTTCTCCGAGATGATTATAAATAATAATTAAATCGTTTGCATTTTGTGTTAGTAGTTCATATTTTCTTGTAGCAAAATATTTTTGTTTGTTCAATTCAACTTCGGCGCGCAATTGCTGTGCCCTATTCTTTTTGATATAATACTTAATTAATAACGCGAGAGAACCAAAGAATATAATATGCGTAATACCGGCAAGTAATAGAATAATATTGAAGTTACCCAAAGCTTCTTCCTTATCAATCTTTGTAACGATGGTAGTATTCATTATTTGGGAAACCTTGTCGGAAAAAAAGAATACCTTTTTACCCCGATAATCTATTCCATCCCCAAAACCAGTAGAACCAAGAGCCGATGGCACTATTGGTTTTGCTATTCCTTTCACGGAAAACCCAAATTCTCCTATCTTTTCCCGTTCAAATTTCGGTGGAGTTATCGAATAAACAGAATCATTATTATGTAGTACCATATATATTTCAAAACTCGCTTTATTAGGTGTGATAAGAGCAATCAAAGGCAATATTGTCGATTCAACATTGAATGGAGCAACGAATAATAAAGGGATGCGAGTTTTATCCTTCGGGTAAGAAGCTTTCAAAAACCCATATAAGACTGCTCGACCATTGGACCTATCTAAATTTATTAACCAAAACAGGGTATCATTTCTTAATATCGTGGCATATTCGTTCGATACATGTTTAAGGAAATTACTCGTAGAAGAATCAAAAAGTTTATAAGCATATAAAATTTCAGCCTCTTTATTTAATACGAAAAAATTGCAATATTGCCGATGTTCTATTATCGGTCGGACTATCTTGGAAAAATCCCCTTTGCTCTTTCCATTAAGCCGAGAAGCTATGCTTTCGAGCAACTTACCTGAAATTTCGGAGTTACATAAGAATTTTATTTCGTCATTTCTTCCTTCAATCCAGTGATTAATAGAATGAACAGCGTTTGCCTTGGTAATACTAAGTAAATGTTTCGCCTCGCCGACATAAAAGTTATGAAGCTGAAAGAAATAATAGGTTCCCAAAAACGTAACACCCAAAAAAAGCATAAAAAAAGAGAACCACAGGAACTTTTGTGTTCTCATTTTTCACTTCCCTTCTTAGGCAAAGTGAAATAGAATGTAGAACCCTTGTTTGGCTCACTTTCGAACCATAACTTCCCACCATTTAATTCGACAAGTTCCTTAATAATTACAAGTCCAAGTCCAGTTCCCCGTTCGCCGCTTGTCCCCAATGAAGTATGTTGGAAATCGAGCCGTAACAATTTATCCTGAATTTCATAGGGAATCCCAATGCCATTGTCGGCAACTGCAATTTTTTCGTATTCAATTCCCCCTTCTTCGATTGTTTCCGATGAGATATGAATTACACCTCCCTGCTCTGTAAACTTAATTGCATTAGAGATTAGATTACGAAGAATCGTTGTTACACAGCCTACATCGGCATACGCCGACGCATTTTCTTCGACGCGCTGAAGAATAACAATATCCTTTAGTTTAGCAGTCTGGTAATGAAATGATACAGTATTTTCAACGAGATATTTAATATTTATATCCGTAGGATTATAAGGTAAAGTACGAGTTTGTGTTCGGGACCACAGCAATAAGTTTTCGAGCAAATCAGCAAGTTTAGATGTCGACGAAAAAATTGCAGAAACAAATTCGCGCTTTTCTGCATCGTTAAGGATATTGAAAGACTCATTAAATTCGCTTACCAGGCTTTTTACACCATAGATAGGGCTCTTTAAGTCGTGTGTAATAATAGAGAAAAACTTGTCTTTAGTCGAGTTTAATTCTTTTAGTTCTTGATTCTTTTCTTCCAACTCTTGATTAATTTTTTCAAGTTCAATCTTTTGCTGTTGTAGTTCTTTACTTAACTTTTCCAGATACTCAGAGTATCTTTTCTGTTCCGTAATATCATTCAAAACTAATAAAAATGCATCTTTCCCTCCAAAAAGGATAGGAACGCTCGATACGTTGAATTGTCTTTCTTCAGAATTAAGTTTAATTGTGATTTCGGAAAGTTCGGTTTTTTGGTCAGCACGGCGAACTATTTCCATTAGTCTGGTAAAATTACTTCCCCCAAAGTATCGTTTGGCACTTATTGAAAGGCTATCCACGGATTCACTCAACTTTTGGAAAATATTTTTCGCAGGTCGATTGGCAAAAATAACGTCTTCTCCGTGCAACACGATAGTAGGAAGAGGCAATCCTTCGACCAACTTGCGGTATCTTTCTTCACTTTCTTGCAAAGCGCCCAAAGCAATCTTTTGAATCGTTACATTTCGGCCCAAAACTGCCAAACCTCGGTTGGTTCCGTCGGAATTAAAGATTGGAACTTTAACCACATCGTAAATATTTTCTCTGCCATCTTTCGAAATAATGGTTTCCTCGTAATGTGCTGTTGACTTCTTTTCCCAAGTTTTTCTGTCACTCTCCATACATGTTTCAAGGGCAGAACGATAGAATTCATCGAAATCAATTAGCTCGGCATCGGTTTTCCCTTTAAATTCTTTACCCTCCAAATTAAATAGTTGGAGCATAACCCTATTCGCATAAATCCAACGACCATCTGCATCCTTAAAGCACACCGCATCGGGTAAAGCATCCATTAATGCAAAAATTAAATCCCAAGTATTCTGCAATTCAATTTCAGCCTTCTTCCGGTCAGTTATGTCAATCCCGACAGAAAGAACTTCGGAGTAGCTACCATCTTTATTATAAATAGGTGTGTTCTTCCAAGAAATCCAAACTTTTGTTCCGTCTTTCTTTATATTTTCATTTTCAACATATTCATTTTGTTCAACGTTAGTAAAAATTTCTTGCATAAGTGCTTGTAAATCTCTACCAGTGGAGGACTCCTGTAAAGGCACAATAGTTCCAACAACATTTTTACCAATTAACTCATCCACTTCATAACCGAAAAACTTTAATCCATACTCATTGATAAACAGAATTCTGCCATCCAAGTTGATATGGAGAACGACACTGTTGATGTTGTTAATTAAATCTCTATATTTTTGGGCAACTTCTCGATATTTATTCTGTAGATTAACTAATTCAGTTACATTTTGAAAAGCCCCCCAAGCACGAACTAAGCAATCTTGTTCAATAATACCAAACAAACTATTGCGAAGATAGATATCGTTCCCTTGCGTATCTTGAACTGTTGTAAGAAAGCCATCTAATTTATATCCATTCTCAATAAAACTATGTAGGAGAGCAACTTTCGTTGGATTTTCTGCCGATATTATATCGGAAAGTTTTGTACCACAAGCTTTTAAGGGATTCTCGAACCCATAAAAATTAGCAAAGGTCATATTACATTCTGCCAAAAAAGCTTTTTCGAACATTATTTGCATTTGCTTTTCAATCGGCAGCGAAATTGGTATAGGCTCGGTAGTTTCAAAGCACCAAATTGCGTCGTTAGACAATTCAGCATAAGTACGGTACTCTTCCTCTTCCTTCTTAAGCTTATTTTCAAAATCTTTCCGTTCTGTTATATCGCTGAAAATATGGAGGAAAGTATCTGCCTCAACAAATTTATTCTCGAAACGTGCGCATATATGGTAATACCAGTGAACCGTTCCATCGGGTAATAGAACACTCATTTCATTTGCTAAACTAATATCCTTGCTTTTTTTAATCTCTTCGAAGACCAAAAGAAACTTCTTCAAATGGTCTTCGGTAAAAATATCGCTAAAGGTTCTTGGGGATAAACCAACCGTTTCGTCCCAACCAAAGAACTTTAAGAATAATTTGTTATGCGAAAATATAGTCCCTTCGGAATCGGAGACAACAATACCAACTGGCGAATTTTCGAAAAGAGCGTTCAAAGTTCTTTCTCTAACCTTGATTTCTTCGAGTAAATTCCGAAGTTGCTCTTTTTCCCGCCTTGAACTACGAATATACAAAATCAGTATTATAAAACTTAAAAGCAAGAGCGAGACAAAAAGGATGAAAATGGTTATAGTATATGTAGACTCCAACGAAAGAGTATCGGAAAAAGAAACTTTCGAATTGGCATTGTTCAAGACTGAAGTGAAGCTTCTCTTCGGAATCGAATAAAAACTAAAGCAAAACAAAAACTGTAAATAATCAATCATAATTCAACCAATCATTTTTCAGATAAATTCTAATAGATTCAAACAAAACAATACCAGCGGCGACACTTACATTCAAAGAGTGTTTGACACCTAACATCGGTATTTCTATTGCATCGTCGCAAAGGTCAAGAATTTCTTGGTCAATACCAACTAATTCATTGCCTACCACAATTACCATAGGAAACTCATCGAACCGTAAACTGGTGTATAGCCTTTTTTTATCGGTAATTTCCAATGCGAAAATCTTTTTCCCTTCGGAGCGAAGAGTATATATCGCTTGTATTGTTGAATCAAAATATCTCCAAGGAACAGTTTCAACAGCACCAAGCGCAGTTTTTTCGATTTCTTTCCTTGGGGGATGCGGAGTAAATCCGCAAAGGATTAACTCTTCGGCTCGAGCAGCATCGCAAGTCCGAAAAATTGAACCTACATTATAGAGACTCCGTATATTGTGAAGAAGTAAAGAAATCGGGTTGCGCTCTACCTTTTTTACCTCTTCGACGGTTAATCGTTCATCAAGAATCTCTTGATGCAGTAATTTTCTCATCTATTCCACAAGCATAATCTTAAAGACTCTAATTTTGTCTCTATAAGCAATTTGCATGAAATAAACACCTTGCGAGCACTCCTTGGCATCTACTGTAAGAGTTTGAACATTTGTATCCATTACTTCATACAAAATTTTTCTACCCCAACAATCGAAAAATGCAATATAATAATTTTCTAAGTCTTTGATATTTCTATTAATTACAATATATCTATCCTTGTTGTTCACAATAACCTTGAAACTTTCGTTTTCCTCTTCTACTGAATTAATCAAAACAAAGATACTATCGGACATATCGGATTCACAGCCTTCGGGCGAAGTAACCTTGACAGAATAATAACCATTAATTTCCGGCGTATAAATTCTTCCAGTCGCACCATAAATAATTTTGCCGTTTCTATACCATTGATTACCATTGGGATAGTTAGATACAAGGTGTCCACCATCGATTTGTTCAATTGTAGGCTTAGGTGGCGTTGCATGAATTGTAACTTTTAAGGTCGAAGAATCCTTGCACCCGGCTAAATTTGTTTGAATCAATTTTATCGTTCCAGAAGCAGAATCTCGCCACACAACAATAACTTTATTTTCTGTTAATAAATTATTGGAAATACCATTTTTAATTACCCACTTATTTGTTCTTTGTTCGCTCGAATCGGTCCAGTAATATATTTCTCTATCGGAACAGACAACGGTATCGCCATTAATCTTTACTTTGGGTGTTCCTAAAATTGTGATGTTCTCGGGATATGGATTGGACCGATATGGAAATTTTGTCCCTCGAATTCTAATTTTATATTGAGTGCCTTCTTTGGCATCATTTGGGATTGAGCAGACAATAGAACCAGAATTAATAGATGTAACTTGGCCTATCTGGCGCGAAGTAGTGAAAGAACCAGTTGCGTTCGAGAGTTCCACAATAAATTCATTACCAGCATAGAAAGGACACCCTTCAACATTATAATTTATGGTGAAAGATTCCCCAAAGCAAAACATAGTTTTCGGAATACTAGAAATATTTACAGAACTGGAACGTTGCTGGCGGGGGCTTTCGACGGCACCTATATCGGGGTTTTCCTCGTCGTTTGGGTCAACGTTGCGGGGGTAGCCAAAAATATCAAGGGGTGGCGCAAGCTCTTTCAATGCCATCCCTAATGCTGGACTGCAAGAATCGAGTGCAAAATTTCCAGCAGATAAATTCAAAAACATTGGGTCATCGACAAGGTTGTTAGTTCCATACTTAACCGAGGCTTTCGATACAAAAAATCCTTTCGGATAATTAAAAACAATATTGTAATTGAGAGTCAAAGTATCATAGGCATCCCCCACCACACCAATAGTAGAATCTTTGCCATAGAATATGGAATTATAAAGCTCAGCAAGGAAACGACCCTCCAAGTAATAAGCATAATATTGTTGGCCGGCAACAATTGTCGATTGAATAACTTTCGGATACATCTGAATACCTTGGTCGGACATCACAACCACTTCGTGAGAATTATTTCGATATATCAAGCAATTCAGAAGTGTATTGTAATTTCTCCACGAAAAAATTCCACCGGGGGAATTATTTCTTACAATACAATTTTCGAGAATAAGTAAAGCATTATTTGCATAAATACCCGCACCAAAGTAGCGAGCCTTGTTATTTTCAACTATGCAGTTAACAATATTAACAGTTCCGGTATTAAAGCAAAATATTCCGCCACCGTAAGACATAGCTTCGTTATTTCGAATACGCAAGTTTTTCAACACAGGATTTGTAGTGGAATAACGAATAGTAAAACCCGCCCCCTTCTCCATTTCGAAAGTTTTTCCATTTTGTACGGTAAATCCATCGATAACCGTAGCCGATGATTCCCCATTTTCGAGAATAACAACAGGGTTCCCATTAGCTCCACCATCAATAATAGTGCTATCGCGTCCTTTAATACCAACAAGTGCAAGGTCAATCCCGCGAAACACAATGTTTTCGGAATACGTTCCTGGAAAAACAAAAACCGTATCGAAATACCAACAAGCATCAATTCCTTTCTGAATAGTTCTAAAAGGTGTGGCAAGCTCACCATTGTTATCATCATTTCCGAAGGGAGACACATAAAACCTTGTGGCTCTATAAATCAATATATTTATGTTCAATGGTTGGGAAACGTAAGATGGCGATGTTGCTATGGCACGTATTCGATAACTCTTACTTAAAGGCATCGTATCGGGTATTGTGCAAGTTAGAAAAGTAGAATCTCTCGATTCAATTTCACCAATATTTAACGGATTGCTGAAACTTCCAACTGCATCAGAAATTTCGATTCGGAAAATGTTGCCCGCAGCGAAACGACCCGCTGTTTTTATTTCTGCGGAAAACGTTTCTCCACGTTTAAATTGAAACTTGGGAAGATTGATTGATGAAATTGTTTGCGAAAACACCATAGGTGTAGCAAACAAAAACATGCAAAGGAGCAACAATCTTTTCATAATTCCACCCTTTTATTATAAAATTAACAAACATTTTTATCGTCAAAAGAATTTAAAAATCAACAAATATGTATGAACTTCGAAGATACAAATACCTATGCCTTAAAAAAATTGACCTCAATCCCCGATTTTGAACAATCGGCATCCCAAATTCTCAATGTTCTACACCAATCATCGAAAC
>CAZPSM010000034.1:0-22453 GCA_964589125.1 uncultured Hyphomicrobiales bacterium | reverse complement strand
TGCGGAGAAAAATCCGCGCTTGTTGCAACTACCAAATGGTACCCTACTGCTCCTTTTGAAGCCTCCCACGAGAACCCCACAACTGAATCCAGCCCCACAGCCCCATCTTGCGGTTGAGAAAGAACAGGGGCTTGCACAACTGGAATTACAAATTCGGAAATCCTTCGGCGGGTGACTGAACCATATTCCGTTCCAGCATAAAGATAGTAGTTATCTATTTCGAGCCCCAATATAGACATATCGGGAATACCTTCGTTGGCGTCGAACCAGAAGTTGCCATTATCTTCGGAAAAATATATACCCGAACTTCGGGTACCAGCAATCAATTTATTGTTAGCAAATTTCAAAAAAGTTACCTTGGCTCCCGTCATCCCATTATTACGCAAAAACCAAGTTTTACCTTGATTACTGGAAAAGTAAACTCCCAAATCGGTACCAAGATAAATGTCGGCTTCTTTCCACATAACATAATTGATGGTCGAAGAAAGTTGAGCGGTTTTCAAATCCGTCCAATTCTCGCCATTATCGGTCGAAAGATAAAGGTTTGCATCAATTGTGCCAGCAAGGATTTTCCCTTCCTTGACGTCGAATGCAGTAATTGGCGAGGCAAAACCGGATGTATTCAGTAAAAACCAAGTCTTACCTCCATCTATAGATTTATACAACCGAGAAGTTTCGGTTAATAGATAAAAATCGGTTCCATCGCCAACAATGTTGATGACATTTTTTTCGGGAAGACTATCGCTCGAATGAACCCAATTAGCACCAAGATTTGTTGAACGAAAGACTCCAGAATCGAGAGTGCCAACAAGCATAACGTTGTTCGAAAATGCAATGCAATTTACAAACTGACTTGTTATACCACTATTATATTGGACCCAGTTATCTCCAAAATCCGACGACACATTTACGCCCGACATCCAACTAACAGCATAAATTCGATTACTTGTTATCAACAAATCTTTGATTGCCCCGGTGGGAGCGTTCGGGAGTGCTTCCCAGTCAGCAAAAATTTGCAAAGGTAGAAGTATCGAAAGCAAGAGAACATTCATAAATTTCATTTTCATCTTTATCATCCTATTTAACCAACAAAATTCATTATTTTCCCGATGGCAATTGAAGTAAACTTATTTCGGGCAACTGGTTACCAATCAAGGCTTCTAATTCTCCATAGATTCGCACGGTATTTTTCATAATTTTGTTTAATTCTTCTTCACGTTTCTTCCAATGTTTTTCCATCGCCATTCTTTCCTTATCGAGGTCTTCTTTCATCGTTTTAAAAGTTTCAACTATTGCTTTTATTTTCTGAGCAAACTGCTCACTACAAATATAATTATAAATTTGTTCCATTTTGGTTTCTTTCCCAATCATTGCCTCCTTAAAAGTTCGAAGTTGAATTAAATGTTCGCGCAGCGACATTGCCAAGCCAATACAACTATTGAAATCGCAAACCCAAACACCATCGAGTAAGCCAATCGAAGAAATATCTTTTGGCATCGCTTGACTCACAATAATTGCAATTTCGGCACCGATTTCCATCTGGTCTTCTTTTAGTTTTTGAATCCAATCGTTGTTCCAATCCTTTGTCCTTTTCGATTCCCAGATGATTTTTCCACACATTATTCCAGTTCTATCGAATACTTCTTGGATTACGTCGGCTCCCCGAATCCCTTTCGGAACAGGCTCAATCCTATCCAACGGAAACCTCTGTTGCAGTTTCTCTTCGAGTAAAAGTTCCTGTGCTTCGCCTTGAAGTTGTTGCGAAGTCAGTTGCAATTTATTATTGAGTTCTTCAATTTTCTTTTGCATCATTTCGATTGTATGGTCTTTTTCTCTAAGTTTTGGGGCATATTCGTTCTGGAACTTTATCTGTGCCTGTTCTTGCAGTAGTTTTTCTAAATGTATTCTCTCTTCACTTATTTTCCTTTGTACCTCGATATCAATGTTTTTTTTTTTTTTTTTGAGTATAGCCTCTTTTTTCCGAAGTTCACGTTCAACTTGTCGGGCTTCCTCGAGTTCTTTATTTCGGCGTTCCAACTCGTTTTGTGCATCTTCGTATTGCTTCCGAAGCGACTCAAGTATCAGTCCTTGCTCCTTTAAAAGCCGGTTCATTTTAATTTCGTTTTCTTGTTGGGCTCGTTGTAGTTTCAACTCATATTCAGTTCGTAGTTGTTCCTGTTTAACTTGTTCTTCGAGAAACTTCTTCTGGAACTCTTCGATTTTTTTATCGTATTCGCTTTGCAACAGTCGTTTCTGTTCCTCAATTTCGGTTTGTTTTGCCTTTTCAATTTTTCGGGTTATGTTTTGCTCGATTTCATATTGTAGTCGCTCTCGAAGTTTATCGCTTACAACCGAAGACAACGAAAATGTAGTCTTACAGTTCGGACATTCAATTTCAAAGTCAATAAATTCCCGATTCATTCTTAAATTAAAAAATATATCAATTATAAATTTAAATATGTAATTTATGAATAAAAATCGAAGTATTCAAACAAAATAAAAAGCGTGGCGTCGATGTTCAACAATGTAAATACTTGCTACAAGGTAGCTCCATAGAATTCTGAATTACAAGTATATATTAAGCAGTAGCGATTGTCCTTAAATTAATTGAACAGATTGTTCGTCGAATTGTTTTTAGAAAATTGAATAAAATGGTTGTCGATGGTCAAAAAATCAGTGAGCTTTTCGAAGAGGACTTCGAAGTCATCGACGATGGCTTAGCCGATGGAAATAGGAATATGGAAATCGATTACCAAAGAGTAATTTTGGTCGAAGAAAAACGCTCTCTTCCGGCTTTACGTTTTTACGGTTGGAAACCTTGGGCAATTTCCATAGGAGCTAATCAAAAAATCGAAGATTTCAACTCGAGCAAACTGCGTGAGTACGGTATCGATATTGTTCGGCGCCCTACCGGTGGACGTGCAGTTCTCCATGCAAATGAATTGACTTATTCAGTAGTTATGAATGTGAACGGCAATCTTACTCCCCAAGACATTTACCGCGAAGTACACCTTTTCATTGTTCGAGGGCTGTCTCGGCTCGGAGTCGAAGACCTAACCTTCGAAAAAGCACAACCCAATTTCCGCGAATACTATAAAAGGGAGATTTCGGCGGTGTCTTGTTTTGCAAGTTCTGCACGTTACGAAATAGAATGGAATGGAAGAAAAATTGTCGGGAGTGCTCAACGACTCGTTGGCAAGACCCTTCTCCAGCACGGTTCAATTCTCTTAGGCCGTGGCTACGAACTGCTTCCGGAACTTACTAATCTACCATCGGAAGAAATGAAAAAGAATTTGCGCGAACATATCGAAAACCATAGCATTTCGATTGGTGAAATTATAGGCAAAGAAATTTCGTTCAACCAAGCGAAACAGGCCTTTATGGACATTCTGGCGGGATGAGATGCTACGCTATATTTTCATAGTTTTAATTATTGTTTTTGTTGTTTTTGGGTTAATAAGTTATATATTAATTAGAGTTTTACGAATTTTTTCGAAATTCAACTCTGCTCTCAACCAAACTCGAAATGAAAATAATGAAAGCGATAAAGTTGTTTATAAAAATGACAATGTAGTAGTCTTGAAAGGCGAAGCAGGTCGAAAGAAACACGAACGAAGAGAATGAATAACTCTCTGAATTTACATGCTAAACCACTTGCTGGAATTGATATCGGAACAAATTCCATCCATTTGATTATTGCAAGTGTCGATTCTCGTGGAACATTGCAAACAATTCTACGGGAAAAGGAAGTAGTTCGGCTTGGTTCGAGCGGTAGCGATATGAAATATTTGACCCCGGAGGCAATAGACCGAGGCGTTCAAACCTTGAAACGTTTCAGCGAACTGGCTAAAAGCAAGCATGCTTTCGTTCGTGCAATTGCTACAAGTGCAGTTCGTGAAGCGATAAATAAATCCGAGTTTATTCAAAGAGTTCACGAGGAAACCGGAATCGAGGTAGAAGTGGTTTCTGGAGCCGAAGAAGGACGGCTAATTTATCTTGGTGCACTACATTCACTCCCAATTATAAATAGAAAAGCATTGGTTGTCGATATTGGCGGCGGAAGCACAGAAACAATCATCGGAAACCACGGCGAAATTGAGTATGTCCACAGCGAAAAAGTCGGTGCAATTCGCCTAACAAAACGATTCGGACTGGAAGATAACATCGACAAAAATTCCCTTGAGCAGTGTAGGACATTTCTTAAAGGTGAATGGTCCCCAATTTTTCAGAAACTCAATGCAATAGGCTACGATGTCCTTGTTGGAACCGCCGGAACAATCCTAAATATTTGTACTATTGCACTTTTAATAAATAAGGAACCAGTTCCCGATATACTCAACGGCACAGTATTAGAAAAGAAAAAAATCTTAAAAGCAATAAAAAGAATTCTAAACGCCAGGGATTTAAAGGAAAGAAAAGAAATTCCAGGGATGGACCCTTTGCGAGCCGACATCATTGTTGGCGGAGCCTTAATCTTGGAATATATTTTAGAAAATACTAATATCGATAAATTAATTGTTTCGACCTATGGATTGCGCGAAGGGATTTTGTTCGATACTTTGGAAAAGCAAAATGAGATAGAGAAGTTGAAGCATCTTGGCCATTTGCGGGAATCAACGATTCGTTCGATTGCTCAGCAATATGGCGTGAATATCAAGCACAGTACCCACGTAAAGGAGTTTTCTTTGAAGTTGTTCGATGAACTCGCCGATTACCACAAACTTGGGGTCCGCGAGCGTGAATGGCTCGAATCTGCTGCAATATTACACGATGTTGGCTATCACATTTCAGTTGACCAACACCACAAACATAGTTATTATATCATTAGCCATTGTGTTATGCCCGGCTTTACGAACGACGAAGCCGAGGTGATTGCAAATATTGCCCGATACCACCGCAAAAGTCACCCGAAAAAAAAGCACGAAAATTTCGCTCGCCTTACCCCAGAACGACAGGATATCGTTCGCAAACTCGCTGGAATTCTCCGTATTGCCGAAGGCATAGACCGCCGCCAAATGCAAATCGTAAAAGATATAGAAATCGAGAAAAGCAATCATTCAATTAGAATAAAGCTAATTCCTAACGATTCCAATATGTTGCCCGATGTCGAGGTCTGGGGAGCTGAACGTCGAAAACCCCTACTCGAAGAAACACTTGGAATTTCCATAGAATTTTTCATCGACAATACGCCAGATACTTAGGCATAGTGTTTCCAAACACCGGGGAGATTTTTCGCTCTACCTAGATATCCTTCCGATGTTATTCTAATTCTCGTTCCGCTTTTGCAGAAAGCAGAAACAAAATATATTTGTAACTTCTTAATTTTCAATACATTAAAAATTTTTAAAAAAATTTTTTAAAAAAGTGATACTTTTTTAATTTTTATGTGTTATTTATATTTTGAAAAGTTACAAAAATCAAAAAAGTGTATTTTGCGAAGGAAAAAATATGGCGCAATAGAAGAGAGCCCCGAGTTCAATTGCTTTTCCTAATGTATGTAACTTATTGGTATAAAACAACTTACGGGGGGGGGAGGGAGAAGAATCGAGGACCTCCAGCAAGAAAAATTGTAGTTCACGGAAAGCAGGCGACTTAGCTTTTATCAACGATGTTGGGGATAACAACGAAAAAAAATTTTTTGAACTAAAATTGGAGAAATTCTATGAAAACCATGAATAAAACCTTCTTTATTTTAGCAATGCTTTTGGGAATATTTTATAGCCAAAAAGGTATTGCTATCGATTGTAACACACCAGACCCAGGATGTGAATGCACTTCTTGGAGAACAAACAGCGACTTTGGGCAATATATTGAAGTTGAGGTTAGGAATGGACGAGTTCATATTGTTGGCATCTGTATGCCGGAGTTAAGCCAAGTTGAAAGGTTTCTATGATTAGCGATAGCAGTCGATAAGGTAGAAACTGGCGCCGATATAGAAATAGAAGTCAGAGGTGAAAAAGGAAGAGAATATAGGTTGAGGCTCTACAATGTTATGGGCAGTGTGGTCGAGGAGTTACGTTGGGAAAAAGCCTTTGAGCAAGAGACGATACGGCTCGATACTCGCACCTATGGCAAAGGAATATTTTTCATCGAAGTAACAAACGGACAACAAACAGCAAGAGAAAAGATAGTAAGGTATTAGAAAGGATAAATCTCGTAGAGTAAGAAGAGTGCATAGAAAGATAGCAAGGCGTCGTTCTATGCACTCTGTCGCTTGGAATTGAGGTAGATTATCTTAAAACCACAATGGATTTCGTAAAGTATTTGCCTTTTTTATCGATGCAAAGAATCTGGTAAACTCCTGTGGGGGTATTATTCAAAGGGAACATAAATAGTGTTTCTGAAATTTTAGAAAGGCGTTCAAGGATAGACAACTTATTTCCTAATAAATCTACTAAATAAACTTCCCTGAATGAGTCTGCCAAAAGTTCAAGATACAGATAGTTCGAAACGGGCGATGGATAGGCATCGAGAGTGTCCCTTTTATCGATTTCTACCGAGGATGTCCCGGCTGTAATCATTATGTCGTCGAGATACCATCCGTCGTCGGTCCCGAGTGTTCCACTAACGAGTTTGAATCGCAGATAAAGTTGTGAAATATCCAGCATTTTGCCAATTTCAACGGGGTCGAGTGTGAGGGTTTCTCGACGCCAGTCGCTTTGGTTAAGCATTTTGTCCTTCCAAGGCTCGAACATTTCCATATTATAGGCAGCGAGCACAATGAAATTGCTATTTTTATCGAGTAATTCTACGTAGCCGGTATCGGTGCGATGGATAATTGCCGAATTTTCGAACGAAAGAGTATATTTTTCGTTACCAGACAACGCGAAGGGGAAAATTGTAAGTTCAAGGGTAGTCCGGGTCGGATAATTACCTTGTGGGGAATCCGTTATCGAACTATTGGCTGAATAGAAGAAATTCGTTGTGTAGTCCCAACCATTTTTTCGCAAAAACTTTTTTCGGTTTTCGATGTCAAATTTTTCCAGATAAACCTGTTCGGCAACATTTATAACTTCACCAGTATAAACAATATACTCATCGGAAAATTGACTTGTGTTGCCATCGGAATCTTTAATTTTCGCTCGAAGGCGATAGAATCCTACCTCGGGTACAGCCACTTCAAGGTTGACTATTTGGCCGGTATCTGCTTGCCGAAGGAGAAACTCACCAAGGGGTGTCTCGCTATCGAAGAACAAAATGGAACGTAGGTTCACAAGTGCAGTGGCAGAGTCTTCGCGTAGCGAAGGAATTCGGACCTGGGTTCGAAGCATTTTTGGTTCAATACTTTCAGCCGAGAGCAAGGTTGGAACTGCTGGATTTTTTGACCCACCAGCAAAAGCCTGGGTTGTTAATTCGATACTTGTATCTTGCCTAGAAATTGCAGCAATTGAGTATTTGTAAAGTTTATATCGAGTTAACCCCGTATCTTTGTAAGTGGTTTGGTTGTAGGGCAGTAATGCTAAAAAGTTATCTTCACGTTTCAAAATATACTTAACGTTGGAAGTATCGAGCGGATGGCCAAAGATTTTTGACGATGGCTGGGTCCAACGAAGGAGCAGAGCTTCGGGCTCGGATGGTAAAACTTGTGCAGTGAAATTACCGGGAGGATTGGGAGAATTTACATTAATATATGCTGTATATACATCGCTATCGTATATGTTTTTCACTGCATTACGCATATCGACCCACGAAGGATAGATTCGGCCTGCAAAGAATGCGCAGCCGCTATAATCCCCGGCGAATGAATTTTCGGTGAAAGGATTTAACCGTAAGTCCATTGAAATATCGGAAACGCGTCGGTCGAACCAACTTTCGCCACCATCACTGGAATAACTTGCGTAGCATTCAGTCATTAAGTTCTTCGGGTCGTTTCGGCTATCGAGATACATTATGGCAAGGTCGCCATTGGTTGGGTCAATCGCTATCCATTGCCAAAATTGGTCGTTAGTCGTATCGGAATGAACAATTATGGGATTACTCCAAGTTTCCCCGCCATCGGTTGAGCGGGAAAAATACACATTGGGAATCGAATCCGAAGACCAACACAAATAAAGATACCCATTTCTTGCTCCCCCGGTAACATCGCAAACTATGGAAGGATAGGCTTCTGCCCGAACAGAGCCTTTGACCGTGTGTCGATATCCCTGTCCAGAAATATATTTAGTTTTGCCAAATGGTTTATATTTGATAATATTTCGAGGAGCGGAGAAACTCGTTCCACCATCCAATGACCTTGCGAATCCGATAGAACTTTCTGTGCCATTGTTCCAGACTAAATAGACTTCACCATTTGGTCCGATGGTGCAAAGTGGAAAACTTTGTCCGAACGTCGTATCTTCCGAAGTTCCACTTTTTCGTGGGCTAACAGGTAAAGGCTGGCTCCAACTCGAGCCGCGGTCTGTTGACTTCGAGATAACAATCTGTGTAGATGAATCCCTCGGAATAACTCGCTTCCAAGGAACGTAGAGACGCCCGCGGTAAGGCGAGTTGGGAGAGTTATCGCAAGTGATGTAATATTTGTCCTCGAAGGTTGAATCTAAGGTTTGAGGACCTTTGTGAACAATTATAGGGATATGTGGCTCCCAATTAACTCCCCCATCGGTTGAACGAGCCAAAAACACACCATTTTCACCCGCAAGCATTCCCGTATCGTTTAAAATCCCAAATCCACCGTATACCAAATACCCAATACCGTCGTAGGAAAAAGCAACCGATGGGTCGTTCGATGAACGCCAGCTGGGATATGGTCTTCCAAGATTTTTGTTTTTCCATACTCGTCCGGCATCGGTTGAATAGTAAATCCAAGTAGCAGAGGTATCGCGGTAGTCCACAGCGGAAGCGATTAGTATGTTCGGGTTCATTGGATTAACAGCAATCGAAGATTCATTCTGCATCTGGAATGTTCCTGTTTCTTCGACAGTAATAGGGATATTATAAAAAAATGGCAAGCCCGATTCATTCGAAAGAGGAATCGAAGGTAATCCCTTTGGAAATTCGACAGGCGTTGGATGTGCATATTCTTTCAGCCGCCGAAAAACCTTCCCCGCTTGGTCATCGGGAAAAACGTAATAAGGAGTGCAGAACAAAATTGCAATTAAAGGCATAATTTGAAGAAAAATTCTATTCATCTTTAATTTCGTATTTATAAAAAACAAAATTTATGAATTTTTAGGGGATTTTAAAAATTGAGAATGGCAAATATAATATTAGAGCTTGACTTGCAATAGGGACCTAGGCGGGTTTGCTATTTCGAAGTGGATATATTTGCCATCCCGAGCCTCGGTCCACAACACAAAGGTAAACGGAGAATCTCTTACACATTGCCTCCTTTGGGTTTTCTGTCCTGTTTTTTATGTAACAAGTTCCAGAATAGCACAAGAACGCGCTTGGAAACAACTACATTTCTGTTCTAATCCTATCGTTAAGTTAACGATTTTTTCGTTAAAAATTATTAATTTTGTATTCTTTTTTTGTAAATATTAACTGCTAAAAATGTTTGAACCGTTGCCGGAAAAATACAGTTTCTCCAATTTAGAACGTCAAATTTTAGACTTCTGGGAAACTAAAAAAATTTTCGAACGTTCGCTTGAAATTCGGAAAGATGCTCCTTGTTTCAGTTTCTACGAAGGTCCACCAACTGTCAATGGGAAACCTGGGTTACACCATTTGATGGCAAGAACAATTAAAGATACCGTTTGTAGGTTCAAGACGATGACCGGGTATTATGTCCGACGTCAGGCTGGCTGGGATACACACGGGCTACCCGTCGAACTTGCGGTTGAGCAAATGCTTGGATTCAAAACGAAATCCGATATAGAAGAATTTGGAATCGACAAATTTAATCAGAAGTGCAAGGAATTTGTTTATTACAACATTGAAATGAACCAAGGCTGGCGCGACCTAACCCGGCGAATGGGCTATTGGCTCGATCTCGATAAGGCTTACATAACTTGCACAAATGAATACATAGAATCACTTTGGTGGGCATTAAAACAATTTTTCGATAAAGGGCTTATTTATAAAGGCTTCAAGGTGGTCCCACAATCACCAACGATAGAAACACCTTTAAGTAGCCATGAACTTTCGCTCGGGTATAAAGAAGTTCGCGACCCTAATCTGTTTATTATTCCTAAAATTCTAAGTTCCTCAATTCCCGAACTAGTCGGTAATTATATTCTCGTTTGGACAACTACCCCTTGGACCCTTCTTGCGAACGTAGCAATGGCTGTCGGCGAAAACATCGACTACGCCCTTGTCGAAAATCGTAGAAAAATAGGGGACAGAGAAGAAGCAATTCGTCTTGTGCTTGCCGAAAGCCGTATCCCAATCCTCGATGGCGAAACTATCATCCTCCAAAAATTCAAAGGAAAAGAACTCATAGGAACTGAATATGAACAGATTTTCCCTTACATAAAAATCGACAAAAACCTCTATCCAGATGCTTTAACTTTGCTTCCCGGGGATTTTGTTTCGACAGAAGAAGGAAGTGGAATTGTGCATATTGCCCCGGCATTTGGTGAGGACGACTATGAGATGTCGAAAAAATTCAGAATTCCTTTCGTTCAGCCAGTAACACCCAACGGACATTTTACATTGGAGGTTGGCGAATTTGCCGGAAGAGCAATCAAAACATTCAAATATCCCGACCACATCGAAGAAGGAGCCGACAAGGATATTATACGTGCGTTAAAGCAAGCAGGTAAAGTATACAAAGCCTCTTTCGATTATGCCCATAGTTATCCACATTGTTGGCGAACAGGAAATCCAATAATGTATTATGCTCGTGAATCTTGGTTTATCAAATCGCCCGAGTATCGCGACAAAATGATTGAATTGAACAAACAAATCAATTGGCAGCCTCCAGAAATTGGTTCTGGACGCTTTGGAAATTGGCTTGATGAAGTTAAAGAATGGTCTCTATCGAGAGATAGATACTGGGGAACACCACTTCCTATCTGGGTTTCGGAAGATGGAACTGAATCTTTTGCAATCGGGTCAATCGCTGAACTGATGGAAGGGTTCATATTAGACGACCAAGGGAATCGAACATATCTTAAAGAGTCAAATATAGAAATCGATTTGCATCGTCCATTTGTCGATAAAATTTATTTTGAACGAAATGGCAAACTTTTCAAACGCGTTCCGGAAGTAATCGATGTGTGGTTTGATTCTGGTGCAATGCCTTTCGCTCAATTCCATTATCCTTTCGAAAACCAAGAACTTTTTCACAAGAATTTCCCCGGTGATTTTATCGCCGAAGGTGTCGACCAAACACGAGGCTGGTTCTATACATTGCATAATATTGCAACAGCAATCTTCGGAAAGCCAGCCTTCAAGAACATTGTTGTCAACGAACTTATTCTCGATAAAAAAGGCGAAAAGATGTCCAAATCGAAAGGGAACGTAATCGACCCATTCGAGGTAATGGAAAAATATAGTGCAGACGCAGTTCGTTGGTACCTTCTTGTGAACAATCCTCCTTGGAAAGCAACACTTTTCAACGAAGAAGACATCGAAAAAACTATTCTTTCGGATTTCTTCCGCTCGTTAATCAATAGTTACTCTTTCTTTGCCCTTTATGCAAATATCGATAAATTTGTTGGGAATGAACCTAAAATACCAATCGAAGAGCGCCAAGAAATCGACAGATGGATAATTTCCCGTTTAAATACTCTACACAAAAACTACCGCAAATTGATGGGAGAATATGAACTGACAAAAGCACATAGGGCAATTCAATCCTTTGTTATCGACGAACTTTCTAATTGGTACATTCGACGCAATCGTCGAAGGTTCTGGAAAAGGGAAAACGATTCCGACAAACTTTCCGCTTATCAAACGCTTTACGAAGTCCTTGTTAATGTTGCAATACTGATGGCTTCGGCTGCTCCTTTCCTTTCCGAAATCATATATCAAAGGTTAAGACAACCATCCGACCCAGTTTCGGTCCATCTTGTTGACTTACCAAAAGCAAATGAATCTTTAATCGACAGCGACCTGGAAGAGAGAATGGGATTGGCACAAACAATTGTCAAAATTGTTCGTTCATTGCGCGAACGAGCCAAAATCCGAGTGCGCCAGCCATTGGAAAAGATTATTGTTCCGGTGCTGAATCCAAATCAACGACGAAATATACAACACTTTGAAAGCATTATCAAAGAAGAAATAAACGTTAAGAGAATTGAATATGTTTCTGCCGATATGGAATTTGTTAAAAAGAAGGCTAAACCTAATTTCAAAGTGATTGGACGGAAATTTGGTAAGTTAACTCAACCAGTTGCTAACAAAATAAAAGAACTCACTCACAATGAAATAGTTGAACTTGAACAGAAAAAAGAAATAAACGTTAACATACAAAATGAAAATGTAATAATCCAACTCGAAGACGTTGAAATATATAGCGATTCAATCGAAGGATGGTTGGTTGGAACCGAAGATAATGTAACTGTTGCACTCGATACTCATATCACACCAGAACTTAGAGCGGAAGGTATCGCTCGCGAGTTTATCAACAGAATACAGAACTTACGTAAAAAGTTGGATTTCGATGTTACCGATAGAATTGAAATATATGCAAGTGTTCCCGAAGAATTCATCGACTCCTTGCAAACTACCCGCGATTATATTATGAGCGAAACGTTAGCCGAAAAGTTCATATTTGCAGAAAAATTAGCCGATTCAGAGGAAATTGAAATCGATGAGAAAAAATTGTGTATTTCATTAAAAAAAGTTTAAATTTGTTTTATTTGATGATGTCGTTTGATAAATTTAACTAATAGTTATAGATAAGGATTATAGCAATGGCAGCAAAAAAAACAGCAAAGGAAAAAGTTGAAATCAATCAAACTAAAAATATTGCAATGAATGGCACAAAACCTAAAAGAGTGTGTAAACCGCGAGGAAAGAAGGAAACACCGATGGAGAAAAAAGAAACTACAACCGTAGTAACCAAGCAAACCGAAAAAAAAGTTATCAGCGAAGTGGTAAAACCCGATCTATCGAAAGAAAATAAAGTTCAGAAACCTGAAAAGAAACCTTTAACAAAATCGAAATCCACAGTAACAAAGGGGGCTATCAAGACAGAATTAAAAGATAAAAAGAAAACCAAAGAAGAAAAAAAGGAATTAGCAAAACCAAAAGTGACCACTAAAACCACAACAAATGAAACCAAAGCAAAGGCGAAAAAAGAAATAAAAAAAGCCGTGGCAAAACCACAGAAAAAAGCCGAACCAAAACAAGCAAAAGAAGAAGCACCCGAGACCAAAGTAAAAAAAGAAACTAAGCAAACAAAGACGAAAAAGTCGAGCAAAAAGCAAGATAAAATTACCCCAGAAACCCAGAAACCCAAGCCAACGGTTCGATATTCCGATGAAGATTTGGAAATTTTCCGCAAACGTATTCTCGAAGTCAAACACGAAGCCCTTGAAGAATTAAATATGTTACGCGACCGACTCGAGGATTTGAATAGTTACGACCTTGCCGAAGAAGGCTCGATTTACTCTATGCATATGGCGGAACAAGGCTCCGAAATCTTCGAAAAAGAGAAGGTATATGCTCAAATACAACGAATCAACGAATACATCAAAAAATTGGACGAAGCACTCCAAAGAATAAACGACAAAACCTATGGAATATGCCGTGTTTGTGGAATACTAATAGCCAAAGAAAGACTCCTCGCTGTTCCAATTACAACTCTTTCGGCATCCTACAAAATACACAAGAAATGTCCAGAAGATGGGATCGACAGAATTGAACCAGTCAATAAATAACATTTCGATTAAGTTGCGTCCAAGGGGCATCGTGTATGTCCCTTTTTTGTTGTCTAAATTGAAAGTATGGAAATGAAAGATAGAACCAAACTCATTTTTGCAATGGTAATCTTGCTAATTGCTTTTGACCAATTAACGAAAATCCTAATTTTAAACCATTTCCAAGTAAAACATATTGGAAGCGACCATTACTACGTCCAAAATTTAGATGCTGAAATTTCTGTGCTTGGTGATTTTGTAAAGTTCGTCTACGTGGAAAACGCCGGTATGGCTTTTGGTTTACAATTCGGTGAATTTAAAATTTTACTTTCTCTTTTTTCGATATTTGCAAGCATCTTGCTCGCTATCTTGTTATTCAAACTAAAAAATCACAATATTTTTATTCAGATTTCTTTTGGTTTGATTCTTGCTGGTGCAGTAGGTAATCTTATCGATAGGCTCTTCTATGGAGTAATTTTCGGCTACTCACCTTTATTCTATGGCCGTGTTATCGATTTCATTCAAGTTGATATACCCGATATTTTAATTGGTCCAATTAACTATACTCATTGGCCGGTCTTCAATGTTGCTGATTCTTGTGTTAGCGTTGGTGTTGTTCTTCTGTTAATTTTTAGCAAACATTTACCTTCATTTTCATCGCTATTTTCGAAGAACAAGCAAGCACAAGAACGAGATGGATAATGACGCCCCCAATTATCTCGATTACCCAGAATCTATTGAAGTTGAACATAAACTTGTAGTTCCCCCCGGGAAACAAATTGAACGGCTCGACACATATCTCGCACGGCATTTAAAAAATGTCTCGCGAACAAAAATCCAAAGAGCAATAGATAACGGCGATGTTCTTGTAAACGGATTACCTGCAAAAGCCAACAAAAAAATTAAGCCAAACGATGTAATTATCTGTATTTTACGGCGATTACCACCATTGGTTCTTGTGCCGGAAAGCATACCGCTGGACATTTGCTACGAAGATGATTACTTAATGGTTATAAACAAACCCGCGGGAATGGTTACCCATCCGGGTTACGGGAATCGACACGGAACATTAGTAAATGCGGTTCTTTATTACCTTGGCTACCGGGAAAATATTGAAATTCTCGAAAACGATTCCGACGATGAAATGGACGAAGGTTCTATCTTTTCGAGCGATGCAGTCCGCCCCGGCGTTGTCCACAGACTCGACAAAGATACATCTGGATTAATCGTAATTTCCAAAAGCCCTGAAATTCATCGGCAATTGGCTCAGCAATTCTTTGAAAGAACTGTAGAACGCTTCTATTTTGCTATTATTTGGGGCAATTTAAAAGACGATAAAGGCACTTTCACGGGGGATATTGGGCGTTCACCAAAGAATAGGCAACTTTTTGCTGTTGTTAAAAAGGGAGGAAAGACCGCAATTACTGATTACTGGGTCGAAGAGCGGTTCCAATATCTTTCACTTGTGCGCGTTAGACTAAGAACAGGTAGAACACACCAAATTCGTGTCCATTTTTCTCATAATAAACATCCATTGTTAGGCGATAAGTCCTACGGAGGTGATTCCATCGTATATGGAGGGCATAACGCTCAGTTCAAAAGTTTTGTTTCGAGGCTTTTGAAAGAAATTGACCGACAAATGCTCCACGCAAAAGTTCTGGGATTCGTACATCCCGTTCATCAACAATTTATACGCTTCGAATGCGATTACCCAGATGATATGAAAATAGTAATAGAAAAACTAAGGCATTACTCCCAATGATTTATGACCATCTTTTTACTTGAATTACCTGTTGGACGCTTACGGGTTTTTACTATACTAAGAAATACGGTTCTCCTCCAATTTAGTTGGTGAAAGATTGATATAAGTAGTGGACATTGCTATCTTTTCTGGATAAGTTAATTTATTACCAAAACAAAATCCAGAGGCAGATAAACAATGTCCAAAATACAGGAGGCTCTTGCAAAGGTCCGTAAATTGTCACCCTCAGCTTGTCGAAGAGTGTTGTAACTTCTTGATTTATAGTCATAGTTCGACAAGCTCACTATGACAGTAAAGCCTTTTTCAAGACTTTTGCAAGAGCGTCATAGAGTATTTCTCTTTAATCATTAAAAATGCCTTTGCTTCTACTAACTAATTCGGAGATAAACCCTAAAATTTAATGTTTAACTGCAAGTACGTCCAAAATGCTGGATTCCAAATATCGATTTGACCACGTTTTGTAAGCGAACGATAAAGTTCTTTCATTACATCTTGGGGTATAAAAATACCCGTTCCCCATTGCAATATAACTGACTTATAAAGATTGTAATTCAAAACCAAGTCGAGTTCGGGACCGTAAGCATTTTTATTGCTTGAAGTTTTTTCGAAAGTCGTAAAGTAGTGAATATCGATTTGCCCCGAAAATTTGCTCTCCGAGGGATTGTATTCGAGCCGAGCGAAATAATCGTTCAGCCCGTAAATTCCCAGAGGAAAAGAAGGACTACTAATATTAGTAAAGAAATCCATATACCCTTGAAAATTATGCTTGGTCGAATAAGGATTATCGAACAGTTTATATTTGCTGTCGTTTGGCTTCCCGCCGGAGTTAATATCGGCATTAAGCGAAACAACAAAAGGCTTGAAAACGTATTTTACCGAAGCAAGAATCATAAATGCAGAAATATCTAAACCATTACCTATCCCAATTCGCCCGGTTTGATATGCTCCTTCTAAATAAGCAAAGAAAGGATTGATGTTTAAAGAGTAGGCTGTTCCAAAGGTATATCGTGTAAGTTGATAATCGCTTCCATTTGTCCGTAGCCGATTCCATTCATAATAGCCATACACATCGAAACTATGGTAGTCCGAAAGTTTAAGTTTCGAATAGATACCGTATATATTGAATCCTGTATCTGCCGGTGCTTCAACATAATTGTAGTTAGAAATGTCTGCTGCTCCTGCTCTATAATTTAGGAAGTTAGTGTGGGTAGTCAAAAAACCATCGATGGTAAAACTTTTGCTTTCGTAGCCGATTCGGAAGCCATCGTGGGAACGACCGACATTATGCCAATCGTTAGGACCGAAAATTTTGTTCATACCATAAGATAGTTTGAACCTACCAATTTGGAGGTAAATAGGCAAGTCGAATAAGTTTGCAATTTTCACATATCCTTGGTGAAGGTCCACGTTGTGTAAGTCGGTTAGTGTATTCTTTTCCTGGCCAAAGACGCGGGAGTCCTGGAATTGTAAAAAAATACTAACATTTTCAAAGAATGTTTTTTCGACGTTAAATCGGATGCGAGAAGCAGTAAAAGATTGGGGATAAGTTCTGTTCAAAAAGTCCCGGCCATCGAGTTCGCTACGAATACGGAATTCGCCGGAAAATTTAAACTCGTCTTGCGAGAAGACAGAAAAAGCAAATACAAAAAGCATTAAAAAAGATAAAAAAATCCCTTTTTTCATAAAAACCTCTCAAAACTTAAAAACGAATTTATTTAAAACTTTTTTGATAAATATAAATGGATATTTATTATGTTATTTTTTTGTAAAAGAAGTGTTGCAACGAAGGGAGTGAAAAAAATTACTCGAACCGCTTCTTATGTCCTGCTCTTTTTTGCGTAGCGAAGAGGTATATTAAAGTTCTTTTGCCAGTTTTTCTGCGACTTTCCAAATATTTCCGGCACCGATGGTAATAATCATATCTTGGCCTTGAACCAAAGATTTTACAACTTCGGGGATTCGGTCAAATTCGGGAACATAATGCACATTTTTGTGCCCCATACCAATTACGGCATCTGCTATTATTTTACCACTAACGCCCTCAATAGGTTTTTCGCGTGCGGGGTAAACATCGGTAACAATTAGGACATCGGCGTCATCGAACGAAGCTCCAAACTCATCGCGTAGGAATTTAGTTCTTGTATATGTATGTGGTTGGAAAATTGCTATGATTCGTTTGTTCCACCCGTTGCGTGCGGCTTTCAACGTTGCTTGAACTTCACTTGGATGGTGTGCATAATCGTCAACGACGATTACCCCATCCTTTTCCAGTTTAACTTCGAACCTGCGATAAACACCGGAAAATTCGAACAAAGTTTGTTTGATTATTTCGAAATCAATACCAAGTTCAAAGCCCACAGCAATCGTTGCTAACGCATTTTTAACGTTGTGAACACCGGGTATATTCAAAAAAACTTTTCCTAAAAGTTCATTTTTGAAGAAAACTTCGAACGAAGTCTGGTTTTGGGCAAAGGTAATTTCTTCGGCACGAAAATCAGCGACTTTCGAAGTTCCGAAAGTTACTACTTTTCGCTTAATTTGAGAGTGTACTTGTTTGACACCCTGGTCATCTATTCCTGCAACGACAACACCATAGAATGGAACTTTATTAAGAAACTCGACAAACGTTTTCTTTAAATCTTCGAAATCGACATAAATATCTAAATGTTCTGGTTCAATATTATTTACAATCGCGATGGTAGGTAGAAGTTGTAGGAATGAACGGTCGAACTCATCGGCTTCGACAACTGTCCATTCACCAGCGCCAAGACGAGCATTGGTTCCACCAAGGGAGTGCAATCGCCCACCAACAATTACCGTTGGGTCGAACCCAGCATTAATTAGAAGTAATCCACAAAGCGATGTAGTAGTTGTTTTTCCGTGCGTTCCCGAAATAGCAATCGTATATTGAAGGCGAGAAATTTCCGCAAGCATTTCTGCACGGCGCAGCACGGGGATACCTAACCTTTCGGCTTCCAAGGTTTCGGGGTTTTCGCCGGGAACAACAGCACTCGAATAGACCACGACATCAGCCGAAGAAATATTTTCAGCAGAATGCCCTATTTTCACATCAATCCCTAATCGGCGTAAGTATTCTGTATTTTCCGATTTCTGTAAATCTGAACCAGTTACTCTAAAACCTTGGTTATGCAATATCTCCGCTATACCGCTCATCCCAATACCACCGATACCAACAAAATGAATAGACTTCACAGCGGAAAAATACTTTTTCATACGAATCTCCTTTACTTATGAATAAAAATACGACTTTTGTATGGTATTGGGTCGCGGAGACCAGCCTGTTCGAAGCCCCGTAGACGAAGGACACAGGAATCGCATTCTCCACAAGCAATCTCGCTTTCTTTGTAACAACTCCATGTAAGATTGAATGGGACAGCCAGTTCAATCCCCTTCAATACTATTTCTTTTTTAGAAAAAGTAATCAAAGGAGTAATTATTTTCAATGAAGTTTCTGGCTTTGTTCCTAAATTAATTGCGGTTTCGAAGGCATCGAAAAAGCTTTTGCGGCAATCGGGGTATCCACTGCTATCGGCTTCGACTGCTCCAATAAATATTGCAGTCGCCCGAAGCGTTTCCGCCCAACTTGTAGCAATTGCAAGTAGATTCCCGTTGCGAAATGGAACATAGGTCTGTGGGATTCCTTTACGGTTCAAGTCTGCCTTTTCTACTTCAATATCGAATTGAGTTAAAGATGAACCTCCGATACTCTTCAGATAATCAATTGGAACAATTAGCCTTTTGCTTATTCGATAATAATCGCATATATCATTGAACGCTTTTAGTTCGCGTTCTTGAGTCCGTTGTCCATAGATAATATGCAAGCCTGCTGGTTCAAAGCCTTGCTCGATAGCAATAGCAGCAGTTACTGCCGAGTCCATACCTCCACTCATTAAAACAACTGCTACCGGTTTGTGCTCCATTTTCGATTTTACCTTCTATGTGTCGAAATCCGTTGTTTCCATTTGCTTTTTGACTTATTATCGCTCTGGATATGTAATTCGGCTCCTTTCGATTTTAAGTTCTTATGTAAAAAAATAGCCAACGCAGAAATTAATTCAAGATTGTTATTCCGGCTACTATTGAACAAATCGAAGTCGAAGATATTTTCGATAAAACCAGTATCGTAGATACCTTCACGGAAAACGGGGTGTTCGATAACTTCGCGCAAGAAAGGAATCCCGGTTTTCACACCGAAAATCTGATAATCGTCGAGAGCTCTTCTCATCAGTTCGATAGCTTCGTTTCTGTCTTTTCCATAGCAAATTAGCTTTGCAATGAGTGGGTCGAAATGTATTGTTACCTCGGAACCAGTTTCTATTCCCGAGTCGAGCCGAATACCTTTCCCAGCGGGTTCGCGTAGATAAGTTATTTTCCCAGTGTCGGGCAAAAAGTCGTTGAATGGGTCTTCGGCATTTATTCGGCACTCGATAGAATGACCTTTAAACTTAACGTCTTTTTGTTCGAATGAAAGTGGCTCGCCTGCCGCGATTCGAATTTGTTCCTTGACGATGTCGATTCCCGTAATGCTTTCGGTAATAGGATGTTCAACTTGCAAACGAGTATTCATTTCAAGAAAATAAAAATTCTTGTTCTTATCGAAAAGGAATTCAATCGTTCCCGCATTAACATATTCGACGGCCCTTGCAGCGTTAATCGCAACTTCTCCCATACGGTTTCGAAGCGAATCGTCGAGAACCGTTGAAGGCGCTTCTTCAATCACTTTTTGGTGCCTCCGCTGAATCGAGCAGTCCCTTTCACCAAGATGGACATAATTTCCGAATTCATCGCCAATAATTTGGAATTCAATATGCTTTGGATTTTCGAGCAATTTTTCGATATAGATTGAATCATCGCCGAATGATTTGCCCGCTTCACGTTGTGCAGAAGCAAAAGCATCGCTGAACTCTTCTCGATTGAATACTTTACGCATTCCTTTTCCACCTCCACCAGCCGAAGCTTTAAGCAAAATCGGAAAGCCAATTTGCTCTGCGATAGAAATCGCTTGCTCGATATCTGTAATTTTTTGGTGAGTACCCGGGACAACTGGAACCCCCGCCTTTGCCATTAATTCACGTGCGCGTGTTTTCGAACCCATCGCATCAATTGAATATGGACGAGGTCCTATGAACTTAATTCCGGAGTTTTCACATTCTCGGCTAAACGGAGCACGTTCCGATAAAAAACCATAGCCGGGATGTATGGCTTGAGCACCGCTCTTTTTCGCAACGTCAACTATTTGCTGAATATCCAAATAGGCTGCCTTCGGCTGGTCAGCATAAATTTCGAAAGCATAGTCGGAATAATGCACATACGGGGATTCCCGGTCGACTCGGTGATAAATTGCAACGGTTTCTATTCCTAATTCACGTGCGGCTCGCATAATGCGAATAGCAATTTCTCCACGATTAGCAACTAAAATTCTTTTGAACATATCTTGCATTATAAATTTGGGATTTGCAATTTAAGAAAAAAATCGTTCTCTTCTACTTATTTAATATTTCAGCATCGAACAACGGGGAAAAATTCCACAGTTGTCATAAATTGGAACTGAATTTGCTTTAATATAGCAATTAGGATATATCTGTATGCTTATTCCATTAAAGTTGCGAAAGTAAATGGGCTCGGCTATACTACTTTTTGTAATTTCCGTAACAAAAAATTTTTTTGTTTGTTTTTTATTTTTTTTATAATTTGGAAAGTAATATTATTATCTCAATAAATAGAAGGTGAGCTATGGAAACAAAAATTCACTACTTGTTTCGCTTATCGATAGCCATCGTCTCCTATCTGCTTTTGATTACCTCGTGCGACTCCGGCAATGCACCGGAAATCTCGAACGAGCCTCTTTTCCCAACACAAGTTGGCAACACTTGGTATTTTGAAAGATTCGAGGTAGGCCCCGAAGGGAAAATCGTAGGCAATAAAGTTTATATTGATTCTCTTGTAATCACTGGTAAAAGTATAATTAATAATATTCAAAGCTACTTAATCACGTTTTATCGAGAAGGTGAACAGACCCATTCCGGCTATTTATTCTGTTCGAGTGGCCAAATACAATTATACTCAACCTTCTTGATTCCATTGTTACCCGCCGACACTACTAAATGTTATACTGCTTTGACTAAGCAGTGGCAAAAGATTTGCGACTTACGGGAAAGTCATTGGAAAATAACCGATTCTATTACCGATATATTTCCTATAATAATAGACGATGGAAAAAGGGGTCATAAAACGGAAACAACCCTCACCGCATATATTGTTGATATTGAAGGAAGTTTGGCAAATATTGTGGAAACACAAATCAACGGAGAAATCCGAAAAGGTTTTCAATTCCGTTTCAAAGGCAGTAGGATTTTCAGGATAATTATACCAGGGACCGAAAAATTACAAAAGTCGGAGGGGCTGGAATACTTCGATAACGATAGGGCAGTTTACCTTGATAAAATAAACCTATATATTACTTATACACCCGGGATTGGAATTACTGAAATCTTCGAAGATTATGCATATGGTCCTCATCCCAAAAGATACATAAGCAAACTTAAGAGTGTAAAGTTGCGGTAGATGAGCCACTACCCAAGGGTTGTATTATCACATTGCTACTCACTCCCTACATATTAGTTGAAGTGTAGGTCAACATATAGAACTGCTTCAACATTTACCAAATTTCGATTTTTAAAATTTATACATATCATATTGACAAGGAATTGCAACCTTTGTTTATTTTACTTTGCCTGCCATTCCAAACGAAGTAAAGGGTCTTTTCCTCTTATCATTCTGGTTCCGTCCCGTTCGGCAAAACGGGGCGGAAGAAGAATCTAAAAAATGTTAGAAGCAAAGAGTAGAACAGGCATTCCTGCCTGTTCCATAATACAATGAGATTCTTTCCCGTCCCGCTCTGTTAAACGGGACGGGATTCAGA
>CAZPSM010000033.1:18498-23465 GCA_964589125.1 uncultured Hyphomicrobiales bacterium | reverse complement strand
ACTACTTATCGGGATTAATGCGGGCTATATATCAGAACCCGTCCGATATTACAGTTCGCGGATTAGTCGCTTCGAAATATGCTCGAACATTATGGACTTGGAAGCGTTCAACACTAAAACTTTTAAGCAGAATCGATGCGCTCTATGGGAAAGAAATCGCACGAAAATCAATGTCGAAGCTAATAGATATACAAGATGAACAAATACATCTTGGAATTGCAGAGGAATTTTTTGCCAATGGCAAGCTCGAGCAAGCAAAGGAAGAATATCTACGAATCCTTCCTAACGTTGAACAGTTGAACGAAAAGTATCAGAAGTTTCTCTATTTAAGAATGGCAATCACTGAATTTTTACTCGGTAATTTCGACGAAGCAAAATCCTATATTCAGAAAACTCCACAGAACAACATCGATTCGCTATACATCGAGGCAAAGATTCTTCGCCACGAAGGCAATATTATTGCCGCATTGGAGAAATATTCCGATTTGGTATCCCGTTGGAAAAATGAGCGTTTCGATTCAGTTCTTGGGTATTCATTGGACATCTTACTTGTCGATATGGGTGATATTATGCTCGAAATGGATGATTACGATAGTGGCTTACAGCTTTTCACAGAAGCAAAGAAACTTAATCCCAACAATTCGTTAGCATTTTTAGGAGCCGGCAAATGTTTCCTCTATGTCAAAGACTACGAAGAGGCTAAAAGAATGTTTAACTGGACACTAAGGCTCGAACCCGACAACCAAGAAGCCAAACAAATCCTAGAAGAAATAAAATAAAAGATACTCATCCCTTCTATAAACTCAAATTAACCGAATTTCAACAACCTAATAACGTATCTCCACTATAGAAAAAGCAGCATTCCATTGGATTTTCATATTCATTATCACCAAAAGTCTTTAACAATAATTATTCAATTTGTTGAAACTTCTTACTTCCTTCGCTTTTTAGTAGGGACTAAAACCTTCTTCTCCCCTTTTTTATAATCTACTAAAGTAAAATTGGTATGAATATAGTGAACCCCAACTTTGCTATCTTCCCCGGTTCGGATTGTAAGTTTTTGCTCAACTGTTGTAAAAAGATGAATAGGAATCTTTTTGCTTTTTGAAATATCGATAACGCCATAACTATTGATAACACACGAAACTTGCATAGTTCCTTCTTCGTTGACCATTTTAATTGCTCCTTGCCCTGTTCGTATAAATTCTGCTCGTTCAACTATTTCGCCCAAAGTATCTAATTCCCCGTACATTTTATAAAGCATAGTATGTCGAAGTCCGGGAACTGGAATTCCATTTTCCGGTAAATCATCCATCGAACGAACAAGCCAGGTTTCACCTTTTTTATGACAGCCTTCACCCAAAGAAAATAATAAATGCGGTTGGAAAGGACCGCCAGGGGTTCGCCCACTGACCGAACTATCGTCCAATCGGAAACTCTTTCGGTTACCTAATGAATCAATTTCGAGCCAAATTGTCCTACCGAGCCAATCGGTTTCGGTATAATCAACTTTCTTGCTCGACTGAATATCCGTACCTCGGAAATCCAGTAGACTATAACGCAAAAAATATGTGTTACGTTTCGAAACAGAATCGCATACCACAATAAAGATTTCGTTTCTAATTTTTAACAATGGTTCGCCATAATCTATTACTATGCTATCGTAAGAGTGGGCAAGATAAATTAGGGTATCGTTTGGGTTGAAAGAATATCGCAAGCAAAAGATACTATCAGCCTTTGGTTGAACAAATGTTGAATCGTAACCTAACAGTGTTGAATCAGTTATAACTAAAATTAGCAAAAACAAAAGCAAGAGTTTTAATTTGTTCATAACTTATTCAGTACTATCAATAATGCCCCCACAAACAACATCTTCCCCATCGTAAACCACAACCGATTGCCCTGGGGTTATTGCCCTACGTGGTGAAAAAAATTCAATTCGCAATTTCGAATCATTTAACATAATACACTTGCCTTCCGCCCCATTATCTCTGTATCTAATTTTTATTGTAAATGAAACATTTTCGGGAATTTCGGAAAATTTCATAAAATTTACTTGACTCGCTGTTAAAGTCAAAGTTGCAAGTTCATCTTCAACATCTACAATAACTGTGTTGGTCTCTGGAATAATCTTTTTCACGTATAAAGGTTGGCGATAACTAATGCCGAGACCTTTTCTTTGCCCTATCGTATAAAATGGATAGCCTTGGTGCTTACCAACTACAACCCCCTTAAATACAATATCACCTGGCTGGAAAGCACTTCGATTGGCAACGTTCTGCAACAAAATATCGCGATAATCATTCGATGGAATAAAGCATATTTCCTGACTTTCGTATTTGTTGTGAACTTTTAAATCAAATTCCTTTGCAATTTTGCGAACTTCAGGTTTCAACAAATTCCCGAGTGGGAAAATTGTCCTGCTCAATTGCTTCTGCGAGAGCCCCCAAAGAAAATACGATTGGTCCTTGAGTTTATCTTTGGCTCGTTGAACGAAAAACCTACCAGAAGTTTGGTCGTAAGCCAGTTTCGCATAATGTCCCGTTGCATAATACTCGCAGTTATAGTCGTCAGCCTTCTTCAGAATTTCGCCCCACTTAATTAAAGGATTACAAATGGTGCAAGGATTGGGTGTCCGACCATGTAAATACTCATCGACAAAATTACTTATGATTTTTTCCTTAAAAATATCGGATAAGTCAACAATATGGTGTTCAATCCCAAGTTGGTCGCAAATATCTGCTGCATCAATTAGCGACTGATAATTGCAGCATCCCGATTTACTTTCCTCTACCTTGCAATCATCTGTAATTTTTATCGATGTAACAGTAATACCAACAACTTCGTATCCTTGTTGCAAAAGCAAAGCGGCGGCGGTGGAAGAATCCACACCCCCAGACATTCCAACAAGGACCCTCTTTCGACGATTGATAATATTCACCTCGAAATATATTCACAATAATAAAATAATATTGACGATTTAAAAAATCTAAAATTTCTTTGAAACAATTTCATTCCATATTCGTAATTTCCTGTGTAAAAAGTCTCGAAAGGAGGAGAAAAATGAAAAAATCGATAATCGCTTTAATTCTTGCAATTGTTATCCAAAGTTGCGTTTCGACAGACAAAACGCATAAAGACTATTTCGGTTACAACAATAATCCCAATTATGAAGAGCCGAAACGAGAGCCCACAAAATCTGAATATCCTGTCGTCCACTCTGAATCACAAACCAAAAAGGAACGGAGCACACAAAACGAACCAATCATCATTTATAATTATAACTTTCCTGCTCCCTATGAACCTCGTTATTTGTTCTATCCAGAGCCAAACGATTTCGGGCTTTTTCTCTACTTCGGGAATATTTTCTATGACCCATTTTGGGATTATAACTTAATCTACTATCCACACCATAGACATCATCATAGGATAGTTTACTACCCTTATCCGTACTACTATTGGGACGATTACTACTGGTACCGTCGTCCGCGAGTTATCTACATTCCATACGAAAATGAGAAAGAGCCCCCCAAAACTGTAAGAACTTTTGGTCCTTCGCGTGGGGATTACAATTATGACGATAAATCCACCCCAACAAAAGAAAGCCGTTCAAGCTCCCGAGGTGGCGAACGCAACAAAATTGCTCCACCTTCGGACAGCAAAGACGCGGTGGAAAAACCAGTAAAACTTAAGTTGCCAGAAAAAAACAACACTCCATCGAATTCTCCCGAGCGCTCTAACACAAGGGACTCGGCACCCAAAGAAACTCCAACAAAACAAGAAAGAAGTTCAACAAGACCAAAATAACAAATGAAAAGAATCAAGTTACTTATATTCGCCTTAATGATTTTCACATCATATCAGCCATCCTTTGGACAATTTATTGAAGACGCTCTTCGCTACACCATTCCAAATTCAATGCTTACACCACGCTCGGCGAGTCTCGGGGTCTCCTTCTATGGAATTTCCGACGACGTTTCGGCTTTAATCTATAATCCAGCAGGATTAAGTTACATAGGACACAGTGAATTTTCGCTCGGATTGGGTTTTACTACTAATACTTCCGAGACTGAGTATCTTTGGGCAAAGAATAAACAAAGAGCCAACTCTGCTTATTTTACTCACATAGGAATTTCAGTTCCTATCGAGCATGGGAGGCAACCAATCGTTGGAGCGATTGCATACTTCCACGAAAACAACTTTTTGAATTATCACAATTATTCAGCATTTAACCCCAAAAGTTCCATTATTAACTCACTTGCATCCTACGGTCCCAAAGATACTCTTTCGAACATCCCATATTTTCTTTGGCTTGCAGACAAAAAATTTTATACTCCAATCAAAGACTCTGTTCAACAAATAGTCTATGTTGACGAAGATGGTGGGTTGCATAACATAACGGGCGGATTTTCAATAATGATTTCCCCGAATGTTTCTGTCGGTGCTACACTAACAGGAAAATGGGGTAACTTTAAATATTATCGTGAATTTCAGGAAATAGATGTTTTAAACAAATACAACTCTTTTGATTCTATAGGTTATCAAAATGTCGATTTCAACAGATTCACTTTAAAAGAAAATATCAATCAAAAAGTAATTGGAATAACTGGCTCGATAGGTGTTATAGGAACAATCGGGGAGTTTTTCCGTTTCGGTGCAACAGTTAAATTCCCTACTTATTACGAAGTTGAAGATAATTTCCGCCAAGATGCTTATGCAGTATTCGACGATGGCTGGAGACCAAATCCTTTTGAACCAAAAGAAAATTCTTATAATTCATACAAAGTTACCACCCCGTTCGTTTTTGCAGGTGGGCTTTCCATAAAAATCGCCGATTTCGTAATCACAGGAGGCATTGAATACTTCGATGTTACCCAACTTCGATTTTCCGATGCACCGCCAAGCGTTGAGCAATTAAATTCGCTCATTGTTCGCGAACTTGTTGGACAAGCCAATTGGGGATTGGG
>CAZPSM010000033.1:8236-18488 GCA_964589125.1 uncultured Hyphomicrobiales bacterium | reverse complement strand
ATTCTCTTCTTTTACTTCCATTAGAACTTCGGGCTGGATTTTCTTCTATAACGTCTCCGTATCAACAAGATATAAGTGGCGCAACTACTTACATATATTCATTAGGAGCGGCTATAAACCTTGCACCCAACATTCGTTTAGAACCAACATTCCAATTTTTTACAAATTCCTTGCTTCGCACCAATTACCAAACAAACGACCCAGCATCGAAAAACTATCGGCTCAATATTCAAGCAGTTAAAATAGGATTACAATTTACATATAGGTATTAAAAAGCTTTATAATCCTATTCAAAAAATTTATTTAACACGGACATTTAAGACCAGAGGTTGTACTTTTTTCAACCTCTGCTACTTATCAAGATACTTTTGGACCCAACAGCACGCTATTGTAACAACTCCTCGATAAAATCTTTCGGAATTATTTGATAATTTTGATTTTTTTTGTTTGAACGTATGATAACAATTAGCGATTTTATCAAAGTTTTGAACCCGATATATACCATCGGTAAATCTAACGATTACGTTTCGTCAATATGCTACGATTCTCGAAAGTGCGAAAGAAATTCACTTTTTGTTGCAATTAGTGGAAATAATTTCGATGGACACGATTATATCGAAGATGCTATTAAACATGGAGCTAAATACATCGTTTGCGAGAGAGTCCCCATAAATACTTTGCCCAACTGTACGTATTTAGTTGTAAAATGCAGTCGACAAGCATTAGCACAAGCCTCACATTTTTGGTTTCGCTACCCTACCACTGATATGAACATTATAGGAGTTACTGGAACAAACGGTAAAACAACTATTACGTATCTTTTGGGACATATTGCTCGTTCTGCCGGTGTAGAATCTGCAATAATTGGAACAACAGGAGCCTTTGCAAAAGGATACGAAAAAGAATTGAGCAACACCACGCCAGAGTCTTACGAACTGGTAAAGATTTTTAATGATTTGAAAAAAATAAACGTAAAGTTTGTTGCTATGGAAGTATCGTCCCATTCGCTCGACCAAGAACGGGTTTATGGAATTAGTTTCAAAGGAGGAATCTTTACCAATCTTACACAAGACCATCTTGACTATCATCGCGATATGATGAATTATGCCAATACTAAAAAAAAACTTTTCGATGGCTTTTCCCCAGAATCAATTGCAGTCGTTTTTTCGGATGACCCCTACGGAAAATATATGCTCCAAGATACTCGTTCACTCCATAAGTTTACTGTGGGAAGAAATCACAATTCAGACGTCCGTATAGTTGAAGAATCTTTGTCAATCAATGGAAACAATTTCACCGTTGAATTTAACAACAAGGATTTGGGAGAAGGAAAAGTTTCATTTAAGTCTAATCTAATTGGGCGATTCAACATCGATAATGCAGTATTAGCAATCACAATGGGACTTGCCTTAGGCTTTGAACTAGATATCATACGAAATGCTTTGGAAAGTTTCAAAGGTGTACCGGGCAGGATGGAAAAAGTTATACTTGAAAATGGTGCCTTGGGCATTGTTGATTACTCTCATACCCCGGATGCTTTACAAAAAGCATTAGAAACTTGCCGAGAAGTTATTTCAAAGAACAATCCAATATCTGGCAAATTAATTTGCGTTTTCGGATGCGGAGGCGACCGTGACAAAGAAAAAAGACCGCTAATGGGAAAAATAGCCGAAAAATTTTCCGATTTGGTTGTTATTACAAGCGACAACCCAAGAACAGAAGACCCCGATAAAATAATTAGTCAAATTTATAAAGGAATTTCCAAAAGTGGAAAGAAGAAAGTTATCCAAATATCTAATCGAGACGAAGCAATTGAATATGCATATCGAATATCTAATCGGGATGATATCATTCTCGTGGCTGGAAAGGGGCACGAGCAATATCAAATCATAGGGAACACAAAATACCATTTTAGTGACAAAGAACAATTAGAAAAGCATGCAAAAGGTGATAAATGAAAGAGAAAAAATTTACAAATGCCGAGCTACACCCACTTCACCCTATTAAAGCATACGATAACAAAGTATTCATACATAGTAGTGAAGGTCGAATTATTAGAATACTGGCAGAGTATCTCTACCCGGAACAGCATCTACGAAAACACGGCATTAAAAAAACGATCATATTTTTTGGTTCAGCAAGAATTCGTTCGCGTGAAGATTATGCAAAAGAAATTGCAAGTCTACAGAGCCAAATTCCCGAATCTTTGCCTAAGGATGTCGGAAAAATTCGAAGAAAAATCAAGCATCTCGAAAAACTTATGAATAATGTAGCAGATTATTATGAGCAAGCGTATGAACTTTCGAAAATGGTGGCCGAATGGAGTAAAAAATTTTCTCCAAAAAATAGATTTTATATATGCACCGGCGGCGGTCCGGGGATTATGGAAGCAGCAAATCGTGGAGCATACGATGCAGGCTTGAAAACGATAGGATTTAACATTAGCCTTCCTTTCGAGCAGGTCCCTAATTCATATATTACAAAAGAATTGAATTTCGAGTTCCACTACTTCTTTATGCGTAAGTTTTGGCTTGTTTATCCCGCACAGGCTCTTATTGTTTTCCCCGGTGGATTTGGAACAATTGATGAAATGATGGAAATCTTAACTTTACGACAAACAAAAAAAATGAAGAAGCCCCGATTAATTATTCTATATTCTTCCGAATACTGGAAAAATGTAATTAACTTCGATTATCTTGTTGAAATGGGAATGATTGGACGTAACGACCTTAATATTTTCGAATTTGCCGATACACCAGAACAAGCATTTAGCATTTTGAAAAAAAACTTAGAAATCAACATAAAAGGAAAATCCAATGAACAATAGATGTGGCTGGGTTGGCACAAATCAAATTATGATTGACTACCACGACACCGAATGGGGTGTACCAGTTGTCGATGACCACAAACTATTTGAGTATATGGTATTGGATACGTTTCAAGCAGGATTAAGTTGGCTCATAATTCTAAAAAAGCGCGAATTTTTACGAAATGCGTTCTTAAATTTTAATCCAACGCGAGTTGCAAATTTTTCTGATAAAGAAATTTCGCTTTTGCTTAAAAATCCAAATATTATCAGGAACAGACTGAAAATAGAAGGGACAATCATCAATGCTCAAAGGTTCTTAGAAGTTTCCAAACGCTATGGCTCTTTTGCCAAATTCATTTGGGGCTTCGTTGACGGGAAGCCAATCGTCAACCACTGGAAGGAACTGAAAGACATTCCTGCAAAAACCGAACTTTCCGATAAAATAAGCAAAGAACTTAAATCGCTTGGATTTAAATTTGTTGGTTCAACAATAATTTATGCATTTCTCCAAGCCGCAGGAATTGTAAACGACCATCTCGTTTCGTGTTTTCGATATCAAGAACTCACGCAAACATATAAACAACCCCTACTTTAAATGCAACCCTTTTCATAACCGAAAAGGGTATTATCCAATTATAATTGCCTAATGAGCAAGTTAATTAATAATTATCAATTTGTGCCCTTTGTAATCGATTTGAATAATCGATATAAACAGTTTTCCATTCAGTAAAGATGTCGAAGACCGTCCAACCTCCTTCGCGGTGTCCATTTCCAGTTCCTTTAACTCCACCAAATGGCATATGGGCTTCGGCACCAATTGTGGGTGCATTGACATAGGTGATTCCCGCTTCAAGATTATTAATCGCACGAAAGGCATTGTTAATATTAGTCGTATAAATCGAGGACGACAATCCATAATCGACGCTATTGGCTAACCGAATAGCATCGTCCAAAGACTCTACTTTTGTTACCGAAAGGATAGGCCCAAAAATTTCTTCTTTAAATAGTCTCATTTCTGGCGTAACATCGACAAAAATTGTAGGTTCAAAGAAATAGCCTTTTGCCAATTCGCCTTCGGTCGCCCTCTTACCTCCTACGACAAGCCGTGCTCCTTCTTCTAAACCAATTTTCACATACTCTTCGCAGGTTCTGAGTTGCTGTTCGTGAATCACTGGACCAACGTCCACATCGCTATCTAATCCATTGCCTAATCTTAACTTACGAGTTCTTTCTACAAGTTGTTGAATGAAAGAGTCATAAATATCTTTGTGAAGAATTAACCGAGATGTTGCTGTACAACGCTGACCAGTGGTTCCAAATGCTCCCCAAATTACCCCATCGAGAGCAAGTTCCATATTAGCATCAGGCATTACAATAAGCGGGTTTTTCCCTCCCATTTCAAGAGAAATACGCTTATTCAAACGACCACAGATTTCCCCGAGTTTTTTCCCAATTTCTGTTGAGCCGGTAAAACCAATAACTTTTACGTCGGGATGCTCTACTAGCATATTTCCCATATATCCTTTGCCTAAAATCACATTGAATACCCCGGGAGGAATCCCCGCTTCTTCCATAACTTCCGCAAATATCACACCCGAATGAGGCACATCTTTCGAAGGTTTAAAAACGACAGTATTACCCGCTGCAAGAGCAGGTAATATTTTCCAAGACGGAACTGCTATGGGAAAATTAAATGCCGTAATAACGCCAACAACACCAATTGGGACACGAAACGAAAGATTTGCTTTGTCGGGAAGTTCACTTGGGGCATTATGCCCAAAAAGACGACGAGTTTCCGAAGCTGAATAGTATGCAGTGTCGATTGCTTCTTGAATATCTCCTTTTGTTTCAAAAACTGGCTTACCCATTTCACGCGTCATAATCCGAGCAATTTCATCTTTCCTCCGAGCAAAAATATCCCCAGCACGCTTAATGATTTCACCACGCTTTGGTGCCGGGATATTTCTCCACAAATGGTAAGCTTCTTTTGCAGCAGCGACGGCATTTTCAACATCCTCTTTGCCCGATTCTGGAAATTCTCCGATTACATCTTCGATGTTTGCAGGATTAATATTTAAAAAATATTTTCTCGAAAGGGGTTCGACCCACTTACCATTAATAAAATTTTTAAATCTTTCCATATGCTACTCGTTTAAGTATGAAATACCATAAGAAATTACAAAATTAAGATTTAATTTCGGAAAAAGCAGGATATTTTTAAAAATTTAATCCCTATTGAATAGTATATCTTGGCTCACAATTCTATAGCGAAACAACAAACCGGATAACGACATCGAAACGAACATTAACCAACGAAAAATACTTTTTGGGCGTTACTTGTCCTTTTACTTTGCCATATTCAGAAATCAAATAGAAGTAAGGTCTATTTCGAACAACTTCTGTCAATACCTGCGAAATTTCTGCACTAACGACATAAATATGATATGGCCTTCGGTAGAAATCTCCTACATCGATATCCTTAAACTCACCAAGCAAAAAAGTTGGTAAAGTGCTATCGGGCTCGAAATCCGAGGAATCCAGTGGATTGGTAATTCCCATTTTGGGTCGCGCAAAGACAAGATAGAATCGAACATTTTCAATGACAAGGGTATCTTTCGATGGGTCGAAAGGAACTTTATTTCCATACACCAAAGAATCAATCCAATAATTGAATTGGACAATCTCGGCTCTATCGAGCCGTTCTTTATTTTTGCGAAACTCTTCATAATCATTGAGATTTGCAAAAATTCTCGAGGTATCGGGGATAGATTTGTCAACGTAATTCATATAAAAATATAAAGGCAATTGAAATCGGAAATTTTGAATACCTTCTGTGATATCTGTAATACAAGAGTTTAAAACTATCGATAATAATAGCCAAAGAAGAAGAAAGATTCTACTCATCTTTTCTTGCTCCTAAATGAAAATTTAAACCTAATGTAAGCATTGGTTGGGATGCATACGACAAGTCCAGACTTAATGAAATAACAGGAAGAAGAAAAGTCATTCCACCTCTTATTTGAAATTTGGTAAAAGTTGTAAACTCGAATTCAATAGGTTTAGCATAACGCAATTCTATAAACGGGCTGTTAATAACGTCTCCTTGTAAACCCGATGTGTCTTTCAATGCCTTAAACTTTCCCCACATATCTTCGATTTGGATACCGATGTATCCCAAGATATTTCGGCTCCAACTATGCATTAGGTTAAGCCCAAAAGCATAACTTGTTACGTCAATACTTGTTTGGCGGAACAAACGGTGTAAAGCAAAATGAACGGCAAGCGATTTATCCTTACCTCGCCCAAAAAGTCTAAAAAGGTGGTCAATTCGTTGGTTAACCGCAAGAGTAAAATAAACAAGGCTTTCTTTCTGAACTGGTATCGAGAAAAACCTAAAGCGGAACTCTCCGAATATTGGATATTCAACAATAAGTTGAACAACCGGCAAACCAAACATAAAGTTTATTCCAAGACCTTCGGGATATGCAACGGTTTTGTAGATTGAATCGGGGAAAGAATGCTCTTGTGGGGCACTAAAAATGGGAGTTGAACTCCCACCATAAACGGTGGGTTGCCAATTTGGCTTATAAACAGAATAAATAATATTACCACCACGAATTTGGGATGTTAGAGCAACTTGCTCCGAAACGAAACCATCGGGTAGTTCGGCGTCGAAATGCTTTTGGTTGTCAGGTATAATCATATTCGAGACACTTATTCCCAGCGAAAACGACCATTTACCATCCAAGTAGTTTGAACCGAACAACGAAGAGTTAAAACCTTGTTCGAGTGTAGTAAATAACGGTTCGAGGTAACCTTGTAAGTTTTTCGAAGTAAATAGGACAAAATTTCTCGAAATCACGAGTTCTTTTGCTAACGTTTTGGGACAGAAATTAAAAAATATTAAAATTAAAATCGTTTTTTGCAAAAATTTATCCATTAATTTTCAAACAACTACCTCAATAAGTACGATATTACATATTACCTATGAATGTTACAAACATCCTTATTTACTTTTATAATGGTTCATAACTAAAACGGATATAATAAAGTATGAAATAATTGTTTCGTATATCAATGTAAATTAGATATTAAAAACTAAAAATAATTTTTAAAAATAATTTTCTATGTTTTTTGTTTTGTTTTTAATAAAAATTTTTGTAATTCACTTTTTGTTTTTTCATTATATGAGGTTCGTTATGAAAGGTTCTGTAGCCACTTTTTATCGCTTCACATTGGTCCTATTTTTATCAATCTGCGCGTTCCTTTTCACGAATCTTCCTCTTTACTCTACGAGCCAATGGTCACGAAAGACCGGAATGAATTGTTCTACTTGCCACAGTATTTTCCCCCGACTCAATGCCTTTGGTGAAAAGTTCCTTAAAAACGGCTATCAACTCGAGTCGGAATACAAGAAAGACTTTAGGAAAGCCTATGCAATCGACGCGGGAGGAACTTTGTTGGATGAAATATCCAACTTATTCGGATTCAGACTCAATATGACCCCAATTCAATACGAAACAAACGCTTTGCAAACCGATTCGGTAACCGCAAAAGGAAAACTAACACTTGGCTCGCCGATTTGGCTTCAAACCTTTGTTGCTGGAAGTATTTACAAGGACATTTCTTTCTTTGGTGAATTCGAATTTGAAAAGGCTGGTTTCAAATTCAATTGGTTCTACTTTAATTTCACTAACTTATTTGGAACCAGTTGGTTGAACTTCCAAGTCGGGAACGTTTCTCCTCAAGAGTTTTGTTCCTACCCCGATAGGTTACCTCAACTTCCAGCCTTAAAAGGACAGATTTTCAAAGTAGTATCTTCAAATAATAGTGGTGATAACTCGATAGATATGTCATCGGGTAAACCGGGAATTACCTACTATGGACACAATGACTTCTTTACTATCTATGCCGGTGCAACCCCTGGAAAATCTGTAAGCCAAATCAATGACAACTTCTATATCTACGGGGGGATTGTATTAGCAATGCCAGAGTCTATATCCAAAGACTTCGCTGGAAGTTCGTTAACTTTCCACTACCTGGGAGGAACCGATACGAAAGGATTTTCAACCGGCAATCCAATCGAAAATAAAATTACAAGAATTTCGCCACAGGTCAACATTAGATGGAACAATAGTCTTGATATCCAAGCTGCTTATGTCATTGCAAAAGACGACAACTGGTATATGACCCCTACAAAACAGTCACTTTCGTTCAACGGATTGGCAATTGACGCTGGTTATCTTGTGAACGAGAATTGGCATATAGCCGCACATTACGACAATTATTCCTCCGAAAAAGTGCTCGACTACCAAAGATTTGTCCCTGCAATCACTTACATCATCAATCAAAACTTCCGAGTGACCCTCTATTTTGAATACGATATGACAAAAGACAAACCAAATCCAATAACAAAGGAATTAAACAAGAATATTCAAAAATTATATTTAAATATCCGCACTATGTTTTAGTTGATAGGAATAAATGATTTATTATATATTTAATTTAATTCGGAGGAAGCGATTACTATGAAATGGAAAATTGTAGGGAAAACTTTTTTAATCATTTCTACCTTTATTCTTTTCTCTTACTATGCCTCGACTCAAGAAGACGAGGCAATAGGTAAGAAGTTATTTGTCGAGAAAAAGTGTTCGACTTGCCACGCAGTCGAATCGCAAGGTATTGTGTTGAAAAAGAAGACGAAAGCCCCCGACCTATCAACTGTCGGTTCAAAACTAACCGCCGATTTTATCAAGAAATATGTTCTGAAAGAAGAAAAACTCGACGGCGTTGCTCATATATTTCTTTTTAAAGGCGAGCCCCACGAACTTGATTCACTTGCAAACTGGCTCGAATCGTTGAAAGAACCTGTTCAAGCAGATACCGTTCAACACAAGCACCATTAGTTTCTTACAAACTGAAACTTTTCAGGCAAAAGCGGGGAACAGCTTCCTCGCTTTTGTCGTTAAAGTTGAGACCTCGTAATATTTTCAAAAGAATAATTGTAACTTACAAAAGCATTTTTTGTTATTTTTCTTATTTATTTTTAAAACGGAGTAAATTGTGAAAACTTTAGTACTCGTTTTACTTTCGTTTTGTGTGTTCCCTTCGAGTTTGCTATATGGAGAAAGTATAGAAACCCTTATTCCACAGCCAAGGTGTGGTTACGAGCGAAACGAATACAAGACATACTTCGTTCTGAAAAGTTCAAACAAGATTTGGTTAAATCCAACAAATCCCGTACTGTTTGCTGCTCTTCGATTAAACGACGAACTCCGCAAAAAAAATATCGACACATTGCAAATTGACTTTTGGAATCACAGTGATTCTTTATTGAATGGAATAGCATTAGGAATTGCAGACACGTTTTTAAACAGTCTTCTACAAAAACTTGAACCCCACGGCATTGTTGTTAAACAGAATTATCCCGGAAAAGAAGGCTACATATTGGACGCAACACCATCGCAAATAATCATTAATGCAGCCGACGGGGTGGGATTAGATTACGGCATTACAACCCTTATGCAACTGATTGGGACCGATAAGACTCCACAAATCAAACCCTGCCGAATTGTCGATGCACCACAATTTCCCATTCGTTGGTTCTATTATCCTATGAATATTTTAGTCCCTAACAATACCACAAAAGCAAAGCAGATTTGGGAAGAAGCATCAAATTACAAACTGAATGGTGTGAACTTGACCGATTACAAGTTTTCGTTTATTTCCACACAACCACGCAATTACTTCGACTCCCTTCGATCATTAAAAAACTTTGCTACTCAAAGATTTTTGGAAATTGTCCCCGGAGTTATGCCATTTGGATATTCTAACTCCATACTTTACTGGGACCCAAGTCTTGCCTCTGGACTGCCGGTATTTAGTCAGAAATTTGTGATAGAAAATGATACTGCAAGATTAATCCCATACAAAAAAGATTATTTAACAAATCCAGGTTTCGAAACATTCAATGGGAACAATTTCCCAGGGTTCAGATATATTGACCAACCCGGGCAACTAAGTTTTGTAGATACCGTAATCAAGCACTCGGGAAAAGCCTCTATTCGTTTTTCAAATTTTGAGTCGATTCCAGGATACAAGAACACAAGGATTATACACCAAATCGTAACAAAACCCTATACTCTTTTCCATGCTTCTGCATGGGTACGCTCAGAAAATCTGCAATATAGTTATGCTTTTCAAATTATGGCTATCAACACAAAGGGGAGGCAACTTTGCTTTATTTCGCTCAATTTGCCTCGTAATACTAATGGATGGCAAAAGTATGATGTAACTTTTAATTCATTGGATTCAGATACTCTGAATGTTTATTGGGGTGTTTGGGGACCAACAACTGGTAGTTTCTGGTTGGATGATTTAGTATTGGAAGAAGTTCCTTTCGTTAATCTTATTCGACGAAGTGGAGCACCGCTGAATGTTTCT
>CAZPSM010000033.1:4211-8189 GCA_964589125.1 uncultured Hyphomicrobiales bacterium | reverse complement strand
CGACCCAAAACGCGGCCGAGTATATTCCTGGTATGGAGCGTACGATGCATGGCACCAACCACCTACATTCAGAAGAAAGCCCAACGGTAAACTCCGAAATGGCGATACTATACTGATTTCATATTACCACACAACATATATATATGATGGCCAAGTGATGATTTCGACTACTGAACCCAAAACATACGAAATTATTGAAAGGGAATTTAGAATCCTCGACAGCGTTCTTAAACCTCGCACTTATTTTATGAACCATGATGAAATTCGCCTTATGAATTGGGATTGGGGTGACCAGCAGCAAGGTACAAACCCAGTCGGGTTACTTGCTCGCAATGTAAATAAATGTGTAGATATAATAAAAAAATATAACGAAGACGCCAATATTTGGGTATGGAGCGATATGTTCGACGAGTTCCACAATGCAAGCATTAAATATTATTATCTTGTTAATGGGGAATTTACAGGAGTCGCTGATTCCATTCCCAAATCCTTGGGTATTGTAAATTGGAACCACGGCAATAAAGCCAAACAAAGTCTATCTTTTTTCGAAAGCAAAGGATTCAGTCAAATCACTGCACCCTATTACGATACCGACGAACAACATATTCGTAGGTCAAAAAATAATGCAAAATCTACAAATAAATTCAATGGAATGATGTACACCACTTGGACAAATAATTATTCATATGTGAAGCATTTTGCCTACCTTGCGTGGAATCATTCCCCCTTTATTTACCACCGACCTTTAAATGATATTCCCGATTCCAAAATCCTTAACTTTGAATACAAAGTATCGAAAGGAACTTATGATTCTTCTGAAATTAATTCTTTTCTCCTATACTATCGAACTACGCCCGACGGTATTTTTTCAGCAGTTGACCTAAAGTCATCCTTAAACTCCAATGGCATTGGGAATTACCAACTGGCGTTCGACAACGAGGTCCCTTTCCTACAATATTATTTAGAAGCCGAAAACTTCGATGGTTGGAAAACAAAGGTTCCATTCGGCGACTCAATTTATTATACAATCGACAAAAGAATAAATTCAATCGATGAAAACACAAGAGAGGACCCTATTAATATTGTGATAAGGGTCTTAGAGCCAAATGCTATTGAAGTTTATAATATACCGAAAAATTTAGATAACTTTACAATCAAGATTTTTGATTTATTAGGACAATCACTAGACTTCAACTGTCAAATTGAGAATGAACCGACGGGTTTCCACGTAAAAATATATTTAAACAACGCCACCCGCGGGGTTTACTTCCTGTTCCTAATAAATCCCCAAAAAGTTTATTATTCAAAAGTGTTGCTATTTTAACCATAGAAGCAAGTAAAATAAAGTAAGTTTAACGACATAACAGCAATGTTTGGTTAGTTTCTAACCCACTCGATTTCAATATTTCAATTCTCTCCGAACGGAAAGTACAATCTTGTAAAGCCCAGTGATTACAAGTAGTCCGAGTGCATAAATAGCAATAGAAATCATAATTTCGGGGAAAGTGGGAATATATTGAACCACTTTGCCAAGTGGATTAGGAATAAAGCCAGCAATTATCAGCCCCATACCCTTGTCAATCCATATAGATAAATACGTAGCAACACAAGCAATGGCTAAGAGGGTAAAATTATTTCGGTATTTTGGAGTAATCAACAAAATGAGGGAAATAATCGCCAAGCCAACAGAGGTCCACATCCAAGGCACAAGAAATGAATTGTTTTCTAACCCGAAGTAAAGTAGGCGGAAATGGAGCGAATGCTCGTGTATTCCGCTATACAAAGCAGTAAACAGTTCGAGCAGAAAGAAAAACACATTTAGAATCATTGCATACGCAACAATAACTGAAAGGTTGCGTATTGCTTGTTCTCCGGGCTCGAACTTTGTAACTTTACGAAGTATTAGACAGAACAGAATCAGCAAAGAAGGACCCGCAGCAAAGGCAGTCGCAAGAAAACGAGGTGCCATAATAGCAGTTAACCAGAAAGGACGAGCTGCTAAACCCGAGTAAAGGAACGCTGTAACAGTATGAATACTTACCGCCCAAGGAATCGAAAAAATGATGACTGGCTTAATCCATTTGGGTGGCGGTATGCCTTTCTTTTCAGAGGCAAGCGAAACCATACTTATAATTATATTTAAAACGAGATACCCCATCAGCGATACAGCATCCCAGAACATAACAGAATGCCAAGTTGGGTGGAGAAACATATTCAAAATACGCAAAGGCTGCCCCATATCGACGAAAATAAAAGTCATACACATAATGACAGCACCAATAGCAAGAAACTCGCCAAGAATGGTAATCCTTCCGAAAGCCTTATAATTATGTAAGTAATACGGCAGAACAACCATTACTGCCGAAGCAGCAACGCCAACAAGAAAAGTAAACTGAGCAATATAGAACCCCCAAGTTACATCTCGGCTTAAACCTGTAATCGTCAATCCTTCTCTAAATTGCTGTAAATAGAATAAAAAGCCAACAAAAACGAGTATCAATAGGGAAACAACCCACATCCAATAATATTTGCTACCCGTAAAGGCATTTTCTAACATATTTTTCCCAACTTTTAAACTTTAAGCAAAACTATTTTATGCAAAAAGTATCTCATAGAGGATTGAAATATTAATTTTGTAACAAAAATGTTATAAATTTCGTAATATTGCATTTCTATTAACTAAGTAATAGACATTCGAAATGTTTTCGTTAAGTGTTCAAAATGTAACTAAGAAATTCGGGGAAAGCTTCGCTGTTCGGAACTTAAGTTTCGATGTCGAAGAAGGCAAAATATTTGGAATCCTTGGGCCAAACGGAGCAGGGAAAACGACCACTATTCGTATGATTGCTGGAATTTTTTATCCAGACGAGGGCGAAATTTCCATACTTGGTTCAAATAACATTGCTAAGGTTCAAAATCGGATTGGCTACCTTCCCGAAGAACGCGGACTTTACAAAAAACTGAAAGTTGCAGACCAATTAGCCTATTTTGCAGAACTAAAAGGATTAGAGCCACGAAAAGCATTAGAGAAAGCACGTTACTGGCTTAAACTACTCGATGCAGAAGATTGGTTGAATAAAAAGATTCAAGAGCTTTCGAAAGGAATGCAACAAAAAATACAATTCGTTGCAACTATTCTACATAATCCAGACATCTTAATTCTTGATGAGCCTTTTTCGGGATTCGACCCAATTAATGTTGAAATATTTAAACAAGTTATTCTGGACTTGAAGAAAGAAGGTAAAACAATTTTGCTTTCTACCCATATTATGGAACAAGCAGAACAATTGTGCGACAATGTCTGTTTGATAAATAATGGTGTGGCAATTCTACAAGGTTCTTTGCGAGAAGTCAAAGCTCGGAGCGGAAAAGATACTATCATCTGTGAATATACTGGCGATGGCGAGTTTTTAAGCAAACTACACAATGTAAAAATTATTTCTATGAGTGAGAACCGAATAGAACTACGATTTGGAAAAGACTTTGATTACAAAGAATTTATTAAGGAAATGGTTAACAATTTAGATGTAAGCAAAATTGAGCTAACTGAACCAAGTCTGCGGGAAATATTTATAGAAGAGGTAACAAAAAAGAGAGGGAACAATGGTAACTAATCTAAAATTTTGGACAATCGCAAAACATGAATACGTTTCGAGAGTAAAAACTAAAGGTTTTATAATTTCTACCATACTTGGTCCAATTTTCCTCCTTGCCATCGTGCTAATCCCGGCAATCGTTGCTACGTTTTCAATCGATAAAACCGAAATGAAAATCGCAATTGTTGACGAAACAACTCATAAAATTGGTAGAGAGATAGTCAAATCACAACCCAATAGATTCTGGATTTCGGAAGAACTGCCTACTAAATTGAATAAATCGATATTGGACGGTAAGTTAGATGCCTATATTATACTCGACGATAAATCGATAAAAGACAACAAAATAGAGGTTTATTCTAAGGGCGGCGGTGGAGTAGGA
>CAZPSM010000033.1:3941-4195 GCA_964589125.1 uncultured Hyphomicrobiales bacterium | reverse complement strand
GGATTCCTTACCGTAATTGAAAAATATGTTGGGGGAGCAATTACTCGATGGAATCTGATTCAAGCGGGTGTCGATACAGCAACAATCAATTTATTGGAAAAAGATATTACCATCGAAACTAAAAAAATAACGGAGGCAGGGATACAAAAAGACTATGCAGAATTCTATAGTATTTTCGGTTACATAATGGGTTTTATTGTCTATATGATGCTGTTTATGTATGGTGCTATGGTAATGCGAGGAGTAATCGAAGA
>CAZPSM010000033.1:0-3931 GCA_964589125.1 uncultured Hyphomicrobiales bacterium | reverse complement strand
CCAATCGAATCGTTGAAGTTCTTGTTTCTTCGGCTAAGCCTTTCGATATTATGTTTGGGAAAATCGTTGGGATTGGCTCAGTTGGATTAACACAGATTCTTATCTGGATTGCTTTTCTTTTTCTTTTGAGTTTATTTTTGCCAAGCATAGTTGGATTGTTCCAATCCCCAGAAAATCTACAGAACATTTCAGTTCCAACGCAGCAGCTAACAGCAGCCGAAAGATTTGAACTACCACCAATTCCCGTCGGATTAGTAATCGCGTTTCTTGCTTACTTCCTTTTTGGATATTTCCTTTTTTCTACTCTGTTTGCCGGTGTTGGTGCCTCTGTCGACCAAGAACAAGACGCACAATATATTAGTACCCCCGTTTATTTACCGTTGATTATCCCGATTTTTTTTGTTTCGAATGTTATGGCAAATCCCGATGGACTTTTTGCAACAATTATGTCTTTAATCCCATTCTTTTCGCCAATCTTAATGACTGTGAGAATTTCAGCGACATCAGTTCCTGTATGGCAAATAGTATTGTCGTTTATATTGATGCTACTGACATTTTGGGGATGTATCTGGCTTTCGGCAAAGATTTACCGTGTTGGAATTCTAATATACGGGAAAAAACCCAACTTCCGCGAGATTTTCCGCTGGCTAAAGCAAGCATAAGCAATGGCAGACATTAGAAAACGATATAAAAAGACAATTGGGATTGGAAATGTTGTAGACGATGTGCTGAATACAGTTGCAAGCAGGAAAAAATCTACAATCTTTAAAATAGAGATAGCATGGCATAAAGCATTAGACCAGCGAATAATCCAAAATTGCCGCCCGATACGATTTTCGAAAGGAATTCTATTTGTAGCAACAGCAAACCCAGTTTGGAAAAACGAGCTGCTTTTCTTTCGAAAAGATATTATTGAAAAAATAAACCTCGAACTCCAAAGTGAAATCGTTAAAGAAATCATTTTCAAATAAACCTCTCGGCGTTCGATTTTTTTTTGTAATTTTGTAATTACAATTTTTTCTGAACTTAAGAATGCCCAATTTAGAAAACCAAGTCGAATTGACTAACCAAGAAATAAACGATATTGATTCCTATACCGAGGAAAGCATCCGTGTGCTCGAAGGATTGGAAGCAGTCCGAATGCGACCCGCTATGTATATTGGCGATGTTAGCGAACGTGGGCTACATCATCTTGTCCACGAAGTTGTCGATAATTCAATCGACGAAGCATTGGCTGGATTTTGCAAAAACATTGTTGTAACAATTCATAACGATGGCTTTTGTACCGTTGAAGATGATGGGCGCGGGATTCCGGTAGGTCCACACCCAATTAAGCAGATTTCTACCCTCGAAGTTGTAATGTGTACCCTGCACGCTGGTGGAAAATTCGATAAATCCTCGTATAAAGTATCGGGCGGGTTACACGGTGTCGGAGTCTCTTGCGTTAATGCCCTTTCGGAGGAAATGATAGTTACCGTTCATCGCGAAGGTAAAATCTTCCGTCAAATGTATTCTCGGGGTATTCCACTTACCGGGGTCGAGGAAATAGGAACTACTAATAAAACGGGAACAATCGTTCGGTTCAAACCGGATGTAGAAATTTTCAAAACGACCACTTTTAAATTAGAAAGGATTTCCCAGCGATTACAAGAACTTGCCTTCCTAAATCCTAATGTTATTATTACTCTCGTCGACGAACGAACCGATACAAAGGAAACTTATCACTACGAAGGCGGTTTAGTCGATTTTGTTAAATATCTTGATTCATTAGAAACACCACTGATTAAGCCAATTTTTATTTCCGGAGGAGTTCAAACAGAAATCTCGGGTGAAATCAAGGTCGAAATTTGCTTTTCCTATAACGCGGGCTATAATGAAAAAGTTCTTTCTTACGTAAATAATATCAACACCATTGAGGGTGGAACACATGTTTCTGGTTTCCGTTCGGCTTTGACTCGAACCCTGAACGCCTATGCTACCTCGAATAAACTATCGAAAGAACAACTTATCGGTGATGACTTCCGCGAAGGTTTGACAGCAGTAATTTCCGTTATGGTTCCAGAACCTCAGTTTGAAGGACAAACTAAAACAAAACTTGGAAATAGCGAAGTCGAAGGCATTGTTCGTAGCATTGTAAATGAACGACTTGCTGAATTTTTGGAGAGCAACCCATCGATTGCTCGAAGGATAATCGACAAAGCCAACCTTGCGGCAGAAGCCCGGATTGCAGCTCGGAAATCTCGAGAACTAGTCCGCCGAAAGAATGCCTTCGAGTCGGGCTCCTTGCCGGGTAAACTTGCCGATTGTTCAACTCGCGACCCGGAAAAGACTGAACTATTCATCGTCGAAGGCGATAGTGCTGGTGGCTCGGCAAAGCAAGGACGCGACCGCCGTTTCCAAGCTATCCTTCCTTTGAAAGGCAAAATATTAAATGTTCAAAAATCGCGCCTATCGAAAATTTTAGAAAACGAAGAAATCCGCTCGATTTTCCTTGCCATTGGTGCTGGTTTTAGCAAAAATACTATGGATAATGGGAAAGACAAAGAATCGGGTAATGGAGAAAATGCCGATGACAACTTTGCTTTGGTGAAACCCCGCTATGGAAAAATAATACTTATGGCCGATGCTGATGTTGACGGAAGCCATATTCGAACTTTACTTTTGACTCTGTTCTACCTTTATCTTCGGGATTTGATTATTGATGGTCGTCTCTTTGTTGCACAACCACCATTGTATAAAGTCAAGAAAGGCAAGCGGGAGTTTTATGCATATAGTGATCAGGAACGCGATGAAATTATCAAAAAACTTCGGCAAGACCACAGCAACAAAAACCTTACCGATGAAGAAGAAGCACACATCGCCGAAGAAGGTAGTTTGACTACTTCCGATGGAATCGTCGTTTCTCGATTTAAAGGACTTGGAGAAATGAATCCCGAACAACTTTGGCAAACAACAATGAACCCCGATACACGAACGCTTCTGAAAGTTACTATTGAAAACGCACACGAAGCCGCTCGTGTAATCGAAACCCTAATGGGCGAAAAGGTTGAACCTCGGCGTAAGTTCATCGAGGAAAACGCCCACTTTGTTAAAAATCTCGATATCTAATATGTTCTCTATCAATATATTATATTACCTATTCTATCACTATAGAGCCAGAACAAAATTCATCGCCAACATTACATATTGATGTTTTCTATTAGAACTTTTTAATGAACTTGATGCATTAGGTTTAATTTTTTGTTGTCTTATTCTTCTTCGTATTGTGCACTATCCTCTACCTTGAAAAGTTCTTATGCACTTTTCAATAATCAGTTGTCAATCTACCAAAAAAATAAAAATTTTCCATAATTTTGTTTTTTATTATCGTATTATATGGATTTTCTGTTAAACATAGACCTAACTGGATTTTATTTTTTAAATCACACCATTTCGAATCCGATTTGCGATTGGTTCTTTGTGCTTATAACAACCCAAACAAACTGGTATATTGCCTACGGAGTCTTAATATACTTTCTATTGACAAAGTTTGGTTGGGAAGGCAGAATAACTTTGATTTTATTGATTTTAACTGTTGCAATATCCAACCAAATAAGTAGCCATTGCTTGAAAGAGGTGGTTGGTCGATTGCGTCCTTGTTGGGAATTGCCCGATGTACGCCTGTTGGTCCCATGTGGTGGTGGAAAATCATTTCCTTCCTCGCATGCTGTAAATAACTTCGCTTTCGCGGTAGTAATGTCATACTATTTTCGAAGATATCGCATCGTGTTCTACACACTTGCTATCCTTATTGCATTATCTCGAGTTTACGTCGGTGTTCACTATCCAAGCGATGTTATCGTCGGAGCAATTATTGGTTATTTAATAGCATTGAGTATTATTTTTTTATATAAGAAATATATTTTTGTAGTAATTAGCAAACAATTTAAAA
>CAZPSM010000032.1:19263-23611 GCA_964589125.1 uncultured Hyphomicrobiales bacterium | reverse complement strand
CTACCGAATTCTGGAGGATGCGGACATGTTGCAATTATTGAAAAAATAAAAGATGATATTATAAGTTTCGATCCACTTAAATCAAATTTAGAACTACTTATAACTAACGAAGAAATAAACTTAATTAAAAAACTTATTGATTTTCCTGAAGTTGTAGAAAATAGTGCTATTAAGTTCGAGCCACAAATATTAACTGAATATCTAAAAGAATTAGCTGCTGAATTTCATAAGTTTTATCACAGTTGTAAAATTATTGCAAGTGAAGAAGATTTAAAATATGCCCGACTATCATTAGTTTATGCTACGAAAAATACTTTATATAATGGCTTAAAAATATTAAAAATTAATGCACCTGAAAAGATGTAAATGTTTTATAAATAAAGGAAAATTATGGAATTACCTGTAATAGCTCAAAAACATTCATATAAAATAGAATTAGAACCCGGAACATATTGGTGGTGTGCTTGTGGATTGTCTAAATCGCAGCCTTTTTGCGATGGTTCTCACTCTGGAACTAATTTTAGTCCTGTAGAATTTACAATCGAAGAAAAGAAAATTTACTCATTATGTGGCTGTAAATATTCTAAGAAAAAACAGTTTTGCGACGGAACTCATAGAGAATTAATTAATAAAGATTAATATTTAATTAGGAGAATTTGTACCGAGGGAGGGATTTGAACCCCCGACACACGGATTATGATTCCGTTGCTCTAACCAACTGAGCTACTCCGGCTCGCACAAAAGTACAAAAATAATCAATTTTATGAACTTTCTAAAATCTTCCGTAACTCATCACGGATTTTAGCGGCTTGCTCGTAATTTTCTTCTTTTATTGCTTTATCTAATTGCTCTTGAAGTTCCTCGATGCGAGTTTTGGGCTTCGAAGGTTCTGGTTCAGATTGCAATTTATATTCATCGTCCTCATCTTTGCCAAAAATGTCGGAATCTTGTTCTTCGCTTTCCGTATCGAAAGCCCTTATAGGGAAATTCATTCCTGCTTCATCTAAAAGTTCGGAACTAACATATATCGGGATTTGTAGCCGTAAAGCTAATGCGACGGCATCGCTTGGGCGAGCATCAATATCAACGGGGGGATTTTCGAAAATTATTCTAGCATAGAATGTCCCTTCTCTCAAGTCATTGATGAAAACTTCCTCGATTTGTGCATCGAGTTTTTCAAGGATTTCCTTCATCAAATCGTGGGTCAATGGTCTTGGGGTTGTCATTCCTTCCAAAACGAGCGCAATAGCCTGTGCTTCGAAAGGACCAATTATAATTGGCAAACTCCTTGCTCCAAACTTTTCCTTCAAAATCAATGCGTAAGCATTGGGACTATCGGAACTTGCCGTTATACCTATAGGTCGAACTTCTATTTTTTCCATTTTCGTCTGCCTTTTAACATATTCATCGAAAAAGACTATAAAAATTCTATTTTATTTTATTTTATTTTATTTTCATTCTTTAAAAGCCTTGACTTTTTCGATGAGTTTCGGAATCACATTAAACAAGTCTCCAACAATACCATAATCGGCAACTTTAAATATTGGTGCATCCTTATCTTTATTTATTGCAAAAATATATTTCGAAGTGGACATTCCTGCCAAATGCTGGATTGCCCCAGAAATTCCGCAAGCAATATAAAGAGTTGGCGAAACGGTTTTCCCCGTTTGACCAACTTGTTCACTATGGGGTCTCCAGCCAGCATCGACAACCGCACGCGACGCACCAACAGCACCGTTGAGAATATTTGCCAACTGTTCTATTAGGTAATAATTCTCTGGACCTTTAATTCCTCTGCCGCCCGAAACAACAATATCGGCTTCCAAAACATCGAGTTTCCCTTCATTTTTCAATACATCAACAATTACCTCCCTTTTTGTAGATAAATCAACTTTAGGAACAACGCTTTCTATCGAAATACTCTCAATCGGTTCCAGAACCGCAGTAAAAACATTGGGTCGAAGAGAACAGATTCTAATATCTCCATGCATTTTTGCCTTAATTTGAGCTTTTCCTGCATATACCGGTTTGGTAACTATCAACTCATCGCCAGAATAATCCAAGCCAACACAATCCGCAATGAAAGAAGCTTGGAGAAACGCAGCGACACGAGGAGCCAATTCATTGCCATAAGAATTTGCCGGAAAAAGTATAAAATCGTACCCTTTGTTCTGAATAATGTAGGAAATTGCTTTAGCGAAAAGCGAAACTGAATATTGCCTAAAATTATCATCGTCAACGTGCAATACTTTAGAAAGCCCATATTCTTTAGCAGTTTGGATTGCTTCGTTGGTCGAGTTAAAGACAATTCCGTCGAAAGGAAGATTTTTCACTTTACCGAGATTTCTCCCAGCAGTAATTAATTCATAGGATACTCTTTTTAATTTTTCAGTAGTAGATTCCAAAAAGATTAATATTTTATTCATTTTTTACTCCTCAATTTTCAAATAATTTTTGCTTCTTCGTGAAGCAAGCGAACTATTTCGGTAATATCTTCATCGGTATCGCCAACTATTTTGTTTTTTCTCGCACGGAGTGGTATTTCCATCCCAATAACTTCAACCTTTAATTCCGTTTCCACCGGCACTCGTTCTTCAATCGGCTTGTTCTTGGCTTTGAGTATATCGGGAAGTTTCGGATAACGCGGCTCATTCAATCCTTTCTGTGCGGAAATCACACAAGGGAGACTTGTTTCGACAACCTCTTTACCGCCTTCGATGTCGCGTTCGGCAATTACTTTATTTCCTTCGATGGTCAATTTTGAAACGACGGAAACAGAAGGTAAATCGAGAAACTCCGCAACCATAGCGGGAACTTGAAGTGAATCGAAATCCACACTTTGACGCCCACAAAGAATAATATCAGGATTAAATTCTTTCGCATATTCTGCAATATTTTTAGCAACAAAAAACGAGTCGAAATAGCCTTCGGTTTTAACTAATACGGCACTATCGGCTCCCATTGCCAAAGCGGAACGAATAACTTCTTTCGAAGCCTCGGGACCGACAGTAATGGTTACTACTTTACCGCCAAATTTTTCCTTTAAACGCAATCCTTCTTCCAAAGCAAACTCGTCGTATGGGTTGATGATGAACTTTACTCCTTTGTCGTCGATAGACTTTCCGTCGGGACCAACGATAATCTTCGTTGCGGTATCGGGAACTCTCGAAATACAAACCAAAATATTCATAAGCCACCTTATAAATCCAACAAAAAAGCAAAATTAATGATTTGCTTTCTTTATAACAAACGGCTATGCAAATTTGTATGCCTCTAATTCTACAATAGATATTACATAGATTATAGTCGAAACAGGAATTCTGATTCTTTGTTCATTATGAAATACGCAAATGTGTTATTCCGAACTAAAAGCAAATAATGTAGGAAAAACAAATATAAGCTGCAAAGATTGGTTATTTCACCATAACCACGATTAAACTATCGTGAATGTAATCCAAGACGTGGAATCGAATCCCGCACTTTATTGCAATTTTACATATATTCTACGATTTGCTATTATTCAATTATTTCTACACCTTCGAGTCGCCACTTGTAATACCTTTGTCCGGTAACGATAGAATGTTTAATTCTTATCTCTAACATTAATTTTTTGCGGTAATAAAATACAGTTTGAATTTTATCTGCTATAAACATATTGTCTTTGTCGAGATAAAACTCATTATGTGCGGTGTCGCTCGAAGGTCTTGGAAACTTCCAATCGGTAAGAACTGGCGGCCTTAACAACCTATTGAAATTAATTTCCACACACTTAGATTCGAAACTTGAACCTTTGTATTTGAACTTCGTATTTGGCTTGATTTTCGATACCATCTCTTGAATGAAATCTATTGTTGCAATCACCAAAGTTTTTTGGCCATTCTGACTGATTAAATACAATGGGTAAAATTCAAATCTGGTGGTATCTCTTATTGGATTCTGTTGCGACGACAGCTGGAAAGGTGAAAAAAAGACAGGTTCAAGGATGGAATATGTTTTCGGAGTAAGCCCTTTCTGCTCGTAAGGAAATTCTGTCCAAGATGTATCGATAAATGGTAGAAGACATTGTGTATATAGAGTAAAACTATCGTCGTATGGGGAAATCGAGCCAAAGAATGTATTGGCGTTTTTTCTCTTGGTACGAATATTATAAAAAAGCAAGTTCCTTAAATTAAATGGAGTTGAATAAAAATAATCTACGGTATCGGGTGCTCCCGTAAAGTTCCAACTGGAGTCGCACAAACCAAATTCATATTTCAAAGAGGAAAATGGGTCCGGTAAAACATCGTCGTTTTCGATAGGTGTTTCTTTACAAGCAACCAAGGACAAACAAATAAAAAGATAAATTATG
>CAZPSM010000032.1:2901-19232 GCA_964589125.1 uncultured Hyphomicrobiales bacterium | reverse complement strand
GACAACTATTGGAACTGCTTTTGTTTCGGTTCCTAATCGCACTACTATCCAATAAAGACCTCGTGGTAGGTTCTGTAGTGAAACAGTAACCTCTGCTGTAAAACGATTAAGTAGGTTTACATCAAAGGCGTCGTTACCCAAAACCTTTATCCCAAGTATGTTATAACAATTAAATGTAAATTGGTTGATATTGTATTGGAAATCAAAATACATTTTTAACTTCGTTGTTCCCTTTGCTGGGTTTGGTATAGGTTGTGTTAGCAATAAGCTTGGGCTTTGTTCGACTTTCGGCGATTCTACCACCGAGCTCAAATTGTCTTTCCAAAGAATAAATCCTGTAAACTCATATAACAAAGAATCATAAGCCCAAACAAATAGAACGCTATCGGCAACGGAACTATAAAACGACACAATATCGTACCTTTTCCCAGTAAAATCGTATTTCTGCCAATTATATGGGTCCTTGAAAAAATTGTAATTTACTAACAAACCAGCGGATAGTTTCGGTGCAAAATAAAAGTAACCCAGAATAAACGTAGAATCGTTAATTTTTACCATATTACCAAAGTTGTTAATTTCCACAACATCGTATTCCAATAACTTCGTAAAACTTTTTTCCTTCCAATTGAACCAAAACAAAATTTGAAGTGCTAAAGTATCCGATATATGTTTTCGTCCGAAAATTAAGAATTCATTGCCGTATTTTTTTACCCGGAAATTATCTAATAGATAATTACCATCGAGATTAAAAGTATAATAATCTACCCAGGTTAATCCAGTATCTATCGAATATGAAATCGAGTAACTGCTTTGGTCTTTTGGAAAAGTAAGAGCAAATAGTGTATCGCTCCAAGGGTTGTCGGGTGAAAAAAGGATAAAATACTTGTTAGAAAAATAAGAACGCTTAGCTATACCAAGTGTATCATCAATAAAATGTAATATATTGTAAATCGTGTCCTTGTAATTACTCCGAGTTCTTATAAAATATAAATTTTTGTAAGAAAAGAAATCTGATTCCATACCTAGTAACTTTCCATATAAATATTTTTGATAACCGATTGTACAACTATTTCCACCATCTCTTGTAATAACTGGTTTATTTTGGGCATAATACAAACCATTTTGTGCATCTTTAAAAAAGCCATTATTAGTCTGCATACCCGTGTTCCCATCGAACTCATCGAACCTATTTCGCAAATGTAGCCAGGTTCTACCGCCGTCCGTTGTGAATCCAAAATTTACCGGTGAGTAAACCGCTCTTATATTGCTACGGTCGAAAACAAAAAAATTTCGAGGAAACAGTTTCAAATACGATACAATATGCCAGTTTAGAGCCCCATCGTAGGAAATAAAAATAAGATTGTTATTGCCTACTGCAACGATGGTATCACCTCCAATCCATAGTGCATTTTTGAACTTTGCATCTATAAGGTATCTGTCGTATTTTCCATTTATTTTGGTCATCTGTTTTGTCTTTGAGTTAATTTGATAAACAAATAAAGAATCCATTAGGCTCCCTGGCCACACCATATTAAAAAAGTTAAGGAAGTTTTCCCGGTACTTGATTAAAGGATAGATGGGAGCTAATAGGTTGGCAATTGAATCGAACTTGTTAGTAGAAACATTATAAAAATACAAACTACCCTTCAGTTGGAAGAAAAGATTGGAACTATCGAAAACACCCAAGTTACTCGGAGCTGAACAAATGCTACAGATTCCAAGGTTTCTCAAGTCGATTTCCTTATTTACACCCAATTTCAAATCGATGATTCCAAGTTTACCTCTCCCAGCAGAATAAAATAATGTATTGTTAAGTATTGTCATATCGTAAACGCTGGTATCTGTTGTATAGTAGTATTCCTTTACTATTTCGTAGTTTGTGTTTAATTCGGAAATTTTATTTGTAGAAAGAATATAAATCCTGTTGCTAAAAGGCTTTATCTTGTAGAACTTTTCGCCGACAAGCGATTTCTTCAAATTCCAGCTGAATCCATTATCCTCGGACTCGAATATGTATCCATTGCTGGATAAAGTGAAATAGCGATTGCTCAAATTATCTATTGAAACGATATCTAATGTATCGTTAATTTGACTTTCTTCCCAGTGAACACCTCCATCGGTTGAAAGCAGAATTCTTCCATTGTTGCTATATGCAAGAATTGAATATCCGTTATATGCAACTCCAATATAATTGGTCCAGACTTTTTTATATTTAAAATCTTTGAATAAATCTAAAATCTGAGCAGAAAGTTGTGCATTCACAAAAACAAATACAAACATACTCACAATTAGCAAAACTACTCTTTTCATAATTGCCTCCATTGATTAACTATACTTGGAATCTCAAGGAAACAAGTCGTTCCATAGAGTGGCGAAACCCACTTAAACATAACGACCCGCTCCTGATTTACAGCATCCCAACCGCAGCAATACACTACTTTGAAATCGCACTGGAATTGCCCCCCACATACTCATAAGTGTAGCTTGCGTCGAAACTCAACTCTACCCATCCTTCCGGGCAAGCATAACCTTTGCTGAGACCGATAGCAAAAAACACCAAGAACAGACCCCAAAATAACTTTATTTTACTCATTGCAATCTCTTTTATTTGTTAAACATACATTAATTAATTACAAAACATTTAAAGAATACCCAGTGTCCAGAGTCAATTTTCCGGCGGTGGTCGGCATCTTGTACAAAACCACTTTGTTAGATGAAATGGAATTATCGAATTGTAACGAAGTTCACCCCCCCGTATAACCCATTGAATTACAATGACTTACGCTCAAACAAGGAATAATCACAAAAAACTGGCATACTCTTTGAGGGAGAATATCGAGAATAATTATTTTATAAAAACGAAACATTCCCTTTTTATAAAACATTAAACTGCAAAATAATTAAAAAATTTAGAAATACAAGAGAGGTGAACAAAAAATTTGCACTCTCTGTTTAAAAGTATAGACTAACTTTGAAAACACTTATGAGACAAATAAATAACATTTGTATTACCATTGGATTTCAAAAATGAACTTATAACATCTTCTAAAATACTCTTATATTTGAGTTTTTAATTATTAATTAATTGATAGTCAGTATAAATGAATAGATATTTTATCCCAATTCTCTTACTTACTTTAAATGTTTCTGCTCAATACTACCAAGCTCCTATTGATACTGTTCTGTTCTTTAAGCCGGGAAAAGGTCAAAATGTTGGACAGGACTCGGCTCACTTCCCCAAGAACATTTTTAAATTGCCCGATTCTTCTGCATCGGAGTATATCGGGTCGTCAAGTCCCGACGATATTTGCTCCCTTGGGCTCGGAGGCGAAATAATCGTAGGTTTTAAAAATTATTACATAGTGGATGCCGAAGGTCCCGATTTTACAATTTTCGAAAATGCATTCATAAATATGATAACGAAACGGGTATTTGCTGAACCGGGAATAGTTTCGGTTAGCGAAGATGGATTGAATTTTATTGAATTCCCTTACGACTCGCTATCGCTTGAAGGTTGTGCTGGAACTCGTCCAACTAATGGACGAGCAAATCCTTTCGACCCAAGTATAAGCGGAGGCAATGCTTTCGACCTCAAAACAATTGGAATAAAGAAAGTCAGATATGTTAAAATCAAGGATTTTTCTGAATATGTTCTTAGCAACAAAAGTCATCCTTTCTACGACCCAACTATTACGGGTTTCGACTTGGATGCAGTTGCTGGACTCCACCTTGAACCTATAACATCGCATAGCGATATAGAAAATTTTACACACGAATGTTGCAACATTCAATTCAAAAGGCTAACTATCGAAATAGAAACAAACGGAACAGTAGCGATAAAGATTTTTGATTCTATTGGTAAAATCCTCATAACATCCGTATTTTCCGGTTATAATACTTTTGATTTAGGCAATCATCCCGATGGCGTTTTTTTCATATATTTGCAATGCGAAGCACAACATTATATTGGAAAATTTTTGGTTTATGACGAAAAAATATTACTTATTGATACATCTAATCTTACTGGCTCTGCTCGTTAATTGTGGTTCGGAAAAACCAAGTAAGCCATTTAATATCTATGGAGATGGGCAAAGAACAAATTCCTATGAGGACTTAGGAACGTTTTGGAGTGGCGTTGTTTATATCGAAAAGTTAAGTATCAAAGATACCACTGGCTTTGCACAATCTCCACTTGCTCTTTCCAAAAACAAATTTGTTGTTGCGACAAATGCCGGTTCAATAGCACTCTTCGAACACACAAATTCGCTATGGGAAAAGCAATTGAGCGATTCAGAATTCGTCGCTTCAAATTTTGTCGCAGACATAAAAGAAAACATCTATTTCCTTTCGAACAAGCATATATTATACTCTTATTCTGTTGCTGGGCAAAGGAATTGGACAACCCGAATCGACGACAGTACGAATATTTTCTCGACTTTGCTTGCAACGAATGAGGCGATATATTTTTCAAGCGAAAGAAGAAGATTATTCAAAATTTCACTTACTGGCAAAATTGAATGGATTTTGAACCTTCCACTACCCACCACGCTTACATTTGCAGAGTTCAATGGGAACTTGGTTGTCAACATAACAAATAACTCTACGAATTTATCCGATTCAATCCTTTTTATAGAAAAATCGGGGGAAATCCGATGGGTTCGCCAAGTTCAAAACACAAGACTAGTGAAATCTCCCGTTATTGCTTCAAATAAAATTTATGCAATCGGCTATAGTTACTCTGGACAAAACATCGAAGGAAGAATTATCTGTTTAGATACTTTAGGCAAGATAATATGGAGCAAATCTTTGCCTATTATTCCTCGATTTATTTCGGTATCTCGGTCTGAGGAAATTTTTCTTATTTTATACAATCTTGGGATTGGAGAAACGCTTTCCGCACTATATCGACTCAACAACCAAGGAGAAGTCATCTCACACCAATTTGTGAATGCAATATTTTACGCACCCATCTTAATAAGTCAGGATAAAATTGCTCTATTGGGCTACATAAAAGAAATACCATCTATGCTATTCTTCGATAAAGAACTTAATTTGCTAAGAACAATTGATTTAAGCAGAATTCCACCGCCAATTGTCCAACCAGCAGTATTAACTGATTGCACCATAATATTTGCAACTTCCAGTGGTCCCTACATCATCCGAATCGACGAAAATCCTATTATAAAACTATTGCCGTGGTAAATTTCAAATGAGCCGATATCTCTGTTAATGATGTTCCAAACTAAATTCACTTCAAAAATATTTATCTCGATTCAGTTTCCAATAATGAAATTTTATTCCTTCCTAATCGTCGTTTTTAAAGTTAAAGAAAGAAAAGAATGAAAAGAAAAGTAGTAATAAACGGTATTGGTGGTTTCGGCTTATTCCCCCCGGTGATTAAGTCGCTTATAATTATCAACGTTATCGTTTTTTTGTTCGATGCTTTTTTCCTTGGAATTTATCATATCGATAATGTTCCACTTTCCCACTACTTTGGTAAATATTTTTACTTGCACCCACTCGAAGATGGTAACTTTGGGATATGGCAACTTTTTACTTATCAATTCATTCACGGTGGCATTTGGCATCTTTTCTTTAATCTTTTTGCTCTATGGATGTTCGGAGTTGAACTGGAATCTATTTGGGGAAGCAGAAAGTTTTTGACATTTTATCTGCTTTCCGGAATTGGAGCAGGTCTATTCCAATTGTTTATTGCTCCATTATTTTCAGAACCATTGCCAACAATTGGGGCATCTGGTGCTGTCTTTGGTATTCTTGTTGCCTTTGGGTTTACTTTTCCGGACCGCCCTGTCTTTATGTTCCCTATTTTTATTCCGATTCCCGCCAAATTTTTTGTAATTATATACGCTGGGTTAGCGTTTCTACTTGGAGTAACTGGTTCAGCAGGAAACGTTGCTCATATTGCTCACCTTGGCGGTGCCTTTACTGGTTTTCTTCTTCTTAAGTTTGGAGACCGGATTGGTATTTACCGCCTAATAAACAGAATATCGCGCCCGCGTTCGCAATATTCTCAACCTTACGTAATATATACTCATCATCAACCAAGACAAAAGACAATTGCCGAAGACGATTTCGAAATATACGTTGAAGATTCCCGTACAAAGAAAAAACGAGACCAATTTACCGTCGAAGGCGAAGAAGTAACACAAGAAGTAATAGACCGAATACTCGATAAAATTGCTGAACGAGGTTACCAAGGACTTTCCGAACGCGAAAAAAAGATTCTAATCGAACTCAGCAAACGTTTGTAACAGATTGTCAATTAAAAAATAATTCACTATGAATAAATTTAATCGTAGAATATCGAAGCAAGTTTTTGTTGGCAACATTCCTGTTGGTGGTGGTGCACCTATTTCTGTCCAAACTATGACAAAAACAAAAACAGCCGATGTTGAAGCAACCGTTGCGCAAATTAAAAGATGCCAAGAAATGGGTGCCGATATTGTCAGAGTTACTGTAAACGACAAACTTGCTGCCGAATCAATTGGAGAAATTGTTCGTAAAACCGAGATTCCAATTGTAGCCGATATTCATTTTAACCATATATATGCCCTTGCTGCAATTGAAGCGGGGGTCGCAAAGGTTAGAATTAATCCCGGAAACATTGGAAGTAAAGACAGAATAAGAGAAGTAATCGAAGCTGCTAAACGGAAGAAAATCCCCATTCGCATAGGTGTCAATTCGGGCTCGCTCGAAAAAGACATCCTCGAAAAACACGGATATCCAACAGCAGAGGCTTTATTCGAAAGTGCAATGCGACACGTAAACTATTGCAAAGAATTTGGATTCGACGACATTGTTATATCTGTTAAAAGCACCAGTGTCCCTTTGATGATTTCGGCATATAGATACATAGCGGAATCTACTGATTACCCACTGCATCTTGGTGTTACCGAAGCAGGCAGAACTCGAGTTGGAACAATAAAATCTGCTGTTGGAATTGGAACACTGCTTGCCGAAGGAATTGGCGATACAATCCGTGTTTCGTTAACCGATGAACCCGAAAAGGAAGTGGAAGTCGGCAAGGAAATACTTCGTTCATTAGGGTTTGCCCAAAGAACGGTCGAACTTGTTTCCTGCCCTACCTGTGGAAGATTGGATGTTGATTTGTTTAAGATAACAGATGAATTAGAAAAAAAATTGAGTGGGATAAAAAAATCGGTAAAAATATCCGTGCTTGGATGTTCAGTAAATGGTCCTGGCGAAGCTAAAGAATCAGATATTGGAATCGCTGCTGGCAAAGGTGGTGGTTTGCTATACATCAATGGAGAAGTAGTGCGTAAAGTAAAAGAAGAGGAAATAGTCGACGCAGTTTATCAGGCAGTTATGGAATTTCAGCCTAAGGATAGTCGCTAAACTTTGAATTTAGTCAAAAAGTCGTAGGATGATAACTCCTCATTTTCTAATAGAAAACAGGTAAACAGATTAAAGCACATAGAAAATAATTTTTTGCATAGCCCATAAGTTTTATTTTTTTAATTTTGATTTTTGTATCCTTGTTAATACTTTAGTTTTTATGCGATACTATAGTTACATATTTTAAACTAAGGAATTTTTGTCAATATAATTGGAGAACATACTATGGGTATAGTAAATTCTGGGATACCTGAAAATGAAGTCAAATTCTTTAAAGAGTTAATTGGGCTTGAGATCTTTGTAGAAACCGGAACTTATATTGGGAACAGTGCAAAGAAAATGAGTTGCTTATTTCAGAAGGTTTATACAATCGAAAAATCGGAAACAATGTTCAACATTGCAACAAATAACTTAAAAAGTATAGAAAATATAATATTACTAAAAGGAGATTCAAGGGAACTTTTGAATTCTATCTTACGCAACAATGACAACATTTTATTTTGGCTTGATGCCCACTGGAGTGGAGAAGAAACTTATGGACAAGAGGACGAGTGCCCACTTATAGAGGAACTACACACAATATTTAGATATTCCAAAAATTGTATGATTTTGATAGATGATGCAAGATTATTTGTAGCACCCCCGCCTCGTCCACATAAAATGGAAAATTGGCCATCTCTCAAAGACATCGCAACAATTATGCCGGCAAATTGGGAAATAATTATGTTCGAAGATGTCTTTTATTTATACGATATCCAGCATACTCGGCAAGTGAAGCAATACTTCTACGATTTGGTTACCCAAAGATGGAATGAATATTTAAAAAAACATTCTGTGTAACTTTATCCTGATTGCAAATAAGTAAAGACTCAAATATTCTTTAGATTCCTTCTTCTCGCTTATCAACCTTACTATTTGAGATATATACACTTTTCCCATCAATTGTTAGGTAAAATAATAAGAAATTTAAGCAGGTATCTAAATTATTATTTGTAAAATCCTCTTTTGGTAAAGGCTTTCACCATAAAATATAATTGATTAAAGTTTTTTGTATTTTTGAGAATTTCATAGTTAATTAGAGGAACAAATGAAAACATTAAAATTGCTTTTAGCAATGATTTTCCTCTATTCTTTTATCTTTTTTCCACTTTTCGCTCAAACGGAAGAGTCATATCGTTCCAAACAAAAGTATTCAATAACCAGCTCTGCTCATCGAGATTTCATAAAAGTTTCAACAGATACACTTTTTGCTTGCATTGACATTTTCAATTACTTTACCAATAGAAAATTCGAGTCGTATTTCAATAATATGAAAAAATCTTGGCTGGAAAGAAAATTTGATGATTTCGACCGTTTATGTGATAGCTTAGGTTCGAACCCGCAACTGTTCAAGTTTTTAAAATATAAGAGAAATGAGCGAAAGGACCGTTTTATAATTAAGCTTCCCTATGATAACAAAAGAGTATCTTTTAGCAAGCAATTGCAAGCCTCGAAAGGCGATAAAAATCCACCGGAAACAGAAGAAGTGGTCGTCGCCTGCGACTGTCCCACACCTTGTGTCGTTTGTCTATGTCCGGGGAGCTGTTTACCCTATTATTTGTGCTTATGCTTTTACGACTCGAGCCCAGGCGGTATTCCCGGAGGTGGCGGAGGAGGGTTCTTTTGTAATATTTTTAGGGGTGGACGGCCTTGTGCTCTTAGGCCACCGAATTACGCTCCATAAAATCGAAAAGCAATTATATGTTGCGACAAAATGTTTTATCTAAATCGTCTATTGTTATCTCTACCATAGTGGGGCGGCCATGAGGACAAGCAAAAGGTATATCGCATTTGTATAATTCATTCACGAGAGCAACCATCTCTTCGATTGTTAATATTTGTCCCGTCTTAATTGCAGCTTTGCAACTGTAAGTTGCAATAATATGTTCACGAATGTCCGATTTTTGAACTTCTGTAGTTTCAATAAAAGATGCCAATATCTCCTTTAAAATATCGACTCGTTCACTGTGAATAATATCAGAGGGGACGCCAAGGATTTCAATTTCGCCATTCGCAGAAAGTTCAAAGTTGAAGCCAAGTTTGTGTAGTTCGGTTCGAATCTCTTTGATAGCGGAAAACTCAGAAGGGTTCAAATAGAAAGTTATTGGGAAAAGTAACTGCTGAACGGTAGAACCATCACCGTATATTGCTTTACTCGCTCTTTCGAACAAAATACGTTCGTGAGCAGCATGCTGGTCGATGAGTAGAATTCTATCTTCTTTTTCTATCAAGATGAACTTATTATGAATCTGGCAAATGGTTTTCCATTGATTTCCACTTTCGTCTTGGAGTTCTAATGTTGCATTTGACTTTATTAAGTTTTCTATATTAGTGCTTATCCTTGGATTTATCGATGCTTTGGGTTTAAATTTGAAACCCCTTTTGGATTCAAGATTTTTTATGTTCCCAAAAAAGTCTTTTTTTTCGATTATTTCGCCGGTTAGTCTGTTTACAAGTTGAAATTCTTTCGAGTTTAAGTCCTCGCTTACAGGAACTTTGTAAATAGGTTCGAATTTCGTTTGAATTGAAATAGAAGGGGTAAGATTATTTTCCGATAATGTTTTCGAAACAGCAGTATTAACCAAATTGAAGATGAACTTGTCATCCTCGAATTTAACTTCTTGTTTCTGTGGATGCACGTTTACATCGAACTTCTTTGGGTCAAGTTCAATATTAAGAAAGAAGAACGGATTAGTTTGCTTTTCCAATAGATGCTCGTAGGCAAGAAAAACCGCATAGGTAAGCGCTCTACTTTTAATGTTTCTACCATTCAAATACAAATATTGACCTCCTCGACTGGTTTTGGCTAAATGTGGTTGACCAATATACCCCCATATTCTAACGCCCTGATATTCAAAATCAACCTTCAGTATTGAATCATAAATCAAATCACCCAAAAGAACTTTAATCCTTTCTTCGGTTGTCGATTTATGAACATCGAAAACGAGCGAATCCTCGTCGTAAAATACAAATCGAACATCATTTCGGCAAAGTGCAATTTTCAAAAGAGTATCGGATATATATCTGAATTCAGTCAAGTCCGACTTTAGAAATTTCTTTCGGGCTGGAACATTATAAAAGAGATGCCGAACAAAAACCTGTGTACCAGTATCCATTGAAATTGGTTCAATGGTTGGTTCTCTGTTTGGTTCCGAAATTAATTTCCACCCTAAATCGGAATTCAAAGTTTTACTTCGAATTTCTAACTGGCTTACAGCAGCAATAGAAGCAAGGGCCTCACCCCGAAAACCATAGGTTCTAATCTCTTCCAAATCTTCTGCTGATATAATTTTGCTTGTTGCATGCCGACGGATTGACAGCAGCAAATCTTCCCGACCCATCCCATAGCCATTATCAACAATATGAATAAGCTTCTTTCCACCGTTATGAATAACGACAGCAATGCTATCGGCGCCCGCATCGAGAGAATTTTCAACAAGTTCTTTCACAACAGATTCTGGTCGCTGGACAACCTCGCCTGCGGCTATTTGATTAGCAATATATTCGGGAAGAATTTTAATTCTATTTTGTTCTTGAAAATTTGAATTCACTTCTTTTAAATAAAAATATTAACTTGATTTTTTTGACAAAACGAATTTAAGAAAAATAATTGGTGTTATGACAAATCAAAAAATTTTTGAGCATTCGAAAGAAATATACCCCGAACTTATCCAAGTTCGTAGGTACTTACATCGAAACCCAGAACTTTCATTCCAAGAATACAGAACTGCCGAATTCATTGAAAAATACCTTTCGAACCTTCAAATCCCAACAAAAAGGATTGCCGAAACCGGAATCATTGGATACATTGGCAAAGGAAGAACTTGCATAGCGTTTCGAGCAGATATAGACGCTCTTCCAATTAATGAACATACAGGCTTGGATTTTGCTTCGAGTAATTCTGGAATTATGCATGCTTGTGGACATGATATTCATACAACTACTCTACTCGGAACTGCAAAAATCTTGAAACAATTCGAAAATGAACTTCCTGTACAAGTAAAACTTATCTTCCAGCCCGGAGAGGAAAAACTACCCGGGGGAGCAAGCAAATTAATAGAATTAGGGGTGCTCGATAATCCAGAACCAATTGCTATATTCGCCCAACATACCGACCCCGATACTGAAGTTGGTAAAATATCCATTAGCTCGGGCTACATTATGGCATCGGCAGATGAATTATACTGGACTCTGCGGGGGAAAGGTTCTCACGCTGCTCAGCCACACTACGGTAACGACGCTATACTTGCCGCAGCAAATATTGTTACAAACATTCAATCGATAACCAATAAATTTAAAAATCCGCTTTCTCCCGCTGTTATATCCATAACCTCAATAAATGGGGGAAGTGCAACAAACGTATTCCCCGATGAGGTTAAGTTAATGGGAACACTCCGAACCTTCGACAATACATTACGAAACCAATTATTACAAAAAATCAAAGAATTTTCTACGGAGATTGCAAAACTATACGGGGTCGAATGCCACTTTTCACCCTTGCTTGGGTATCCACCGCTTCAAAATGATGATGAAATGACAAAAATAGTCACCAAAAACTCTGTTGATTTGTTAGGAAAGGAAAATGTCCTTCCATTTGAGCCCAAAATGTGGGCAGAAGACTTCGCTTATTATTCTAGCAGAGTACCCGCAGTATTTTGGTTTAATGGCGTTCGACCCAAAAACTATAGCGGAGAGTTCTTTGGACTACACTCGCCCAAATATAATCCAGACGAAGAGTCGATGATTTATGGAGTAGCAATGTTTGTTAAGATTGCCTTTGCATTCAAATAATTTTATTATTTTTGAAAAGTTTATAATGGTAAGGGTATAAAATGAAAATTAAACTTTGTATTTTGTTTCTCATTATAGCTTCGGTCAACCTCGCTTTCTCGCAGGACGCTGGGTTAATACAACAAGCCTTCAACTCTTTAAACAACAAAGAATACCAAAAAGCAATTGAACTATATTCGAAAGTTCTCGAAAAGCATAGTTCCTATGCTCCTGCATTTTACGGACGTGGCTTGGCTTATGCTCACCTTGAACGATGCAACGATGCACTAAACGAATTTACAAAGGCTATTAGTTTCGATAAAACACTTTCCGAAGCATTTTTTGCAAAGGCGTTATGCGAAATAAAATTAGGACAAAATCAATCCGCAATGCAGTCAATTAATAGTGCTATTGAAATTGCTCCAAATAACGCCGAATATTTTTATACTCGTGGATTAATTTATCATTACCAAAAAGATTGGGAGAAAGCTATACAAGATTTTACTAAATCCATACAACTCGACCCAAACTATGGTTTGTCCTTCTATGCTCGTGGAGTTGCCTATAAATATTTGAACCAGAAAACTCTTGCTATTAGCGACTTCGAAACCTATCTTAAAATCCGCGGTAACAAAGATAACCTTGCAAACGAATCGCAACGACTAATCAACGAATTGCAACAACCAGAGGAATAACTATGAATTTCCGTTACTTTTTGTTTTTTTTTTACTTGCGATAACTATTCAACTTAGAGCCAACGATTTATTTGAAAGTTCGCATATCGGGGGTAGTTTCCAGCTTGATTCATACTATTATTTAAAGGACTCTACAATTGGTGCAGTTGAAGCCCCGGAGAAAACACTTTCAAATGCTTATTTTTATCTAACCTATACTCTTGGCAACTTCGATTTCGCTCTCCGTTACGAAAGCTATCAAAATCCAATAATTGGCTTCGACCCCCGATATAAAGGAAGTGGAGTCGCTTATCGTTCTTTAAGCTATAAGTCTGATATTATTGCTGTTACTGCTGGTAATTTTTATGAGCAATTTGGCAATGGAATGATTTTCCGAAGCTACGAGGAAAGAAACCTTGGGATAGACAATGCAATGGATGGGATAAAAATTGAATTCACACCTTTCGATGGCATCCAATTCAAAGGGATTCTTGGGAAGCAGCGAAATTTCTGGTCTGAAAGCAAATCGATAATTCGCGGTACCGATTTAAATATAGAAATTTCAACGCTCTTTCCAGAATTATTCAAAGATTACTCTCTTAATCTTGGTGGGAGTCTTGTTAGCCGTTACCAACCCGACTTGGAGTCTAAATACCGTTTGCCAGAAAATGTTTTTGCTTTTGCTACACGATTCGACCTTACCGCTTCAAATTTTTCTCTTTCGACAGAATATGCACACAAATATAATGACCCAACCTTTCGAAATAAGTTCAAATATACCGAAGGAAATGGCTTAAATATTAATTTTTCCTATTTCACCGAAGGGATTTCGTATTCGTTCAATCTTCATCGTTACGACAACATAGAATTTCGAACCGACAGAGAAGCAAAAGGATTGGAACTGCTTTTAAACTACCTTCCTCCACTAACTAAGCAGCATATCTTTTCGTTGCCTGCATTTTATCCTCATTCGACTCAAGGAAATGGGGAAATAGGTTTACAAAATGAACTGACCTTTACCATTTCACCAAACTCTTTCCTATGGGGGCAATTTGGAACGACATTTGCTTTAGGTTTTTCGCTCATTAAATCACTCGATACGACAAATATTGATGAATTTACCTATAAATCTCCTTTTTTGGCTGTCGGAAAAGAACTATTTTATCAAGATATAAACGTAGATATCAGAACCAAAGTAAGCAAAAACTTGGAAATCGAATTCGCTGTTATAAATATCATTTATAATAAAGATGTAATTGAAAACGAAGGTTCACCATTATATGGGAAAGTGCGCTCGACAACTGTGGGGAGCGAAATTATTTACAACTTCGATAATCATCGCTCTTTCCGTTTAGAGTTACAGCATATGTGGTCGAAGAATGACTCAGCAGTTACAAAAGAAGATAGAAAGAATGGCAATTGGTTCGCGCTGCTTGCTGAATATTCCATAGCACCAAGTTGGTATTTCTCGTTTATTGATTTATGGAACTATGGCAATGCAAACAAAGAATTTAAAGTTCATTACTCGAAGTTTGCTTTAACTTTTATACACAAAGTTACAAGAATCGCATTGGGATTTGGGAAAGACCCCGGTGGAATTTTGTGTGTTGGGGGTGTTTGTCGAGCTGTCCCAACTGCCTTTGGATTTAATCTTTCTGTTACAACTTCATTTTAAGGAGAAATAAAGATGAGAAAAATCGAACACATATTAATTCTTTTGCTGTATATCGTAATCACTGTTGGATGTGATAAAATAAACCCACCTTACCTCGAGAATACGAACTCAATAGATACCTCTTTCCAAAGGAAAGTCTTGCTCGAAGAATACACCGGTTTCCGTTGTGGTAACTGCCCGGAGGCAGCGGAAGTTGCCCATAGTTTAAAAGAAAGATATAAAGCCTCTCTCATTCTTCTTTCGATTCATGCTGGAGCCTATGCAAAACCTACTTCTACATATACTTACGACTTTCGAACACCTATTGGAAACGAACTCGACGCCTTTTTTGGAATGAGTGCTGCAGGCAACCCCGATGGTATGGTCAATAGATTCGGGTATCCAACTGGTAAACATATACTACGCGAAGGCGAATGGGAAGAGGCCATTCTCCAAGCACTCAAAAAAAAGCCTATCTGCACTATATCACTCGAATCAAGTTATAATGAAACTACAAGCACTATTAACGTGAAAGTCAAAGTTAAATATCTCGATGGAGGAACACCAAATCACCACCTTTGCGTTTACATTGCCGAAGATAGTATCGTCCAATACCAGCGAGACGACAGGTTGCCAGACCCTAATGTTTTTGATTATGTCCATAATAATGTTCTTCGCGCCGGGATAACATCAACTTGGGGCGAACAGTTAAGTCCAACAACAATCCCCTTAAATGCAATTTTCACAAAAGAATACTCATATCAAATCCCACAAGGTAAGGATTGGAGAGTACAAAAACTTAAAATAATTGCATTCGTTCACGATAAAGACAATTCATTCGAGATATTACAAGTAGAAGAAAGGTATTTATTTCAACAATAATGCAGAAATCAAGTAATTTTACATTAGGATTCTCGATAGCAATACTTTCTGCAATCATTTTGTTTTTCAACCTTAGCAAAGGTGAAGTCCAACCGTGGGACGAAGGCTTATATGCATATCGGGCAAAGTCGATTATTGATTACCACTGTTGGGTGGACCAAACAAAACATACGCTTGGCGGCTTATATTCATCTACCTATCCCCCACTTGTTCCTTGGGTGATTTCATTAAATTTCGAGCTTTGGGGAATAAATCTGTTTTCAATTCGAGTATTTTCGGTCATTTGTTCTATCGTACTAATAACAAGCTTAACACTTTTCTTTTCGCGACAATATACCCAACAACTAGTATTTTTACTTGCAACCAATCTATTAATCTCGCAACATTGGGTTCTATACTCCCGGCAAGGGACCACCGATGTCCCTCTTATTTGCTTTATCTTCCTTGCGGTTATCTTCTCAATTAAATTTGTTGAATCTCAAAGAAAGTCTGAATCAATTATATTCGGAAGCGCTTTCGCTTTGACAACTTTTTTAGCATTGATGACAAAAATTGTTTTATCATCTCTGCCAATAATTATTTTCATACCTCTCATTATCTTAAAAGAAAAAAAGAAGGCATTGAATTTAGGCATTTACTTTTTGCTTGGAATACTCTTTGCATTTCCATGGTATCTCCAGATGTACTTAAAATATGGATGGGATTTTCTATCGGCTCTTTTCCCTCCCCATCTTTACTCGGCAGTCGAAGGTAACACAAGACCACTGGGTATTTTCTACTACTTGAATCAGCTTATTGTTTCGAATCCAATTGTGATTTTTGGCTTCTTTTCTCTTGGTCGCAATTTCCATAAATTTAATCTAAAAAAACTGATTGAGAATAAAGGTTGGGTCTATTCAATCTTTTATATTTGGGCATTATTTGGAATATTAATT
>CAZPSM010000032.1:0-2882 GCA_964589125.1 uncultured Hyphomicrobiales bacterium | reverse complement strand
TTGCTCCTACAAAATTGCCCCACTACACCCTTTATATGTTGCTACCTCTTATTATACTTTCGTTGGATTTTATCGACCTGGAACTATCCAAAATTTTTTCTAAGCAAAAAGCTATCGCCTTTTGCATCTACGCGATTGGTTTGTTCTGGTCGATTTCACCAAACTTCCGTCGTCAAATTGCTTCTGGTTCTTTTGAACAAATTCTCTCATTCAATTACATCCTTATAGGAATATTCACAATATTGGGACTCGTTGCTTTGCTCACAAAGGAACAGCAAGTCCATCAATGGTTAAGTAAATTTTCGTTCGACTTATCGCTGTTTTTCGCTACAATAGTTTTGATACTATTAGTAATTTTTAATTTAAGCCTCAAACCCACTGGCAATATTTTCGGTGGCGAAAAAACAGCAAGTTGGCTATTGAGTAATAAAACAGAAATCTTTGTTTACCTATACCATCAATATACTGATAATAATTCCGACACTTTGAACCCACAGCTTGCATGGTACACCAAAGGTATATACTTCGGTCACGATACCTTGAAAAGAATAATTTTTATCCCTATAAATAAAAAAAATATTGGGTTGAAGCAGGTCAAGGCAACAACTAATTACCCTCAATATCCACTTGTTTATTATATTCCAAGCAATGACCTTTCGGCTACAATTCTTATTCGCGAGATTGGGCGCTATCGCCCAATTCTATTGAGCACCCCAAATTACATTGTGTTTGGAAAAATGTTCCGAAAACCAATAACTTTTATCTATGACGAAAGGAACATATAGTAAATAAAATTTCTAAAGCAACTTTTTCAAGAAATCTACAAACTTTTCTATTGCGCGACTTCTATGACTAATCCGATTCTTTTCCTCGAAAGACATTTCTGCAAAAGTTAAACTATGACCTTTTGGAACAAAAATCGAGTCGTACCCGAATCCACCTTCTCCACGTTCTTCGGTAGTGATTTCTCCCGGACAAACTCCCTCAAAAAAAGCTGATTTTCCACTATAAACAAAACAGATAACCGTTCGGAAACGCGCGGTTCTTTCACTTTTAGGAATATTTGCCAACAAACTTAACAACTTCGCTCTATTAGCCTTATCGTTACCATAAATTCCAGAAAAACGCGCAGAAAACACTCCCGGTTCACCTCCTAACGCGTCAACTTCTAACCCAGTATCGTCTGCAAATGCCGGTAAATTAAATTTTTTATAAAAGAAATTAGCCTTCAAAAAAGCATTTTCTTCTAATGTTTGTCCTGTTTCTTCTACATCGAATATATCCGAAGAAATATCCTCTGGGGTCAAAATTTCCACTTGCAATTTCGCTTCTCGTATTTTATCTAACACTTCCTTTGCTTTATGCTTATTATTCGAAGCTAATAATATTTTCATTTTTCATTGTATCAATAATTTCTTTAACTGCTGCTGTTGGAGTAATTTTTCCTTCTATAACACCTTGTTCCATTTCTTGCAAAATGGATTTGACTTTCGAATGATTATAGAATGAAGTAAGAAGATAGTCGCGTAAAAGTGTATGCATCCAATTCAATGATTGTTCTTTCCTGCGGCGTTCGAAAACCCCCGAGCTTTTTACATTATCGATGAAATCTTGGATGATGTTCCATATATCGATAATTCCGACATTAGTTAAGGCAGAAACTGTAACTACTGGTGTCTTCCAACCTTCGGTAGCGGGTAACAAGTAATGCAGAGCTTGTAGGTATTCATTTTTAGTAACATTGGCAAGATTGATATTTTCGCCGTCTGCTTTATTGATAGCGATTGCATCGGCAAGTTCAACGGAGCCTTTTTTGAAACCTTGAAGTTCATCCCCACTGCCGGGAGAAATCAAAAGCAAGAAAAAATCAACCATTGAACGGACAACTATTTCGCTTTGACCTACCCCAACTGTTTCAACAATTATAATATCGAAACCTGCCGCTTCGCACAAAAGAATTGCTTCTCTGGTCTTGCGGGCAACACCTCCCAATGTTCCACCGGATGCAGAGGGTCGAATAAAAGCATTTGGATATCGAGAAAGTCGCTCCATCCGAGTTTTATCGCCTAAGACAGAACCTTTCGAAATCGAACTTGTTGGGTCTACTGCTAAAATTGCAATCTTTTTTCCAATTTCACAGAGATATGTTCCAAAACTTTCAATAAAAGTGCTTTTCCCAACACCAGGCGCACCAGTAATGCCAATCCTAATAGAATTCCCTGTAAATGGCAAAATCTTGTGGAGCAGTGTTTGTGCAAGATTTATATGATTTTTCAGATTACTCTCGACTAATGTAATTGAGCGTGCTAAGGCTGGAATATCGGATGCCAAAATTCCTTTTGTCAAATTTTCGAGATTATACTGCTCAATCTTTGGAATATGTTTGGTTCTTCCCACTTTACATATTTCAAAACTTAAAAATCATCATTAATTATTAATTATTTGCAACTAAGCATTGCTTTTTAACAAAACGAAAAAAAACATCAATCCGCAGTAATTCGTCGAATAGCGGATTTCCTACCTAATTTATCGACAGCCACTACACCAAAGACAAAAGGCTGGTCGATATTTTTGGGTTTAAGACGGAAATGTTGGATTCTATATGGTAAGTTTCCTCCCGATAAATCTTGCATTTTACCCCTCATATCCAAGAAACGTTCTGAAACATTACCGGATAGTTCCAACCGAACTACTTCATTACGGTTGCTCTCCACATAACCAAAAGCCTGTGTTATTATTTCAACTTCCCTTTGTGGATAAATAATTACATCGTATATTTTAGGGTCAGGAAAATTAAGAACATAGATATAATAAGTTTGCCCATATAAGCGATTATCGACAAACCTTTCGAAAATTAATTTTTTACCTGTATCGGAAATTTG
>CAZPSM010000031.1:20449-24080 GCA_964589125.1 uncultured Hyphomicrobiales bacterium | reverse complement strand
GGACACATCCCGAACAGGTATGTAAGTAAGTGATTTTTTGCAATATGGACATATTCGAGTTGGTCGGAAAGTAATCGGCGCGCAAGCGAAACACGTATACCTTGAATCGCAGGTGAAAGATTGAATCTGGACTCCACTTCTTCGATATTTAGCGTTCGAATGTAATACTTTCGTATTTCTTCGGCTATTTCTTTAATTGATACCGACTGATTTGCTAAAAGTTTGACAAGCGAACTTGCCTTTTCTTCGTGTACCCATTTTTGGATAAGATAAAAAATTTCGTCTTCTTTTAAATAGCGAGCAGCAAGCCGAAAAATTTCACTCGAATATGCAAACATATTCTTTAAAACCCGTTTCTGGCTGGGACGGTTGGTTTCGAATAGCGATTTATCTGAGTTTAAATCTCCTAAACCTATTTTGGCGAAAATCTCTTTCGCGGGTTCATAGCCTCGATAGAGCAAATAGTTCATCATTTTTCGGGAAACAACGGTAAGAATATGGGGATCGATTTTCGAAAGAATTTCGATAGTCGAAAGCCATTCGGGTGGATTGGGAACTTTTCTGTCCTTGCTATTACTTTGTAAACTCTCCAATGTGTTCATTCCGGAACTTGATATTTCAAAATTTTCTTCCATTTTTTCCAGAGACTGCAATAAAATTCTATAAAAGAAATTGCATTCCGATTATTGTATTTTCTAAATTACCGATTATATTATGTTAGCCTATGTCGAAATACTGCTGTATTGCAATACCTCGATAAAGATTTCTACTTTACGATTTCGATTTGAACGTGGGCTACCCCTTTTGGGACGATATCCAGTTCTTTTGCGGCACGGTTCGACAGGTCGATGATACGACCTGAAACAAAAGGACCACGGTCGTTTACGCGAACAACTACACTTCGCCGATTTTCGAGGTTTGTAACTTTCAGTTTTGTTCCGAAAGGCAAACTCCGATGAGCAGCGGTCAATTGGTTCGCATCATAAATCTCGCCCGATGCAGTCGCTTTACCAATAAATGAATCGCTATAAAACGATGCGTAACCAATTTCAAAATAGACAGCAAAATTTTCTCCCGAGTCTGGATTTAAAGTTTGGTTGTTGCTATATCGTACCGAAGACACACAGGAGACTAATTGCAAGCACATACCAATTAATAATAATTTTTTAAAGCAGGGGGCTTGCATTTTTTCTTCGTAAGTAGTTCACAATTTCTACCACGCGGTTGGTTGCACCACGTCGACAAATCAACAGTGCGATTGGGGTATCGACGACAACAAGGTCATCGACCTCAATTGTAGCGATTGTCTTTTCGTGCGAACGGATGAAAGAGTTGCGCGTATCTATTGTCAATACGTCGCCTACTATACAGTTATTGTCTGCATCCTTTAACGAAAGTCGGTAGATTTCATCCCAAGTGCCGACGTCGCTCCAAGTAAAAGCCGATTCCAGAACAAAGACGTTGCGTGCTCTTTCAAGAATCCCAATATCGAGCGATTCCGATTGTATCTGGCGATAGGTTTCATCCACCGCCTGGAGAAAGTTCGGTTTTCCTAATAGTTTTCTCAAAATGGTGAAATAATTATGAGTTTCGGGTGAACAAAGGTGTAGCGATTCCCAGAAGGTCGAAACTTTCCAGGCATAAATTCCAGTATTCCAAAGGAATTCGCCGGTCGAAAGAAAACGTTTCGCTGTTTCAAAGTCGGGCTTTTCAGCAAATGTTTTTGTAAATCGAATCCCCTTTTCGTAGAACTCGCCTAGATTGCCGGGATTATTGTCCACTTGAATATATCCATAATTTGTTTCAGGGCGAGTAGGGGTAATACCAATAGCGACAATAGCATTTCTTTCAATTGCAAATTCAATTGCGGTTTCAATTCTATTGTTGAACTCACCCAAATTCGAGATGTGGTGGTCTGCTGGAAATACAACGGCTACCGAATCGTCCGGATATTTCAACGATAGTTGGGTGAGAGCAAGGGCAACACAAGGCATTGTATGGCGTGGGAACGGCTCGCCGATAATATTCGTTTTGGGTATTTTCGGAACTTGCTGAGCAACAATGTCTGTGAATTTTTGGGTAGTAATAATGTAAATATCCTCGATTGGAAAGATTTCGCGCAATCGTTCGATTGTATTTTGCAAAAGAGTTCCATTCCCGATGAAATGCAAAAATTGCTTTGGGGTTTGCTCGACACTCCGGGGCCAAAGCATTGGACTTGAACCCCCAGCCATTACAATTGCAAATTTTTTGATTTCTGCCATATTAAACTCCTCTTTTATTGGCATCCCAAATGAATTTATGAATTTGTAAATTTAAACGAACCGCAAGAGCGTCTTTTATTATCCATTCAGAAAGAACAGAAGGTTCAAGTTCACCCCAAACAGGAGAAAAAAGCACACAACCAACACGGTCGAACAAATTAAGGTCGCGAATTTTTTCTTTTGCCCAATCGTAATCGGAACGATTAGCAATGACAAATTTCACCTCGTCCTTTTTATCCAAATATTCTATGTTTTTGAAGTTGTTAAACTTTTCCATCTTCGAATCGGGGCATTTTATGTCCATTATTTTAATTACTCGTGGGTCAACTTCCGAGATATCTAAGTGTCCATTGGTTTCGAGTGCTACTGTGTATCCCTTTTCGCAAAGATACTTCATAAAAGGTATTATCGCTTTTTGGTTCAATGGTTCTCCACCTGTGATTGTTACAAATTTAATGCCGGAAATCACAATGCGATGGAATATATCTTCGCCACTCAAATTTGTCGCTTTTTGTTTCAAATCGAGTGCATAAGGAGTATCGCACCACCGACATCGCAACTCACAACCTTGCAATCGAACAAATACACATGGCTCGCCTGCCCTTGTTCCTTCGCCTTGTATCGAAACGAACACCTCGGAAATATTAAACTGACACCGAAGAAATGCGTCTATGTTTGCCATAAATTCCTTTTATTTTAGTTCTAAAACAGCAACAGATTCAACGTGGTATGTTTGTGGAAACATATCAACCGGTTGAATCTCTACTAAATTATAAAAATTGCTTAAAAGTGAAAAATCCCTTGCTTGTGTTGTAGGATTGCAGCTTATGTAAATAATTTTTCGAGGTAAAATTTTTATTAATGCTTCGACGAGGTTTTTGTGGATACCCGAACGTGGTGGGTCCAAGACAACTAAATCGGGTGGCTCCAATTTCCGTAGTTCATTCCCAATGGTTTTAGAATGCAAGTCCTTTGTGTAAAAAGTAACATTTCGAAATCCGTTCATATTTGCGTTTTCTTTTGCGTCTTGAACTGAAGTTTCGTTGACTTCTAATCCAAATACAAATTCGCTTTGTTTTGCTAACGGTAGGGTCATTGTTCCGGCGCCGCAATATAAATCCCATATAATTTTTGAATTTCCTTTGCTATATTCAACTACCTTGGCAACAACTTTTTCGGCTTGTTCAACATTGACTTGGAAAAACGAAAAAGGAGAAATTTTGAAGCGTATTCCCGCTAACTCTTCAACAAGAAATTCATTCCCTTTCAAAACGGTGGTTGAACCAGCCGGGGTGGGCGAAAACGAATCATTTATTGCATAAACCAGATGGTTAACTTCTGGATTAGTAGTGAACTTACTACCGGAT
>CAZPSM010000031.1:0-20410 GCA_964589125.1 uncultured Hyphomicrobiales bacterium | reverse complement strand
CTTCTTTACTACTTGGGGAAGTTGTAATCACCACAGTCATCATTTCGTTGTTGAACCGAGAAAAGCGAAACACAAGATTGCGTAAGAATCCTTTGTGGGTCCGAAGGTTGTATGCCGGTAATTTCTTTTCGAGAACTTCCTGTCGGATTAATTGTAGCACACGGTTTGCTTTCTCGGGGTGAAGTAAACAGTGGGCTAAATCTAATACCTTATCGAATCGTTCCGGGATATGTAAGCCAAGCGCAAAATGTTTCTGGCTAATTTCTTTCCCGCTTGCAATTTCCTCTTCGGTTAACCACCGGGAAGTCCCAAAAGTAAATTCGGTCTTATTTCGATAGTGAAAAATATTTGTGGCTGGGAGAGTCGGTTGGACAATCGGCGCCCCAATTCTACCAATTCTTTCGAAAGCATCGATGACAAAGTTCCGTTTCCAGTGCAATTGTTCTTCATAAATAAGATTTTGGAACGAACATCCTCCACAAGTTCCAAAGTATTCGCACTTTGGAACAATTCTTTTTGGCGACGGGGTAATAATTCGGGTAACTCTACCTTCGGTGTAATTTTTTTTGTGTTTTATTATTTCTACTTCAACAATATCTTCGGGTATAGCATTTCGAACAAAAACAACCTTTCCGTTGTGGCGACCAACCCCTTTGCCTTCGAAGGCAAGAGATTCAATCATTAATTGTAGTTTTTCTGTACTTCTCATGTTCAACAAAAAAGGCTGTCCAAAGGAAGAACAGCCTTAAAGTTCTCCAAATGGCAGTTCTTATTCTTCGTTAATTACCCAAACCTTAATAGTAGCAAATATATCTTGGAATAATTTAATTCTTATATCGAAGATTCCAAGCGACTTAATTGGTTCGTCGAGTACTATTTGGCGTTTATCTATCGTATAATTGAACTCTTCTTTGAGTTTTTCGGCAATCATAATTGGTGTTACGGAGCCGTAGAGTCGTCCCTCTTCCCCTACCTTCATTGGAATGGTTAATTGAACTTGGGAGAGTTCGTTTGCCAGTTCTTCGGCACGCATTCTATCTATTTCCAATCGCTTTTGGAATCGTTTCTTTTCGATTTCTAATGCTTTAATAGCACCTTCGGTAGCAACATAGGCATATCCACGCGGAATCAAATAGTTGCGTGCATAGCCATTTTTTACATTAACAATCTCGCCAACTTTGCCTAATGTTTCCAAGTCTTTTCTTAATATAATTTTCATATTATATTCTCCTTGTTTTTCTAAAATCAATTTCCGGTCGAAATGGATTGAGTTTCGCCTTCATTCGTGGGTTCTTCTGTGATGCTGGAATCTATTACTTGGTCGGCATCGACAGGAACTTCTTCTGGCTTTGCAGCTTCTTGGGTAGCGAATCCAGTGGTTTTACCTTCGGCAATCATCTTCAAACGAAGCTCTTTAAGTTTTTTTGGCAAAGCAAGTGTTAAATGCCGAAGGATTGTATCTTCGAGTACAAGAAAGCGTTCGAAAATTGGAATTGAACTTGGCGACGCCTCGTAGATAAAATGGACGTAGTAACCATTATATTTTTTATTGATTGGATATGCAAGGCGACGGCGCCCCCATTTGTTAATTTGAATAATATCGGCACCCAAACTTTCTATGTGACTCGTTACTTTGGTAATAACTGTCTCGACGTCGGGGTCTTCCAACGCAGCGTTGACTATGAAAGTCGTTTCGTAAATTTTTCTAATGCTCATATATCCACCAAATCTTCAAAAATTCACTTTTATAAATATTGATTTTTAAAAGGACTACAAAATTAAAACATTAATTTATATTTTCAAAATTTTTCAGCGATAAGTTGTATTAAGAGTAATTATATTTAGAAATTAGTTAATTTTTTAGGTACGAATTGTTCTGACAAAGCAATTTAAATATATCATCCTTTCGGAAATTAAATCCAAATTCCAATTCTTTGAGATGCAAATAAAAGTTTTTTCCTTTGTATCGTCGTATTTCATAAATCTTTCTTTGGCAAATGCCCCAAAACTTTCCGTACTAAACTAATATTTTATTGGAGTAACTATACTTCGTCCAGCAACCGCTTTTCGCCTTCGAGTTGGCGATATGGAGCTACATCTTGCACCATTTCGACTACACCTTGGTAATCCCCATTCTCGTTACGAACGGCATAATAAGCAATGAAAAGATACATTCCATTGAAGTGTATCCAGAAGGTTGCTTTGTCCCGCTTTCCAGCTTTCATCTCTTCGATAATCTTGTTGACCAAATGGATGCTTTTTGGGGGATGACATTGCTGAACGGTTCGTCCAATAACCGAAAGTGTTCTCGCGAAAATTTTTTCTTTTTCAAGTTTGTTGAAATAGCGGACACGGTCGTCTTTATCGACAAAAGTCAACTCAACTGGTAAAGAATCGAGCATATTGGTTATGATTTCTGTCGGGAGCGAAGCAAGAAGGTCCACTCGGTCGCCCGATTCCTTTTCTAATGCATCGACAAGCGTTTTGTAGCGAGTATATGCTCCCACTCCAAGCGTTTCCTGTTCAATTCTTCTGAATTCCGTAATCAAGTATGGTTCGTCGTCGGGATTAACAAATCTTTTGCCCATTGGATAAAGAATGTCGTTCTCCTTCCAAATATGGTCTTTCGTTAACGAAGAGTATTTGTTAATGATTTCTTTAAGCTCTGTATCGGCTGTGTCAGATTTGTCCGCCTCGGAAAGGAATTGCTTAATCTTGTTCAAATAGGTTCGTTCCAATTCATGTTCTTGCAACATTACTGCTATTGGTCCTTGTTGGGGCATTCCATTCTCGATTAGTAAAGGAAAATACACTTTTTCTTCTTTCATATTGTGGTATTGTTCACCATAATCCCAAAGTACATCAACCAGTGTTTGAATCATAGTCCAGTTCTTTTTGGGCCGTTCAATTTGCTTTTCCAAAATAACAATTGCCTTTTCGATAACCGAATGGTCATTCATCAAATCCATAATATACATAGTTGACATTTGAAAAACTCCATAAATCAAAAAATACAAAATTAAGTTACAAAAATGAAATCGGAAAATAAATTCCGTTTTTTTTTTTACTTATTGTTACAATAGGATTATCAAGGATTTAAACATTATCTTTAAATGTTTGAATGTGTTAGCGAATTTCGAGTACTTTTTATCGAAGTGAGTATTATGCCCGAGGCGAGCAAAAGCGGTACGCTCTTTTTGTAACAAGTTTGTTGTTTAATTTATGATAGTAAGATTTGTCATAAGATATTGGAATTAAATAAGATATGGGTACTTTAAAATTTTAGATAATCCAACACTTTAAGTAATAAAAACAATAAGAATACAGAAAATCTAAAAAAGTTGAAATGTTGGAATTGCTAATCTAATATTGTAATTGAAGTTATGTTTAATAGTTTTAAAGTTTAAGGAGAGGTATATGTCGAAATTAATTAGCCCCCACGGAAGTCCACAGCTGATTAAGCTGCTTTTGAGTGGGGATGAGCTTATCGAGGCGAAGAGGAAAGCCGAAACTTTACTGCGTGTTCCGATTACTAGCCGCGAAAGTGGAGACCTAATAATGATGGGAATTGGTGGATTCACACCATTAACCGGGTTTATGGGCTTTGACGATTGGAAAGGCGTTTGCGAAGAAATGAAAATGCCAAGCAAGAATGGCTTGTTCTGGCCAATCCCAATAACTGTTTCGACCGATAAAGAAACAGCGAGCAAAATCCAAATTGGGGATGAGGTGGCTCTCTACTCCGATGAATACAAAGAAATAATGGCAACGATGAAAGTTGAAGAAAAATATCGAATCGACAAAGAAGTGGAATGCAAGAATGTGTTCAAAACCACAGACCTCGAACATCCGGGTGTGAAAATGGTTATGGACCAAGGTGAAGTAAACCTTGCCGGGCCGGTTAAGGTTCTTTCCGAAGGACCATTCCCAGAACATTATAAAGGAATTTATCAACGACCGGAAGAAGCAAGGGCTATGTTCGAGGAACGAGGGTGGCGAACTATAGCTGCTTTGCAGTTACGTAACCCAATGCATCGTTCACACGAATACCTTGCCAAAATTGCTATCGAAGTATCCGATGGCTTGTATATCCACCAGTTAGTTGGGAAGTTAAAACCCGGCGATATCCCCGCCGATGTTCGTGTCCGTTGTATCAATGTCCTTGTCGAAAAATATTTTGTGAAGAACACGGTGATTCAAGGTGGTTATCCATTGGATATGCGTTATGCTGGGCCTCGCGAAGCATTGCTCCACGCTTTGTTCCGTCAAAATTACGGCTGTACCCATATGATTATTGGTCGCGACCATGCGGGTGTTGGAAACTACTATGGTCCTTTCGAGGCACAAGAGATTTTCGATGAACTTTGGGATGGGGCATTGTTGTGCAAGCCATTGAAGATTGATTGGACATTCTATTGCTCGAAATGTGAAGGAATGGCTTCGATGAAGACTTGTCCACATTCGAAAGAAGACCGATTGCTTTTAAGTGGAACAATGTTGCGAAAGGCTCTTTCCGAAGGACTGGAGATACCGAGGGAGTTTAGCCGACCCGAGGTTTTGGAAATCTTACGAGAATACTATTCCGGATTAGAGCAAAAAGTCGAAATCAAGCTGCATCGTGCAGCAACTGGTGAATAAAATTATTTTGTTTTATGTTTTTCTTATGTTTCATTTTTTAAAGGAGTTTTAAAATGCCGAGTTTCGTATTAGTCGAAAAATGTGATGGTTGCAAGGCTTTGGACAAAACTGCTTGCCAGCATATTTGTCCAAACGATTTAATGGTTTTGAACAAAGAGACAATGAAAGCCTACAACCGTGAACCCGAGCTTTGCTGGGAATGCTACAACTGCGTGAAAATCTGCCCAACTCAAGCAATTGAAGTTCGTGGTTATGCGGACTTTGTGCCTCTCGGTGCACAAGTTACGCCGATGCGAAGTAGTGATTCAATTATGTGGACTGTCAAGTTCCGTAATGGAGAACTTAAACGCTTTAAGTTCCCGATTCGAACAACTCAAGAGGGAACGGCTGTTCCCGATGGAGGTTGGGAGACTTCGACCGATGACCTTTCGAGCCCGTTACTTTTCACTGAACCAGCCTCTCTGCGATTGGATTCTTTATTTACACTGTCGAAATAATTGTATAATGTAGGATTAAAAGGAGAAATGAAATGGGACCATTTGAAACCGTAGAAGTCAACACCGATTTATTAATTGTTGGCGGAGGTATGGCTGCTTGTGGTGCAGCAGTCGAAGCATCATACTGGGCGAAAAAGAATGGCTTGAAGGTTACCTTGGTAGATAAAGCAGTGCTCGACCGCAGTGGTGCTGTAGCCATGGGGCTTTCTGCTATCAACCAATACGTCGATTTGCATTCTGGGAAAAACACTGTAAAAGACTATGTCGATTATGTTCGCAACGACTTGATGGGTATCACCCGCGAAGACCTCGTTGCAAATATTGCTCGCCACGTTGATTCCACTGTGCATCTGTTCGAAAAATGGGGACTTCCAATTTGGAAGGACGAAGAAGGCAACTATGTTCACGAAGGTCGCTGGCAACTTATGATTAATGGTGAATCATACAAAGTTGTTGTTGCCGAAGCAGCGAAAAATGCACTTGGGATGGAAAATATCTATGAGCGAGTCTTTATCGTTGAACCGTTGCTCGATGGTGACCGTTGTGCTGGTGCAGTAGGATTTAGCGTTCGCGAAAACAAGTTCTATGTGTTCAAAGCAAAGGCTACCTTGGTAGCGATGGGCGGTGCTGTTCACGTATTCCGTCCACGTTCCACTGGTGAGGGTCTTGGTCGAGCATGGTATCCACCTTGGAACTCGGGTTCAAGTGCTTACTTCACAATTATGGCTGGCGCAGAAATGACCTGCCAAGAGGTTCGCTTTATCCCCGTTCGCTTCAAGGATGCCTATGGACCGGTTGGTGCTTGGTTCTTGTTGTTCAAATCCCGAGCAACGAATGCTTTCGGTGGCGATTATATGGTCGAAAGAACCGATGAACTCGAAAAATGGCTTCCTTACGGAAAAGTAAAGCCAATCCCAGCGAATCTGCGAAACTGGTTGGGTATGCTCGATACTATGGAGGGAAAAGGACCAATCTATATGCGAACAGAAGAAGCCATTCAAAAAATCGCCGACCAATACAAAGACGACCCGAAAGCATACAAAAAGAAAATGAAAGAATTGGAAGAAGAAGCATGGGAAGACTTTCTCGATATGACTATTTCCCAAGCAATTTTGTGGGCAGCAACGAACACATTTCCCGAACAAGCTCCATCGGAAATTGCAGCCGCCGAACCTTACTTCATTGGCTCGCATTCCGGCGCCTCCGGTGCTTGGGTAAGTGGACCGAAAGACCTTGCACCGCCAGAATACTTCTGGGGTTATACAAATATGTCGACCGTTAAAGGACTATTCTGTGCCGGAGACGCCTCTGGTGCGTCGAGCCATAAGTTCTCGTCGGGCTCACACGCAGAAGGACGTATCGCTGCGAAAGGTGCTATTGAATACATAGTAAAGGAAAACCCACAATTAAGCTACGATTCGAACCAAATCGAGGAATTGAAGGCAAAAGTGTATCGTCCTCTTGAATTGTTCGAAAAGCATAGCAAAGAAACAACCGACCCCGACATCAACCCGAACTATATTCGACCGAAGATGTTTATGTTCCGTTTGCAAAAATTAATGGATGAGTATGCCGGCGGTGTTTCTTCGCAATTCAAAACAAGCAAGCCTTTGCTCGAAAAGGGACTTCAATTGTTACAATTTTTGAAGGAAGATGCCGATAAGTTAGCTGCCGCAGACCTCCATGAATTGATGCGTTGTTGGGAAAACATCCATCGTATGTACCAAGCAGAAGCACATATCCGAGCAATTCTTTTCCGCGAAGAAACCAGATGGCCCGGCTACTACTTCCGTGCCGATAAGCCTTCGCTCGACCCGAACTGGGAAAAGTTTGTCAATATGACCTACGACCGAAAGAGCGATAGTTGGAATGTGTTTACTCGCGATATTATTCACATAATGTAATTAATATGTGCCTTCGCGGGTCATTCCGCGAAGGCACCGTGTTTTTTGAAAATTGATGGCTGAAATGCAGGATTTAGATGTCGAGTTACATTTAAATTCTGCCTTTCGACCCAAAATAGCAAAATGAAGGATGAATTGAAAATGGACAAATTAGTTTGTAAATATTGTGGTGAAGAAATTAAGAAGGTTTACTTGCCTGTTGATTCAGATTGGGGTGTGGAGTATCTTTACGTTTGTGTGAATGATGAATGTAATTATTTCAAACGTGGATGGGATTGGATGTTCAACAACTATAACGTAAAGGCTTCATATCGATTTATGTCTAATCCTTTCAATGGTTACGAAGGACCATACCCTGTTACAAAAGAGAACGATATCAAAAATGCTTATTTGGGTTGATATGGGGTAAATATGTTTAGTAAAAATGCACGTACTTTAGATAATGGACTTTTGGATAATTATCCAAGGCTACAAACCGGCGAAACGTTCAAATTCGAATGCAAACCAGGGGTTGAATGCTTCAATAAATGCTGCAATGATGTTAATATATTTCTAACCCCCTACGATATAATCCGAATGAGAAAAGCCTTGGGAATAAGTTCGGGAGAATTCCTCGATAAATATACTATTTTGCCTATTGCTTCGAATCTACGCCATCCTATTGTTATGTTGAAGATGGACGAAAAGACCCTGAATTGTCCATTTGTGACCGAACAAGGCTGTTCAATTTATAACGATAGACCGTGGAGCTGCCGGATGTTTCCGTTGGGAATTGCCTCGCCCAACGAAGCAGAAAAACAAAACAGTGGCGAAGAGTTCTATTTTTTAATTAAAGAAGATGTTTGCAAAGGTTTCGAAACCGAGAAGACCTGGTCGGTCGATGAGTGGTTTGCCGACCAGGGCGCCGAATCTTACCAACTACTTGGGGAACTATTCAAGGAAATTTCTTTGCATAAGTTTTTTATAACGTCGAGGGCTATCGAACCAGTTAAATTAGAAATGTTTTATATGGTTTGCTACGATATCGATAAGTTCCGTAAGTTTTTGTTCGATAGCAGCTTTTTTAAAAGATTTGAAGTTGATGATGATTACATAAAAAAATTGAGCGAAGACGATGTTGAACTTTTGAAATTTGGATTTCGTTGGCTTCGGTTCAGCATTTTTGGTGAAAAAACTATTCAACTTCGGAAGGAATATTTAAATGTTCAATAATCGAAGAGGTTCGTTTTGCGGGATTTGATTCAAATAGACAACGATATTGAATTTATTCGAGATTTGAAGAAGCGCGGGGGCGAAACATTAAAGAAGTGCTTCCAATGCGCTACCTGTTTGCGACCTTTCGCCGCAAGAGAATGCTTTCCCGCGTAAGGAAATGATATGGTCAAGTTGGGGAATGAAAGAGCAATTACTTTCCGACCCAGATATTTGGTTATGCCATGGTTGTATGGAATGCAGTCGGCAATGTCCTCGCGGGGCAAGACCAGCAGATATGATGTCGGCACTTCGCGACTATGTCTATAAATTTTATGCAGTTCCTCGCTTTATGGGGAAGGCACTCTCGCCGCCGAAATACTTGCCTTGGTTGCTTTTAGTTCCTATTGTTCTGATTTCGATTTTGGTAATGGTAACGCAAGACTGGAATTTGTCCAACTTATTCCCTATTAAAGCGGGGGCGTTTCGGTACAAGGAGTTTATTGCCCACGGACCCATCGAGGCTTTGTTTATGACTGGCAATGTTCTGATATTTGCTTTTGCTTTTTGGGGTTATAGAAAATATTGGAAGAATTTAAAATGCCATCTCGACCGTCCCCGTGTTCTTTCTTTTTGGAAAGCGGTGTTCGAAGTCATAAAGGAACTCGCAGTTCATAAAAAGTTCAAAGATTGTAAAACGAACAGTTCTCGTTTTTGGGGACATCTCTTCATTTTCTATGGTTTTGTTGGAGCGATGATTGCTACGGCAGTTGTTGTGGTAAATGTTGTCGGAATTTTTGGGCAAATTCTTCCGGAAGATATGAACTTACCGTTGGCAATGTTTACGGGTTTTGATATTCACGATTCCGAGCAGTTACGTGAATTTGCTGGGCTTTTGACGAAACTTTTTGGTATTTTTGCAGGCTTTTTGATAGTCTTTGGTGGATTGATGTGTATTCTTCGACGCTACAAAACTCCATCTAACGAAGGGCGTTCGAGTTATAGCGATTTACTTTTCCTTTGGGTTCTTTGGGGTGTGGCTGTAACTGGCTTGCTTTGTGTAATGTTTCGTTTGATGCATACAGCAGTTTTGGGCTATCCAACCTATTTTGTGCATCTTATATTAGTTTATTTTCTGTTATGGTATATGCCCTATTCGAAGTTTGCTCACATGATTTATCGATTTCTTGGGTTAACCTTTTTGAAAATGTATGGTCGCGATAGCAAGCAAGCAATTTTTGCTTTAAATAAAAATTAATTTTTTATGTTTTTTGTATGCTTAATTAGGAGTTGATATGGCAGAAGAAAAGAAAAACTACGAAACTCCCCTGCTCGATGAGTTGGAGAAGGGAGAATGGCCAAGTTTTGTGAAAGAAATTAAAGCCGCTGCTTCGTGGAATCCTATGGCAAACGACCTTTTGGGGCTTCTCGAAAAGTCCTATCGGGAAAAAATAGGCCATTGGAAGCACGGCGGAATCGTTGGTGTTATGGGTTATGGCGGTGGTGTTATTGGTCGCTATACCGATGTTCCCGAAGAGTTTCCCAATATTTCGCATTTTCACACGATGCGAATCAATCATCCAGCGGGATGGTTTTATACATCGGAAGCGCTTCGGACGCTATGTGATATCTGGGACCGTCACGGTTCCGGCTTGACTAATATGCACGGCTCGACCGGCGATATTATTTTCCTTGGAACGAGAACCGAAGAACTTGAACCAACTTTTGCAGAATTAACCCAAGCTGGATTTGACCTTGGCGGTTCGGGTTCCGATATTAGAACACCGAGTTGTTGCGTTGGGCCTGCTCGATGTGAATGGGCTTGCTACGATACGTTGAAGTTGACTTACTTTTTAACTCAACATTATCAAGACGAATTGCACCGTCCTGCGTTCCCATATAAATTTAAGATGAAAATGGCGGGTTGCCCGAACGATTGTGTTGCATCCGTTGCGCGAGCCGATTTCTCTGTTATTGGAACTTGGCGCGACGAAATTCAAATCGACCAAGAAAAAGTCCTTGAATATGCAAATAACGGAGTCGATATTACCAAAGAAGTTGCTATGCTATGCCCAGGTAAATGTATCGAGTGGGATGGCAAAACCTTAACAATCGACAACAGTAGTTGCCGTCATTGTATGCATTGTATTAATGTAATGCCGAAGGCGTTGGCTCCCGGCAAAGACCGTGGTGCAGTCATTCTGCTTGGTTCAAAGGCACCGATAGTCGAAGGGGCAATACTTTCATCTGTAATTGTCCCATTTGTTAAACTTGACGATGAAGAATCCTACAACGACGTTGTTGAGCTTATTGATGCAATACTTGAGCCTTGGGTTGAAGAAGGAAAGAATCGCGAACGAGTCGGTGAATTTGTTCAACGCGTCGGGCTGGGCAACTTCCTCGAAGCAATTGGGTTAGACCCACAACCAGAAATGGTTCGGCATCCACGAACCAATCCTTATGTTTTCTACGAAGATTCCTTAGCAGATGAGTAATTTAATTAGATTGTAGAATTAAAGAAGGAGAAAAAAATGGCAGAAACAACACAAAAACGCATAACAGACATAGGACCTCCGCACTACGAGAAGTTTTTACCTCCGATTGTCAAGGAGAATTATGGACGATGGAAATTCCACGAAATACCTCGGCCGGGAGTACTTGTGCATATTGCTGAAAGTGGAGCCAAACTTTACACAGTTCGGGCAGCATCACCACGACTGTTAAGCACAGTAAAAATTAGAAAGTTCGCAGAACTTGCGGAAAAGTATTCCGATGGTTATCTTCGATTTACATCGCGACACAACGTTGAATTCCTTTTGACGGACCCTAATAAAATAGAGCCGCTGATTCAGGAATTGGAAGCATTAGGGCACCCCGTAGGAGGAACGGGCAATGCAATATCCAGTATGGTGCATACTCAAGGTTGGGTCCATTGCCATTCGGCAGCGACCGATGCTTCCGGAGTCGTTAAAGCAGTTATGGACGAGTTAGTTGATTATTTCAAAACAATGAAACTCCCAGCCAAAATTCGTTTATCGCTTGCTTGCTGTTTGAATATGTGTGGTGCAGTACATTGTTCTGATATTGCAATTCTTGGGATTCACACTCGCCCACCTGTTGTAAAAAGAGATTTGCTACCCAAAGTGTGTGAAATACCTAATGTTGTTGCCTCTTGTCCAACCGCGGCTATTCGTCCCGCGTCTTTCGAAGGTAAGCCGACGGTGGAAATCGAGGAAGAGAAGTGTATGTTCTGTGCTAATTGCTACACAGTTTGCCCTGCCCTTCCATTGAACAACCCAGATACAGATGGTATTTCAATATGGGTTGGTGGAAAGGTTTCGAATGCTCGAACAGAACCTATGTTTTCCAAATTGGCTGTGCCTTATTTGCCCAATAATCCACCTCGATGGCCCGAAGTTGTTCAAACTGTTAAAAATATTGTTGAGGTATGGGCAGCGAATGCACACAAACACGAACGCGTTGGTGAATGGATTGAAAGAATTGGCTGGCCAAAGTTCTTCCAATTAACTGGTATCGAATTTACTAAACAACATATTGACGATTTCAAACATGCTGGTCTAACATATAAGACCTCTGTTCATTTAACATATTAGGAGGGGTTATGGCAGAGCAAGTATCAGTTGAAGAAGTTGCCGAGGCAATGTTCAAAATGGTGAAAGATACGATGGGGCTGAAGAAATGGAAAGCGACCGATTTGACAAAAGGTGCCATAGAACTATTCGGCGAAGACCGTTGCGATAAAGCCTTGTGCAAAGAAGCAATAAAAGAGTTGGTAAACTCTGGACGACTCGTTTACACTTACTTTGGTGGAAGCTATCTCGAAATTCCACACAAAGAAGGTGCTCAAAACGAATGATGTGGAATGGGGCTCTTTTCGAAGGAGCCCCTTTGTTTTTCACACTGGTGAGTTATGAACATTAAAGTGCCTCGGGTTGTGATTGCAGGTCTTTCGGGTGATAGCGGGAAAACGCTTATATCCGTAGGGCTCTGTTCCGTATTGAAGAACAAAGGATTCGAGGTTTTTCCTTTCAAAAAAGGACCAGATTATATCGATACAAGTTGGCTTTCGGCAGCTTCTGGCTCTATCGCAAGAAATCTCGACACATTTATTATGGGTAAAGAACGTGTCTTAGAATCCTTCCTTTCGAACACCCATTCTAATGGGTTTGTTATTATCGAGGGCAATCGCGGGCTTTTCGATGGTTTCGATGAGCAAGGAACCCACAGCACAGCAGAATTGGCAAAATTGTTGGAAACCCCTGTAATACTAGTTATAAACGTTGCAAAAATGACCCGAACTGCCGCGGCTATTGTTCTGGGTGCAAAGTATCTCGATATTGGAGTGAATCTTGCAGGAGTGATAATCAACAACTACTCGGGAAAGCGACACAAAGAAATTATTACTAAATCTATTGAAGAAATTGCAGGTGTTAGAGTCGTTGGCGCAATTCCTCGTTTGACCGGCATTGAACTGTTCCCTTCACGACATTTAGGACTTGTTACACCACAAGAATACGAAAAAACCAGCCTCGCTATTGAAAATGCAAGGACGATAGTCGAAAATTATGTCGATATTGCTCAAATAATTGAGATTGGGAATTCTGCAAACGATATCTTTGTTGCGAAGGAAATCCGAAAAGAAGTAAAATCTCAAATAAAGAATGTAAAGATAGGTTATTTATACGATAGGGCTTTCACATTCTATTATCCGGAGAACCTCGAGGCTTTGGAAAACGAGGGAGCCGAGTTAGTTCCTATTTCTGCTTTCGACGAGCCTTCGCTCCCCGATATTGACGGGCTTTATATTGGCGGAGGATTCCCAGAAAATTATGCACACGAACTTTCGCAAAACAGAAGTCTGATGCTCGATTTGAAAGAGAAAGCCAGCACAGGTTTCCCAATTTTTGCTGAATGTGGTGGATTAATTTATCTTGCCGAAAAAGTCAAACTTGATAAAACTTATGAATTGGTTGGTATTTTTCCGATAACCATTTCACTTAGCAAAAAGCCTGTTGGCCACGGGTATTTTGAAGGAACGGTTGATTCAATTAATCCATATTTCGAGATAGGAGCAAAAATTAGAGCTCACGAGTTCCATTATTCTTTTGTTGCCGAAACAAGTGCTCGGGTGGAAACTTGTGTCAGTGTTGAACGTGGTGTTGGAGCAATTAACTTTCGTGATGGATTGCTTAAACAGAATGTTTTCGCCAGTTATTTGCATTTGCATAGCCTCGGATGCCCGGGGTGGTCGAAAAAATTTGTTGAACTATGCAAAATGTATAAAAACATTTGTAAATACAAAAATCCAATTAATATCGCTAAATAGTTTTTGTTTTTGGTAATTTTAAATTGTTAAAAATGGAGAAAAATATGGCAACACAAAAAGAAACACTGGAAAATCTTATTGAACTTTTAAAGCGATGGCAAAAAATCGAAGATGCATCAATCAAAAATACAACGGAAATTATAAAGAAAACCGATAATCCATTGGTTCATCTTGTTATGGAAATTATCCGTCAAGACTCTGTGATGCATCGTCGAGCTCAGCAGTTGATTATTGACCATTTCGAAAGCAAGCCAATTGAAATGAATCTTGACGATTTAGCTACATTTTGGTCGCTCGTTCAAGACCACGATGACATCGAAAAGAAAACCATATCGTTGGCAAAAGAAGCACTCAAAGATGTTAAATCGCCGATTGCTGTGTATATTCTTCAATATTTACTTTACGATGAAACAAAGCATGATAATTTGCTTTCGGATATGGATAAAATCAAGCAAGGAATGTATCCATACGGTGGATATTAAGCGAGAACTTATAAATTATATTTTCAGATATTTGAAAGAGGTGCGAAATGGGACTTGTAAAAAAAGATAAGAAGCCTTTGGGAAAAATTAGAGCAACGAGCACCGGAGCCTCTGGGGTAGAAACATCTCCACTTCGCCCGACTCATCTTCCCAAATTAGCTCCTTGCCGAACTGGTTGTCCCAATGGGACGAAAATCCGCGAAATTCTTTTGGCAATTGCTCAAACCGAAGACCGAGGTAGGACATACGACGAATCATATAAACTTGCTTTCGACATTCTTGCCGAGCGAAATCCTTTCCCAGCAGTTTGTGGGCGGGTTTGTCCTCATCCTTGCGAAGAAAGTTGCAATCGTCAATATAAAGATGGTGCAGTCGCTATTAGTAGTGTTGAGCGCTTTATCGGGGATTATGCTTTAAAACATAATTTCCCTTTGACAAAAATTACAGATGAGGTCTATCCCGAAAAGATTGCTGTCGTTGGTGCCGGTCCCGCCGGATTGTCTTGCGCATATCAACTTGTTCGGCGTGGTTACAAGGTAACTGTTTACGAAGCTTTTAGCAAACCGGGTGGGATGCTTCGTTATGGAATCCCAAAGTACAGACTCCCCGAAGATGTGTTAGATAAAGAAATTCAACGAATTGTTGACCTTGGAGTCGAAATCAAATGTAATGTTGCAGTTGGACGCGATATACCCTACGAAACAATCCGTAATGAATACGATGCTGTTTTTGTAGGTATCGGTGCACATAAAGGAAAGAATTTAGGGCTCCCGGGAGAAGATGCTCCAAACGTTTTCACAGGAACTGAATTCTTGAACCGCATAAACTCGGGACAAAGGATTGATGTTGGAAGAAAAGTGCTTGTTGTCGGCGGTGGCGATACTGCCATCGATGCTGCAAGGGTATCGAAAAGACTTGGTGCCGAGGTTACAATACTTTATCGTAGAACAAGGACAGAAATGCCAGCAATCGAGGAAGAAATCGTTGGTGCCGAGGAAGAAGGAGTAAATATCGTTTTCCTTGTGGCTCCGAAAGAGTTATTGTTGGACGGAGAGCAAGTTGTTGCTGTTAAATGCCAGAAGATGCAACTTGGTGAGCCAGATGAATCGGGGCGCCGCCGTCCAGTTCCTATCGAAGGAGCCGAGGAAACTTATGAATGCGATACAATTATTGCAGCAATAAGCCAAGAACCCGATTTCTATGGCTTGGAACATCTTCGCGAAGGTAAAGATTGGATTAAAGTCGATGAACAATTTAAAACAAAAGATTCAAAGGTTTATGCTGGTGGCGATGATATTGAATTAGGTCTGGTTACGATAGCGATTTATCAGGGACGTATGGCAGCAGAAACCATACATAGCAATTTCCGTGGTATCCCGATAGAAAGCGACCCAGAACTCTCTTATCCAATCGCAACAAAGGATAAAATCGTATTTTCTTATTATACTGAAAAGTATCGCAATGAAATGCTGAAACTTCCGCCCGATGAGCGATTGGCGGAACTCGAAAAAGAATTTACCTGCACCTTTACCGAAGAGCAAGTAATCGATGAAAGTCGAAGATGTATGAGCTGTGGGGCTTGTTTCGATTGTGGAACTTGTTGGAGCATTTGCCAAGACCAGGTTATTCATAAACCGATGCAGAGGTTCCAAACCTATACATTTAAACTTGAACTTTGTAAAGGGTGCAACAAATGTGCCGAAGCCTGTCCGTGTGGTTATATCGAAATGAAAGACCCGTTTACCGGGGCAATTGCTCCACGTGATCCTGAAACTGGGAAAGTCATCTACGAAGGATAAGGTACCATAAATATGTGGTTTATGTTAAACTGAATAAGGAGATATAATATGCCATTATTTGAGTGGAATGAAATCAAAATCGAAGTCGATGAAGACGGATTTATCGCAAATCCAGAAGAATGGAATGTTCAAGTTGCTTTAGCGCTTGCTTCAACCGAAGGTATTGCAGAGTTAACCGAAGACCATTGGAAGGTTATTAACTACTTACGCGACTACTACAAGCAATACGGTATTGCTCCAATGATTCGGAAACTTTGTAAAGAAACTGGATTCTCATTGAAGCAAATTTACGATTTATTCCCATCGGGACCAGCAAAAGGTGCTTGCAAAGTTGCTGGTTTAGCGAAACCGACGGGGTGCGTTTAACAAAAATATAGAACGGGGCTTCCTGGTTCCCCCGAAGACAGGAAGCCCATATTTAATTAATTTTTAAAGTGTGTTCAACCGCTCTTTTAAAATTCATTAAAAGCGGAGACAAAAGATGGAATTGTTACATTTTGCTTTTTATTTTGCTCTATTAATTTTTATTATTCTTGTTGTTAGTAAGATAGTCCGAATTGCAACAGCACCCGTCCATTTGCGTTGGGAATTATATCCAGTTCCACACGAGAAAAACAAAGCCGATTATGGGGGTTCTTACTTCGAAGACTATGAATGGTGGAACAAGCCACAAGAAAAGGACTTTTTGAACGAACTTTGGACAATGTTTAAAGAAATTGTGTTCTTAAAGGGTGTTTGGGAGCATAACCGTTCGCTTTGGTTTGGTTCATTTCCGTTCCATTTTGCCCTTTATTTGTATATTTGTACTACACTTTTAACTTTGCTGGGTTTAATTTTTATTGGTGAGCCAAGCTCTTATCCTATTGAGGGGGATGTGTTCTTTGGCATTGTCGAGGGATTGTCTTGGGCGTCTGCAATTCTGGGTATTGTTGGAGCAATTGTTTTGCTTGGAAAACGGATTTTCGATTCTAACCTATCGCTTTACTCGAACCCGAGCCACTATTTTAACATTGTATTGATAGGGGCTCTTTACCTTACCCTTCTGTTATGGTTGATTTCAGGTAATGCAGTATTGCATTTGGTTTCGTTCTACTATGGTGTGTTTTCATTTTCTGCCTTTCCGAGGTTTTCGGTAAGTGGCTATATTCATTTATATTTGCTTTCTTTTTTCCTATTCTATTTGCCGTTCACACATATGACACATTTCTTTGCTAAATACTTTACTTATCATAAAGTTCGTTGGGATGACGAACCAAACTTTGCTGGAACTGAGTTGCGAAAGAAAATCGAAAAACAGCTAAACTTTCCTGTCCGATGGTCAGCTCCACATATTGGTACCGATGGAAAATCTACTTGGCTTGTTATTGCATCCTCATTACCCACAAAGGAGAAAAAAAATGGCTGAGCGTAAAAAGTTAAAGATAACCGATATTAGCAATCCGAAACTCAATCCTATGGTTGAAGCCCAACCCACCGACGAAATAAAACTTCCTCCTCCATACGATAAATTAGAAGAACTCCCCGGTTTTAAGAAGCTGAGTGAATCGGTAAAAGATACCATTGATGCTTCGCTCGACGGTGTTGTTGCAATTGGTGTTCCTCGACCGAAAAATGAGCAGGAAGAACAGGAACTTGTAGAGCGATTTATTGCTGGGCTAATAAAATTATTTTCGAAAGAAGATAATTGGACATTTCTCCAACCACTTATTCTTTCAATGGAACACTGTGCAAAATGCCAAACCTGTAGCCAAGAATGTCCAATTTACGAAGCAAGTGGTTACCTTGAAATTTATCGGCCTACATATCGGGCTGAAATCCTACGGCGCTTGTATTTCAAATACGTCAAGCCGGGTAGTCAGATTATCAAAAAGTTTCAAGTCGGCGACATTACCCTTAACTGGACGTTGATTTCAAGACTCGTTGAATTAAGTTATCGTTGCACACTTTGTCGGCGTTGTGCACAAGCATGCCCAATTGGAGTAGATAATGGCTTAATTACTCGTGAACTTCGTAAACTTTTCAGTCAAGAATTGGGTATCGCGGCCAAGGAACTACATGAAAAGGGAACTATTCAACAACTACTTGTGGGTTCAAGCACAGGAATGCTTCCCGAGGTCGTCAAGGATAATGTTGAGTTTATCGACGAGGACTTGAGCGAGCGATTAGGCATTACTGTCGAAACTAAGTGGGATGTTGCCGGGGCTGATGTACTTCTAATACATAATGCTGGTGAGTTTCTTGCTTGGCCCGAAAATCCGGGTGCTTTTGCAATCCTACTCGACGCAGCAGGAATTAAATGGACACTTTCGAGCGATTTAGTTGGTTACGATGGGGTAAACTATGGCGCCTTCTACGACGATGTTCAACTTGCAAGGATTGTTCTTCGACACATTGAAATTGCAAAGAAACTCGGGGTAAAGAAAATTTTGATGGGTGAATGTGGACACGAGACCAAAGCATTAGGGGTTGTAGCAGACCGCATTGTCGGCACCGATGTCAAAATTGAAAATGCAATGACATTTATTGAAAACCTGGTATTTAGTGGCAAGTTGAAACTTGACCCAGAACGGAATTATTTTCCGGTAACTTTACACGACCCCTGCAATATGGTCAGAATTATGGGAATTGTTGAACCGCAAAGACGTGTTCTTCGGCATATTGCTCCAAAGTTCCGGGAAATGGAGCCCCACGGCGTTCGGAATTATTGCTGTGGTGGTGGAAGTGGCTTTGCTGTTATGTCGCCTTATAATTTTTCAGACTGGAGAATGCACATTAGTGGAAAGAAAAAGTTTAAGCAGATTCTCGATGCCTTTCAAAATGAACCGCCGGGACCCGAGATGCCAAAATATGTATGTGCTCCTTGTTCAAATTGCAAAGGACAAATCCGGGACCTGCTCGATTTCTACGGTGCGAAAGAAAAGTCGGGAATCTACTACGGAGGGCTTGTGGAATTAGTCGTAAATGCGATGCCCGACTTCAAAGAACCTTTCATCAACTTTACTATGATGTAAATATATCTTATTGTTGTAGTTGTCCCGTATCATTCCTTGTTTTGCTTCCGAATGATAAAAATCGGCTGTAATTGTTCATACCACAGTATCCTTCTGAATATTATATAATTTAAAATATTCGCAATAGCCTTTCGTTTAAGTAAAATCATTTAAACAAGGTATAACATTTTGTATAACAATAAATTGCAAGAACTTTGGTAACCAAAGCCAAAAAAAGAATTTTGATTGTTTCGAATAGATTACCTTTTACTGTGTATGAAGAGGGTGGTATATTAAAGTTGCAAGAAAGTGCGGGTGGTTTAGCATCCAGTCTAAAAAGTTATATTGAATTTGTTAAAAAGCAATCCGGCGCTAAACCAAATATATTGTGGATAGGTTGGCCTGGAGTTTATATATCGAATAAGCAAAAGCGTGAAGAGTTAAAGTCGAAAGCGTTGAAGGAGTTTGGAGCACATCCAATTTACATACCCGAAAAAGATATGGATAAATTTTATCATGGCTTCTGCAACAAAGTTATTTGGCCTCTTTTCCATTATTTCCCATCATTTGTGGAAGCCAAAGAATCGTATTGGCTCACATATAAAAAAATTAATGAATTGTTTGCGAAAGCTATATTGGAAGTAGTTAAACCGAATGATATTGTTTGGATTCACGATTATCATCTTATGTTACTTCCGAACCTTCTTCGGTCTCATATTGGGAATTCCCCGATTGGTTTTTTTCTCCATATCCCGTTTCCTGAATTCGAAACTTTTCGGCTTTTGCCGAAAAACTGGCGAAGCGAGATATTAGAAGGAATTTTAGGTGCGGACTTGGTTGGTTTTCATACCCTACATTATTCTCAATACTTTCTGCGATGTGTGCTTCGTATTTTGGGATACGAAAACAATGTCGATAAAGTGATTACAAAAGAACGCATAGTAAAAGTTGGAACTTTTCCGATAAGTATTGATTTCGACAAATTTTACAATGCTATTAACAACAAGAATGTTCAGAAAGAAACGAGTAGACTTTCAAAAGTTATTGGAAACAACATTAAAGTAATGGTCTCGATTGACCGATTAGACTACACAAAGGGAATCCTGAACCGACTCGAAGCCTATGAAACTTTCCTTCGGAATAACCCACAATGGCACAAGAAAGTGATTATGGTCCTTGTTGTTGTTCCGTCGAGAATTGGAGTCGAACATTACCAGCGAACAAAGCGGCTTTTAGATGAATTTGTTGGCAATTTAAACGCTACTTATGGGAGTATAGATTGGACTCCAATTCTATATCAATATAAATTCTTTAAATTTGAACAATTGGCATCTATTTATTCCATTAGCGATGTAGCCCTTGTAACACCAATACGTGATGGGATGAATTTGGTGGCGAAGGAATATGTTGCTACACGAAACAATAGGCACGGTGTCTTGATTCTTAGCGAAACCGCCGGTGCTGCAAATGAACTCGGGGAGGCAATTATTGTTAATCCATACGATATCGAAGGTATTGCTACTCCGATAAAGAATGCTTTAGAACATCCCGCTCAAGAACAA